>NZ_JAPVYE010000001.1:0-476075 GCF_041431685.1 Streptococcus sp. 20925_1_22 | reverse complement strand
TCGTAAAAAATTTTTTCTCACGAAATTTCGTAATCGCGCCATTCGTCTCAGCCAGACTTCAGCTCGTCAGGTTCCAATTGTTACTCTTATTATACCATATTTTCAGGGTTCAAGAAATAGTCTTGATCCAGCACATACTGAGGGAAATCATAGACTTTTCGAGGTTCGACAAATAAGACTCTTAGTTGATTGAGTTGTATATACTCGATCAAATTTACTAACTCATCCTTTGATAGATAGGCGGATACATTGATGAAAACAAGAAGTTTCTTTTTAGAAAGATATTTAAAAACCTGGACAATTTCTAGCATCTTTTCAAAAAGTGTATCACTTAGAGTTTCGACTTTGACACCAAGTGCATCGATTAACTCTAGAATGGTGATTTCATCATACTCTAGGTCTAACTCGTTTTCCAAACACTCAAATGCCAACAATTCTGTAATCGTAGCAACCAGCTTTTCAATCATGGACTTGACTTCTGGTTTGTCATTGAGTTGATTTTCTAAATCAGCATGTATCAGCTTGAGCATAGAAGAGGAGTTGAGATTGTATCCTAAGACATCCGTTATTACCAGTAACTCAGACTCTTTCAGAGATTTTAGATTTCTATCAAATAACTTCAAGTCCCCATCATCAGTAGAATATTGGTAGAACTGCTTGACGATAGTTGAAAAGGTAAGTTGGTCTTCCAGGACTAAAAAGGTTGCATTTTCAATAGCCAATGGTTCATCCAATAATGGGAAATTAATCTTCATCTCCAGGCTCCTCTCCTAGAAAAACTAAACGTGCGTCGGAGTTTGCTACGCTGGTATTTCGCTCGCCATTTAAGTAAATCATGCGAGAAAACTGCTTTTCTGTAACGGTTAAGAGAGTAATGTTTCCTTTTTTAGGATTATGAGTCTTGAGTCGCTCAATCATGGCGTTATTAGCAGAGTTGTTGAGCAAGAGCTTGCTATAGATAGAGAATTGGTGCATGATAAATCCTTCATCTATGAGGAACTTGCGAAATTTCCGATAGGCCTTGCGTTCCTCTGCGGTATCAACGGGCATATCAAACATTAAAATCATACGCATATATCGATAACTCATATCCTAAACTCAGGAACTCCTTTCTCCGGTTGATTGAGAGCCTGGATGACTTTCTTAGTATAGTCACTGACGATATTGGACAGGTACATATCTTTGCCATTGTAGTGAAAGGTATCTGAGAAAATAGTGAAAAGTTCTTGTTTGATTTTGACAAAAGAACTGTTTCGATTTTCATAGACGATTCTGTCAATAATCGGACGGAAAGGCTCCATAATATCGCTAGCGAGGTTGAATTGATTAAACTGATTAGCATGTTTCAATCCAAACTGAGTCATACAACCAGACAAGACAATTTCACGCGCAAACATACTCAAAATTAAGGTGTAACCATAGTCCAAGGCAGCATTGACATCATTATCTTGTTCACGGCTAAAATCATTTCCAAACAAGGTGTTAAAATAAATCCGAGCTGCGTGCCCTTCGCGGTTACTAGGATCAAATAAATCCAATCCATGATAGAGATCGATGACGGACTGACTCTTTTCCAGAAAACCACAACTCCCTAGATAAAAAGCCTGATTGAGAATTTTTTGTGCAATGATGGTTGTCCAGATTTCCGCCTTTACATCTTCATTCCAAGCAATTTGCCGAGAGAGTTGCAGACTGGAATCGTGCCGACCGTAGTAGGGCATTAAGTATGCAGTTGGCAAGCGTTTATCATCACAAAAGATGACCAGAATATTTTCATCCACCAAACGTTTAATCAGCATGGTGGAGAGAACGATATCCGTCGTCTCCAAAAGAAGGATGTCCACCTCGGACAGGTGAATCAACTCTGTCCGAGAGGCATCTTTAAAGATCAAGTGATTGTTCTTGTAGGAGAGCTTAGAGTGTGTATTGACAACAACGGTCCTCCATCCCATTAGTCTTCTCCCAGTTTGCTTAAGTCAATCCGAGTCTCATAAAGACCAGTGATGGATTGGTGGATGAGGGTAGCGTTGAGGAGTGATGAAGGTGTATAGTCCCTATATCGTGGAATTTTTACTCCCAAGAATTCGAAGTCAGAGGCGCTTCCTTGTGATGTCAATTCGAATAAACCAGCATTTTTACTATTTTCTGGACCAATGAAGCTGAAACACAATTCTTTGATATCTGCTGTTTCCCAATCTGTAAAAGCTTGCCGGATTCTCTCTCCATTTTTTAACGCCCCAACATACTTTTCGTTAAAATCAAGTACATATTCTAAAAGTTTAGCAAACTCATCCCTATGTTTCTCAACATACTCTAAGTGCTCTGGTTCGAGTGTTTTATTAACATTCTTAGCATGATATAAAAGAGTTGTATACTTTTCGGGAATGACCAATTCATTACCTTTATGAATTTCTCCTCGTTTATTGTTTGTCGATAGAATACTTGCTAGTCTTCTTCTTGTACCATCAGGAAACTCAAATAAACTATATTTAGGTAAAGTAATAGTTGATAGAAGTTTTATATATCCTTTTTCAAGAAGATATTTTTCTTTGTTATTTTCAAAGTTAATTTTATCTAAAATAGAGATACCTTGAAACTCAAGAATTGTCTTTTGTTGTTTTTTCGCTCCTTTTTCAATAATAGCTTTAACTAAGACCGCATATGAGTTAGAAATACCAGCGTAACCACCGTATTTTCGTGGATCAAGCCCCTGTTTAATAGGAACAAGATTTTCTTTGCTATCTTCTGATGGTTTAGGAGATGGATTAGAATTGAACAAGCCTTTAGGTTTACCTCTATCTAGACCATGTGTCTGAATCTCTATTTTCTTCACAATATTCACCTGTGGGTAGGAAAGTACTTTTTTGATTGTTGCGAAATCTTTTTCCTTATTCCAAGCGATTTCTCCCGTATCCTTGGAGTATTCGATATTCTCTCTTTTTACGATAGCTCCGTCTGCGTAATGCACTTCTTCTTTAAAAAAGTTCAACAAGTTTGAGTAAAAGAAATACTTCTCAGTTGCTTTTTCAATTTCTTTAGAGGGTTTGAATCTTGAGATGTATTTCTTAAGGTCGTACTTTTGATAGTCACCATAGACGAATTCAGGCTCTAGTTTAGGATATTTCTTAAGGATAGCCTTAGCCACCACCGCATTTAAGTAGGCATCATGCGCATGGTGGTAGTCATTGATTTCCCGCACCTTGTATAACCCAAATTCTTTACGGAAGTTGGAAACTAGATTGGATTTCAAAGTGATGATTTTGACGGTACGAATTTTCTGCTTCTTCTCATTCACTTCTGTATTGAAACGGGCATCCAAAATCTGTGCAACATTTTTTGTGATTTGCCGCGTTTCAACTAGTTGGCGTCTGATAAAGCCAACTTTATCACGCTCATCTAGTCCACCTCGTTCAGCTTTGGTTAAATTATTAAATTTACGTTCTGAAATCAATTTGGAATCCAACAATTGTTGCCAAAAAGCTTTTCTTTTTTGAACAACCTCTAAACTTGGAACATTATCGGATTTACCACGATTATCCTTTGAACTAGTCAAGACACGGTTATCGATCGAATCATCCTTTATAAAGGCCTGTGGAATGATGTGATCAATATCATAGTTGCTTAGTTGGTTGATTTCAAGGGCTTCCCCTGTATACATATCCTTCCCATTTTGGAGATAGTAAAGGAAGAGACGGTCATTTTGAAGTTGAATATTATCTGTAGGATTTTCTTTTAATATATTTGAATCAAGCCCAGGTGCTAAATTTTTTAGTGCATCTTCAATGCGTTTATATCTTTGTTGGGAATTCTTTTTCCCTCTGGTAGTTGTCTGATTTTCTCGTGCCATTTCAATCACAATCGACTCAGGAGCATAGCCCATAACCTTGACAAGTTCATCAACAATCTTGATACTTTGTAAAATTCCTTTTTTGATAGCAGGACTGCCTGGAAGTTCTTGGACAACTTGCTTCACATCATCTGTTTTACCAACTACTTGTGCTTTTTGGATAATTTCTTTGAAGGATAGTCCGTCATCATTGATCAACTGCATAAAGTTACGATTGTTATAACCATCATCAACCAGATAATCAAGAATCGTTTTGCTAGTTTTTTTATCACAGATACCATTAATCAGCTTGGCAGAGAGTTTTCCCCAACCAGTATAATGTCGACGAGTCAGTGATTTAATCACTTTTTCATCAAAGATGGAGTCATATTGAGCAAGGCGTTGCTTAATCATCTCACGATCTTCAAATATTGTGAGAGTATGAACTATATTTTCAAGAATCGCTTCATTTTTAGGATCATCCATAAATTCTTTATCTCTGATAATTTTGAGTAAATCATGATAAGTAGATAGACTAGCGTTAAATTGTTTTTCAATTCCTTTTAGTTCGATTCCATCGTAACCATCAACATTGTGTAGATAATGAATGAGATCATTTTCAGTTACTTTTCTTTTCTCTTTGAATAATTGATTGACAATTTGCTTCTTCTGCCCACTATCAAGAAATTGATAATCTCTCAATCCTTCTGCAATAAATTTTACTTTTGTTAATTCATTATAGACAGCAAATATTTCGTATAATAGGCTGTGCTTAGGTAGAACTTTTTCCTCTGGTAAATACAAGTCATAGTTAGTCATTCTGTGAATGAAGTCTTCGGCAGATCTTGCCTTATCAACAACTTCTTCAAAATTCCAAGGTCTGATTTGCTCGTCCGAGTTTCGAGTAAGCCAAGAAAAATCACGATTGTCACGAGCCAACGGGCCAACGTAGTAAGGAATACGGAAGGTTAAGATTTTCTCTATCTTTTCTTTGTTTTCCTTCAGAAATGGATAATGTTCTCCTTGTCGACGGAGAATGACATTCATTTCTTGAAGATGAATTTGATGAGGAATAGAACCATTATCAAAGGTGCACTGTTTTCTCAAAAAATCTTCACGTTCAATTTTATCAAGAAAATAATCTGCTCCTTCGAATTTAGAGAGAAGATTTTTGATATATTTGTAAAATGCTTCTTGAGTGGTCTTGCCATCGATATACCCAGCATACCCATCTTTAGATTGGTCAGAAAAAACTTCATCATATTTTACTGGAAGATTGTTTTTGATGAATTGTTTTAAAGCTGCTAAGTCTTCTTGGTGGTTTTCATAGCGCTCAATCATAGAGGCTGATAGTGGAGCCTTGGTTGAAGGATCTGTAACAGTTAAGATTCCTGATAGAAGAATGGCGTCATAGAGTTTTTTAGCAACTAGGAAAAGGTCTGCAAAACCATCCCCAATTTGTCCGAGTAAGTTTTCCAAATCCTCATCATAGGTATCTTTAGAGAATTGTAGTGGAGATTTTTCTTCTAAATCAAAATGTTTCTTAAAATCAGCTTGATTCCCTACAATCAACTTGAGAAATTCTGAAAATAATCCAGTAGATTTTTCATTAGAGAAGAGTTTCAGTACATGATCTTTTTTAGCGGATTTACTAATCTTATCAGTAAATATTGCTTCGACTTGCGCTTTTTGTTCACTGAGAGAACTTCCTTCAAAAGTGCTGTCGTACGTGGTTACAAATTCATTAAAGATTTTTTGGATATCATTGTTTTTAATATCGAAAGATTCTTCGTATAAAAAATGTCCACGGTATTTAATCATATGAGCTAATGCCAGATAGATTAAACGCAAGTCAGTTTTTTCTTTCGAATCCGCAAGTTGCTTTCTCAAATGATAGATAGTTGGAAATTTCTTGTGATATTCTTTTTCTTCTGCTAAGGTAGCAAAAATAGGGTATTTACTTCGTCTCTTATCCTCAGGAACTAAAAAGGAGTCATCTAGTCGATGGAAGAAGCTTTCATCTATTTCATTCATTGATTCTGTAAAAATTTCTTGAAGATAAAGAATACGGTTGCGTCGGCGAGTATAGCGCCGACGAGCTGTTCGTTTTAGACGTCTACTCTCTGCAGTATTTCCATCGTCAAATAATAAGGCGCCTAATAAATTTTTCTTAATATGACTTCTATCTGTATCCCCGAAAACTCTCATTTTCTTAGCAGGAACTTTATAATCATCAGTTACTACAGCCCATCCAACGCTATTTGTTCCTATATCAAGTCCTATTGAATATGGTTTCTTCATAAAAATCCCCTTTTATAAATTTGTTTTTTTATGTCAATATTTTAACACAAAAACGTTTACATTTAAAGAAAAATATTATATAATTATTTTGTTGGAACTATTCGAAACAACACAGCAAGTTAAAATAAGGCAGTGGTTTTTAAGCCCAGTCCGTATTCAACTTGAAAAAGTGCGCACCGATTCGGTGCTTTTTTATTTACTATAATAACCCTATTGTGCTCCTATTTCTTAAAAACAATTTATTTTAAAGATTTTTTATTTAAACACAGAAAAAAACTACGTTTGTCAACGTAGTTTTTCAAATCCATGTCCCCTGCCGGAATCGAACCAGCAACTACTCCTTAGGAGGGAGTTGTTATATCCATTGAACTAAGGGGACTTAGAGAAAAACTCTGCCCAACGACAGAGTCTTTCTAAGATTAACGGCGAATTTCTTTGATACGCGCTGCCTTACCTTGCAATGCACGAAGGTAGTACAATTTAGCACGACGGACTTTACCGTAACGAACGACTTCAATCTTATCAACACGTGGAGTGTGGATTGGGAAAGTACGTTCAACACCGATACCGTTAGAGATTTTACGAACGGTGTAAGTTTCTGAGATACCAGCACCTTTACGAGCGATAACCACACCTTCAAAGATCTGGATACGTTCGCGACTTCCTTCGACAACTTTCGCGTGAACGCGGACAGTGTCACCAGGACGGAATGCAGGGATGTCAGTACGAAGTTGACCTTCAGTCAAACTTTGGATTAATGGATTCATTTTTTCTACTCCTATCTTACTAATCTTAAGGTTCAAGACCGCAGCGGATTAGCCGTTTTTTGTGCTTCCATTAGGCACAAACTATATTATATCAAAATTTCTAAAAATGTAAAGATGTTTAAATGAAAATTCCCGAAAGAATCGCTAAAAATCCGAGTATGTATGTCAGAGCCAAATAGAAAACAAATTTCTTTCGCTCCGAAAAGAGCTCTGCCAGCTCATCATTCAAGGTGGAAAAAGTCGTCAGGCCACCACAGAAGCCTGTTGCTAAAATGACATAAACCTGCTTGTCTTCGATATGATTATAAAAATATCCAATGAGAAAAGCACCTAGAAGGTTTGCCACCAAAGTCCCAATCGGCAGAGATGCCCTGCTATTGACCTTGGAAAAAACATAACGCACAAGAGCACCAGCGCCACAGCAGATTAACATCGCCCACATCATGCCTTCACCTGCTTTCCAGCCCATAAGGCGATTGCAAGGCCACCACCTACACTTAAAACTAGATAGATAAGAAGCTCCGTATAACGTCCTGAATCTGCTAGTTTGATACTGTCTAGCAGAAGACCAGAAAAAGTCGTCAAACCTCCACAAAAACCGGTCGAAAGCGCTAGAATTAGACGCTGGGACTTAACTTTACTGCTAAGATAGCCCTTGATAATATAGACCAGCAAAAAAGTTCCCAAATAATTGACCAGTAAGGTAGCCAGCGGAAATGAATCAGCAAAAACTGATAAGAGCGCTACTTGGTAACGTAGCCAGCCGCCTACCATCGCAGATAAAGCCACAGCTATCGAGTTCTGTACTTCTTTCATTAGATATTTTTATTCTGAAATTCACGCGAACGTTTTAAAATGTCAGAAAAGGTCGCAACAACAGTTTCCTTGTAGTCTTTTTTTTCAACCTTATCCGCCACTCTGGCGAAAATCACATCTTCTCTCTTACTATCCAAGACAGCCGTACCTGTTAATTTTTTTAAAGCCACGACTTGGTCGACCAGATTCATGCGTTGCTCCAGCAAGTCAACAATTGCATCATCCACTTGATCAATTTCCTGTCTGATTTCTTCTAACGTCATCTCATTCCTCCTTATATTCTATCTATCATATCAAAAAATAGTAAAATTTTCTAGTTAATCCTAAATAAAAAGGTCCAATGGACCTTGATTAAAGGGAACTCGCAAGGGCGAGTCTTTATCTGCAACCTAAAACAACTCCCATCTATAGATTAAAAAAGTTCCCCGAACCTTATTAAAGAGCACTCGCTTAACCGAGTGCTTATCCGCAACCTAAAACAGTCCTCCTGACCTTGGATTAAGGAGAACTCGCAGAAGCGAGTTTTTATCCGCAGATTAAAAAGGTCCAATGGACTTTTTTAACCAACTGAGCCTTCCATACTCATATTAATGAGTTGGTTGAGTTCGACGGCGTATTCCATTGGAAGTTCCTTAGTAATGGGTTCCATAAATCCGTTGATAATCATAGCTGTGGCTTCTTCTTCGCTGATGCCTCGACTCATGAGATAGTAGAGCTGATCTTCAGACACTTTGGAAACCTTGGCTTCATGCTCTAGCGCGACATTGGAATTATGGATTTCATTAAAAGGAATGGTGTCAGAACTGGATTCACCATCCATCAGAATGGTATCGCACTCGATATGAGATTTGGAGCCAGCGCTATTCTTCCCAAAGCGAACCTGACCACGATAGTCTGTCTTTCCACCATCCTTGGCCACTGATTTAGAAATCAAGGTACTGGATGTCTTAGGAGCATTATGAAAGACCTTGCAGCCCGCATCCAAGTGCTGGCCATAGTTGGCAAAGGACATAGAGAGAACAGAAGTTCTTGCGTTGCGGCCATTAAGAATGCTACAAGGATATTTCATATTGACCTTACTGCCTAAGTTCCCATCAATCCACTCTAAGGTGCCACCCTCCTCAACAATCCCCCGCTCCGTTACAAGATTATAGACATTGTCCGACCAGTTTTGAATGGTTGTATAGCGGAAAAAGGCATCCTTTTTGACAATGATTTCGACATTTGCAGCATGAAGACTATTGCTTGTATAGGTCGGTGCTGTACAGCCCTCAATGTACTGTATAGAACCGCCCTC
The DNA here is from genome assembly GCF_041431685.1 of Streptococcus sp. 20925_1_22. Taxonomy (NCBI): domain Bacteria; kingdom Bacillati; phylum Bacillota; class Bacilli; order Lactobacillales; family Streptococcaceae; genus Streptococcus; species Streptococcus sp. 20925_1_22. Next base: position 467,068 of record NZ_JAPVYE010000001.1, on the reverse strand, counting down.
CTCAATAATCATCAAGGAGCGCTCAAACTGGCCGGCATTTTCACCATTGATTCGAAAATAGGTCTGAACAGGAACTTGGCACTGGACGTTCTTGGGCACATAGATAAAGGTTCCGCCAGACCAAACCGCACTATTAAGCGCAGAAAATTTATGCTCAGCATTTGAAATCACAGTACCAAAATACTGCTTGACCAAGTCCGGATATTCCTGAACAGCCGTATCCGTATCGGTGAAGATAATCCCCAGCTTGGCAAACTCTTCCTTCATATTGTGGTAAACCACTTCAGATTCATACTGAGCCACAGCTCCAGATAGAAAGCGCTTCTCGGCTTCTGGAATTCCCAAGCGGTCAAAGGTTTTCTTAATCTCTTCTGGAACTTCATCCCAACTGCGAGCCCGATCTCCGCTTAGCTTCTGATAGTAGATAACATCATCAAAGCGAATCCCTGACAAATCCGGGCCAAAGTCGGGCATTAGCAGTTTATGAAAGAGTTCCAAGGAGCGCAGACGATAGTCCAGCATCCACCGGGGCTCATTCTTGATTTCTGAGATTTCTCGAACAACTTCTTCTGTCAGGCCTTTACCAGTCGAAAAGAGCGGCTTGACATCATCATGAAAGCCAAAAGCATAGTCGCGTTCTTTCATAGGAACTCCTCCTTTATCTGATGGATAGCGCTTACCTATATTATACTCCTAATCATGAGAATTGTCAGAAAATAACACTTTCGCAAAACAAAAACGGCCGCAGCCGTTTCATCTATCTATCACTTTAAACTTTATTAACCAAGCCTTCCGCAAAAGCTTCCAAGCGTGCAATATCATCATCTTCCGCAGATAGATCCACCTTAACACTTTCTGCCCCCTTAACCGCTCCTGTAGCAGCAAAGGCAGCATCAAAGTCATCAACAGCCTTGCAGAATTCGTCATAGAAAGTATCGCCCGAACCGACCACTCCGTAGACCTTGCCAGATAAATCCAAACCAGACAAGTCTTCGTAGAAGTCCATCATTTCATCCGGCAGCTCACCATCACCATAAGTATAGGTCGCTACAATCGCAATATCTGCTTCCAAGAAATCTTCTGCATCGACAGTGGTGCACTCGTCCACTTCAACTTCTACATTCAAATCTCTTAGCTTATCCGCCACAATATCAGCAATTTCCTCGGTGTTTCCAGTCATGCTGGCAAAAACAATTTTTGCTAAGGTCATAGTTTCCTCCAAATTCTAATCTGCTCTCATTATATCATATCTTTTTTATTTTAAAAATAAAAACTCTTATGCTACAATGGGTAAAGAAAGTTGACGAGGTTATTTATGACTCTTTATCATGATATTTTAACTAAAATCAAAGAATACGATACTATTATCATCCATCGCCATATGCGTCCAGATCCCGATGCTCTTGGCAGTCAGGTCGGACTGCAAAAGCTGCTTCAGTACCATTTCCCAGAAAAAACAATAAAAGTAACAGGCTACGATGAGCCCAATCTCATGTGGCTAGCACAAATGGACAAAGTCTCAGACGAAGAATACCAAGAGGCCCTAGTCATCGTCTGTGACACCGCTAATACAGCTCGCATTGACGACCAACGCTACACGACAGGCGATTTCCTCATCAAAATCGATCATCATCCTGATGATGAGGTTTACGGAGATATTTCTCTAGTTGATACAAGCTCCAGCAGTGCCAGTGAGATGATTGCTCTCTTTGCCTTTGAAAATGGCTTAGACTTGAGCAAGGAAGCTGCAGAACTCCTCTATGCTGGTATCATTGGTGACACCGGCCGCTTCCTTTATCCTTCTACTAGCGCCCGCACATTCGAAGTAGCTGCCAAGTTGCGTCAATATGATTTCGACTTATCAGCCTTGTCCCGAAAAATGGACTCTATCAGCCGCCAAGTAGCTAAACTGCAGGGCTATGTATATGAGCAATTGGAAATAGATGAAAATGGAGCTGCGCGGGTCATTCTGCCTCAGAAAGTTTTACAAGCCTATCAACTAACCGATGCTGATACTGCGGCCATTGTCGGAGCACCTGGACGAATTGAAGATGTCGGTCTGTGGGCTATCTTTGTTGAGCAGCCAGATGGTCACTACCGTGTCCGCATGCGCAGCAAGGTTATTCCTATCAACGGTATTGCTAAAAATCATCATGGCGGAGGACACCCCTTAGCCAGCGGAGCCAATGCATTTTCAAAAGAAGAAATAGAGCAAATCTACACCGAGATGAAAGAATTGGCAAAAAAGTAAGAAATTAGTCTAAAAGTCTTGTCAAATCAATCAGAATTTGATAAACTATCAAAGTAACTAATCTATGGCTCGCAAAGAGACCATGGCAGAAAGGAAATTTTTGTAAAATGAGAAAAGATATTCATCCAGAATACCGCCCAGTTGTCTTCATGGACACTTCTACCGGCTACCAGTTCCTTAGTGGTTCAACTAAGCGTTCAAACGAAACAGTTGAGTTCGAGGGGGAAACTTACCCATTGATCCGTGTAGAAATTTCATCAGACTCACACCCATTCTACACTGGACGTCAAAAGTTCACTCAAGCAGATGGACGTGTGGATCGTTTCAACAAAAAATACGGTCTCAAATAATCATAAGCACCAATCGGTGCTTTTTTTGTACTCAAAAATTTCTTTTCGCCTTTTTTGAACTTTAAAATCTGTTCACAACCGCCACTTTTGCTTCCTAGTTAATTCAACAAAAAAACTCCAAAAGTCAGACGATTAAAATCTAACTTTTGGAGTGTGGTTTATATGCAACCAAAGATTAAGAACACAGATGTTTAAGAATAAAATTCCTTATTCTTATTATTTATAGCTGTAAGCCCAGTAGTAAACACCGTTTCCGTCTACAACTGTCGCTACTGCACCTTCAGTTACGTTAGGATCAAGAAGCAATTCTCTCAGACCGCTGTTAGCCCATTTCTTAACGACAACAGATGGATCTTCATCACGACGTCCAACAAAGCCTGAGCTATCGTATTGACGTGAAATTTCATTTACTTTTGGAAGTGCTTGATTTTGATAAATGTCTTCTGACCAAGTCAACTCTTTCAAGCCTTGAGCTTTACGCTCTTCATTGATTTTAGCGAAAGCTTCTTTAGCTTTTGAAACATAGTCATAGTTTGTATCGTTTGTTGCTTCAACACGGTAAACAAACTTAACATAACCAAATTCTACATCACTGTATTTCTTATCCTCAACACCACTCTTAAGGTTTGCAATCAAGACATAATCCTTAGCATATGGGTTTTCTTTGGTTTTCTCAAAGATTTCTGGATCTTCGATTTCCCATTCAACTTTGGCATCCCATCCTGCGTTATCAAGGAACTTAGGATTCATCTTTTCGATAACGTAGTTTTTGAACTCTTCAACGTTCTTGAATGGCAGCGGTTGACCTGCTTTAGCAGTTGTCACTAGGTTAGTTGAGTACAATTTCACGCTAGAGTCTTTATCACTGTACATGTATTCATCATCAGCAGTGTTTTCGTGAAGTTTTGGATCAAGAGCTGGATCGTTTGGATCAGTCATGCCTTGCAGTTTCCATTTGTCACCAAACCATTTCCAATATGGAGAGTATCCATTAGCTTCTGAATCAGATGGTATACGGTAATAATGGGTAGAACCATCAAAGTAATAGTTAGGATCTGACTCGAGAGCCTTGTCACCTGGTTTTCCAGTTGGGTAGATGATTTTTGGAGCTCGTCCATTTGGTGCCCATGTCAAGTGTTCCAGACCTTCTGCTGGTTTTTCAACATATGGCGGGATTTGATCTTCGCTTGGTTTATCAGTTGTTACCAAGCCAGGAGTCTCTGGCACAGCAGGTCTTGTCGGAGTTTCTGGTTTTGGTTCTGCTGGTTGCTCTGGTTTCGGAGCAAATGGATTGAGGTCGCCTTCTGCACCGTTAATTGGAGGATTTTCCGGCAAATCAACACTTGGTACCTCTGGTTTTGGTTCTTCCGGCTGACTTGGAGTTGTTGGATTAGTAGAGTTATCAGTAGAATCCTTAACAAATACCCACTTGCCATTTTGATAGTAGTAATAGTCGCCATTATCCAACACATAGTAATGATAACCATTTTCATAACGATAATGTGGATCGTTTTCCAGGTTGTTATTGGATGTGCTGTTATTGTTAGTATTTGTCAGCGGCTTCCACTCACCATCACGATAGATACGGTAAGAACCATCTGTCATACGGTAGTAATGGTTACCATTCCAGTAAATATAGTTCTCATCATTTGCCAGATTGTTGTAGTTATTCCAACCATTATATCCGTAGTTGTTGCTATAGTTATAATTCCAGTTGTTATAGCCTGGATAATAGTTATTATAACCATAGTCATAATTATAGCCATTGTAACCATAGTTATAATTGTAGTTATTGTAACCATAGTTATAATTGTTGTAACCATAGTTGTAGTTATTGTAACGGTAGTTGCGGCTGTTACGGTAATTATAGTTGTTATAACCATAGTTATAATTGTTGTAACCACCATTCCAGTAATTATAGCCTGGTTGATAGTAGTTATAGCCATAATCTTGAGCCTGAGCATTATTCGCAAGTGCAATTGCTGGAATAATAGCCGCAGCCGCTACAACAGATCTTGATAAGAGTCTGAAACGATTGTTCATATTAATTAAACCTCCAAAGTGACCAACATCACTTTATTTTTTTGTGGGGGGGGAATTTATTTTTTGTGCACAACTTCATAAAAAAGAATTTCACGAAAATACTGCCAGCTGACAGTTGACTACTCCATCATTATCAAACGCAAAAAAACGAATCACTAGTTAGTGAATCCACCTGATTAAAGGTTGCACATAAATGTTTTTATAACATTTGATTTAGAAAGAAAGAAGTCAATATGCTTGAAAATACTTTTTTATGCATATCTCACCCTCAAGACGAATTATAGCACAAGAAATTTTTGAATGCAAGCATTTTAGTTAACAAGGTGTAAATTATTTTTATGGGTAATTTTTTATAGTTCGTCTTTTTGTTTATCTTTCTGTTTTTTAGCTTTAAAAATCTATAAAATGTTCTTTTTAACGAACCAAAATAATAGAAAAATGTTTATAATTTGGTTTACATAGTGTAAATTATTTTTGTTATTTATTTATAAAAGCTTCTCACCCTCTCATTTCGATTTTTTATTTAAGTTTATTTTAAGCTTATCTTAAGCCTTTTTTAAGCTTATCTTAAGTTTGTTTTAAGAATCAAAGAATCTGTTTATGAATCCCTTCCTTATGGGTTTTTATTTACAGAAATGAATAGTTCTTAAAAAGTAGTAAAAAATACTAGAAGCATTTATTCCAGCTTCTAGTATTTTGAATTTATTAATATTTGAGTTGTTTGATAACCAAGAGGTGGCTATCTTCCTCTCCGACCAAGCTGTGTGGCTCATTGGGCTCCATCGTCAAAAAGGAACCTGCCACTAGCCGCACAGTTTGTTCTCCAGCAGAAAAGCTTACATCTCCCGACAAACAAACAACTGTTACTAGTGCATCAGCACTGTGCTCTGGTACTTCTTTTCCTTTAGCAAGATGCAGATGATGGATGATTCTGCCTTCTTCTTGAACAGGTGTTTCTGCAAAATCATTATTGGGATTGGTAACAAAAAATTTCATTTTCTTCCTCCTTCTAATGGATGATGTGACTACTGATCTTCATAGCCTCCACCGGTAATGCCGAAATATTCTTCTAAAGATTTGCCTGATTGAGCAATTTCCTTGGCTTCTTGACCAATATAGCGCAGATGCCAACTTTCAGGCATATAGCCAGTTGAACCTTCCTTACCCTCTAGATAGCGAACGATAAAACCGTACTTATAGGCGTTCTCTAGAAGCCACTGACTTGCTCCAGCTTCTTGTACGAGGTTACCACTCTTATCAATCAAGTCAAAAGCTAAGCCGGTCTGGTGCTCACTGTAGCCTGGTCGAGCTGAATAGCGGTCTGCAGCTGCCTTACCATCCTGATTGACATAGTTTTGATAGAGTTCTGTCTGAGTATCATAGCTGCGAAAGCCACTGTATTGGTCGCTGATAGCATAGCCTTGTGCCTGCATGTCTGCAATCAGTTTGAGCAATTCTGCTTTAGCAGTCGCATTCTCACCTGGATTATAGGAAGCTGACAAAGGGTAGTGTTTGTTGACAACGAGAATCTCATCATATTTCCCTTTGACACTGTAGTAGCTGCCGTTATAAGAAACATTTTGATCAAGAGTTTTGGCCTCGTGATTTTGCTCCTTTTTAGTATCAGCACTATCTGAAGATGTTGTCGTATCTTGGCTAGACTTTTTATCTTTTTCAGCATCTTGTTTCTTAACTGTACTAGTTGAGCTAGCCGCTTGTTTATCAGAGCTATCTCCAGTAGTGTCTTTACCAGACGAACACGCGCCTAGAACAAGAACAGATGCTGCAAGAAAAATTAGTTTACTGTATTTCATTGTCATAATATCAACCTTCTGAAACTTCAAGATTATAGATTACAAAAGAATCCCCACTAGGCTTCAAGTAGTAAGTCTTATTTTTACGATTTACACTATTTGGAGTGTTATCGACATAGTGGACTGTATAGTCCTCATATGTTGTCACGATATAGGAACCATTTTCTTCCTTGATTTCGCGGATATCCAAAGCTCCTGGCTCATAATAGTTAATTTTTGCTTTCTTAACACCACCACCAGTGGTCCACTCAACCATTTCTCGATATACTGCACTAGAGGTATCGTAGTATTGAGAATAGTTGTTGCTTCTGTTAGAAACAGAGCTGAAAACAGCACTGCGGTAGTCATTAAGGAAAGTAGAGACTTTTGCCTTTTGAGCCTCAACCTTTTTCGCTTCTTCGTTCTTTTCTCTAATCTTAGAAAGCACTTCCTTAGGAAGAGATAATTTCACATTCGTGGTATCATCTTCCACAATCACTGTCTCTTTATTGGTAGTAAAGGTAGTATCAGAGAAAGTAAACTTGGCATAAATTTCAAGCTCTTGATAAGGAACAAGCTGCAACTCAGGAGTCAAACTGCTACCACTTTCTTTACCATTAACAACGATTTTAATATCTGTTGCTTTTGAAGTTTCAGAAGGCATCGTAATTTTTAGCTGTTTCTTTTCAGACTTGAGATCCAGTTTGATTTCATTATCTTTAGCCGTAGCTAAATCAAGCTGAACCTTACTCTCTACATCTCCAACATCTGTCTTACCTTTGAGTGTAAAGTCTTGTTTGATAAAGTGATATTCACCCAATTCAGTGTCTGTATTTTTCTTAAGAGTAATAGTTTTTTTCTCACCAGGTTTAATGGTAGCATTATCCAAATTGGTATTGACTTTAACTTTGACTGGGTAGGAAACCATCTGATATTCCTGGAAAATACCAAATTTCTTACTCTTTTCAGTAACACCTAAAATCTTATTATTGTTGTCATCGATATAAGCAGATTTGCCATTTGACTCAACAATGTTATCTAGCTCAGTTTCGAGATTAATCTCCTGGCTCTCTAGGTGCTCAACTAAAGCTCTTGCTTCAGCACGTGTCCACTTATCGGATTGAGTAGAAAGAAGACTTGCAACTTCATCAAAGTCTTTACTAGAGACTGCTTTTGCAAAATGGTCTGTAACAACTTTAACCCCAGTTATAGAGTTTAGATAGAAGAAAGCTCCAATCAAAGCAGCAACTAGAAGGGTTGGACCCCCAATCATGATTGCTTGCTTTTTGGATATTCTCTTTTTAGCCTTTTTTACTGGCTTCTGTGGTAATTGTGAGTCGAGCAATTCAGACCGAATAGGCAAGTTAGAGAATCCTTGACTCTTAGCTTCTGCAAATTCTTCTTTGGTAGGTTTTCGACCAATATTATTTTCAAAAGCTTGCAGCCAATTCTTACGAAGTTCTTCATATTGACTAGATTCAAATGAGCTTTGCTTCTCATCTTGGGAAGATAGTTGAACCGATTCTTCTGTGACAGAATCTTCAGAAGGTGTCTCCTGAACAATATCTTGATTCTCAGAAGCTTCATCAGTAGTATTTTCTACTGACGAAGTTTCTGTGGTTGCTTCCTCTACTTCGCCTGCAATCTCCTTAATCTTTTTTGGATCAAAGTTAGATTGTTTGCCAGCTTGGAACTCACTTGCAGTTGGTTTTCGACCAATTACTTTTTCAAAGAGATCAACCCATTTTTCTTTTGTTGCCATAAATCTCCTCCAATTATTACATCATTGCGATACTAGCTAGTAGAGAAAAAGCGATGAAAGAGAAGATAATTGTAATCACACCATTGATAATAATGGCCAATAGATATTTATAAAAAGGATCCATAGAGTTGTTTGTCTTGGAATAAATCAAAGCAAAGGTCGCTCCAACTCCAATTAACAAAATTCCAATCCATGTGAATAAAAGGGACAATTGAATGACTCCTAGTAGAGCAAATAGAGCTGAAATAGCAATAAACGGAAGAACTATAGCATACAGTCGGCCGTACCAATCAAAAGCCTTATTAAAGGTAAAACTTCCATCCTGATAGACCAAACGCTTCACAACAAAACCACCTAAAATAATAGAAAAAAGGAAGAGAGCCGCTGCTATCAGGGAAACAAAAAAGACTTTGAAATTAAGAGACGGAACAACATCATACAAACTAAGACTGTATACCCTAAACATATTGATGATACTGTAAACGTTGGAATTTGCGACAATAGCAAAAAAGAACACTGTCAAACCTAGAGATAGGTAGCCATTCACCTTACTGCTCTCAACTTCAGATGTCGGTGATTTCCAAGCTGAAACAAGCCAAGCCCAGAAACCTTTCATTGTTTTAGAAAACTCGCTGGGTTGAGGAGGCTGCTGACTGTAATAAGCCTGCGGTCCTTGTTGAGGTACTTGTGAATTGAACTGTCCTTGCTGCTGGTTGTTCTGATAAGCTTGCGGACCAGAAGACTGAGGCTGTCCAGTAAAGGGGGTCGCTTGCTGAAATCCTTGTTGCTGATAAGCTTGTCCCTGATTAGCAAATTGATTTGGATTTGCTTGTTGCTGAGGAACTTCTTGATATTGTTGAGAGGCCTGCTGAGCAAAAGGCTGTTGGAAGTTTTGTGGCTGAGCAAAGTTTTGTGGTTGAGCTTCTTGTTGAGACTGTTCAAAGCTTGATGAAGCTGGGCTAGCTTGACTAGGCGCTTGCTCCGCACTTACCTGTTCAGCCTCAACAAATTCCCCAGCTGCCAATGCTTGGGCAATTTCTTCCTCTGTAGCCGATCGTCCATTAACGGCCTCAAAATATTCAAGCCAATCTTGTTTTGACATAAAATATCTCCTATCTATAAATTATTATACTACTATAGTATACAAAAAAAGGGCCGGAAATTCAATCTATTCCGGCATTTGCTCTTCTTAATCGCTTGTCATAACGTCAATTTAGCAGGAAAAGCTTCCACTCCTCCTTCGACATTGGTTACTTGGTAACCCTTGGCTTCCAAAAATTCGCAGGCACGCGCTGAGCGGCCGCCTTTTTGGCAGATGATATGGTAGGGGATTTGTTTATCTAATTGCCCATAATTCTCCGGCAAGCTGCTGAGAGGCAGATTCAGAGCTCCAGAGACATGTCCAGCTGTAAATTCGTCCACCTCGCGGACATCAATCAACTGCAGTTCTTCTGCCTGCAATTTGTCATATAAATCTTTCGCACTAATTTTTTGCATCATTTTTCTCCTATTCATTCATAATCACAATTTTTCCAAAACCTGCCGTCCCCTCTATAAAAGCATGAGCTTTGGGCACTTGCTCTAGGGAAAAGACACGCCTTGGTGTAACATTGACCTGATAGCGGTCAATGTAATTAAATAATTCATCCATCAAGTCTTGGCTCACATGAGCTGAGTGGAAACTTGTCAGAAAACTGTTGTTTTTGATTTCTTCGATTGGGTTGAAATCATCCAGCTCCCACTGACCTCCCAAGAGTCCGGTCACACAGATAATCCCCCCCTCAGCGATATGGTCAAAAGAATCCTTGATAGTTGCTGGACCAACCAACTCAAGGATTTTATCAAACTTATCCTCTGTTTCCAGTCGGCCATCCTGGTCTATGATGATATCGTCGTAGGCTTGGTGTTTGAGCAGAAATTGTTTGGATCCGCTACTGACCGAGCCCACAATATGTGTGTCTGGAAACTGCGCCTTAACCAATCTAGCAAAGGCCAAACCGACACCGCTAGTAGCAGCTCGGACTAAAATCTTGTCATTGGGCTCAATGCATAGATTTTTCATAGAGCCTAGAGCAGTATAATAAGTCTCTGGCACTGCAGCCAACTCTGTCCAGGTCAGGTTGGTCTCGACTGTATAAATTTGGTCGTTCGGCAGGAGGACATACTCAGCATAAGAACCGTCAAAAGCTCGCCCCATTTCACCCATAATGGAAACCACTTTTTGACCAACCTCTAAATCAGGCCGAGTCGTCTCAGCCACTTGACCAACACACTCAATGCCTAAAATTCGAGGAAAGGTGACACTAGGCGATAAACCCTCACGAGTAAAAATCTCCGATCGGTTAATCCCAAACCCTCTGACCCTGACCAATGTCCAGCCTTTTTGAAGTTCTGGAATCGGTCTTTCTTCCAGCAGAAGCTTTTCTGGCCCACCCGCTTCGTAAATGACTATAGCCTTCATCGTTTCCATAGAATCACCTCGCTTTCTACAAAGTTTAGCATTCTAAGCTTAGACTTTTCAAAAATCAGTTAGATACTTCTGAAAATCAAACTTAACTTTGACAAAATTATCAGCCGGCTGTTGGAGAATCTTCTGAGGGAAGCACTTTGCTGGATATGTCCTTCATCCAAGATCAAGATAGAGGGACAAGACGCTCGGTTTGACAATCTGAGAGAGCAGCTGGATAGTACTCCTCTATCACAGCAAAACAGTTAGTTAAAGATCCAGGACTTGGTAAGAGTAGCCCAAATCTTGCAAAAATTTGAACAAATCCTGTGTAGAGATAAAGATGGTCTTTTCATTAGTATTAGGATGGAAAGTCATGCGTTCTTCGTTGATAATCTCTTTATCAAAATAAACTTGAATGTCCTTCTCCTCATTATTGAGCAAACCAAAAGGTGAAACCGTTCCGGCTGGTAGGTTCATTTTCTCAGCCAAGGATTCCAATGAGGCCATGCGAATCCGATCGGCTCCCACTTGAACTTTAAAGTCATCCATATCCAATCGTTTCTTGTCATCCATAATTAGAAGATAATACTGAGTTTTCTTCCTGTTGGTCAAAAACATGGACTTAGTCCGAACACCTTCCATGCCTTCAATATAGCTATCTGCCTGCTCTGTCGTAAATGCAGGTGGGTGCTCCACCACATCAAAGGCGATCCCCAACTCTTGCAACTTGTTAGCTACTTGTTGATAAGCATCCATAGTTTTCTCCTTTATTGATGAATAATCTTTTGCACCAACGCTTGCAATTCTGGCACCACTTCAGCCTCAAACCAAGGATTTTTAGCCATCCAGATTTGGTTGCGGGGCGATGGGTGAACCAAAGGAAAAAAGTCAGGCAGGTAGTCTTGATAATGCTGAACCGTCTCGGTCAGCTTGATATTTCCTTTTTGATGCAGATAATATTTCTGTGCATACTGACCAATCAAAATGGTCAGCTCAATATCTGGCAAAAGCTCTAAAATCGGCTGATGCCACCTTTCGGCAAAGCCCTTACGAGGTGGTAAATCTCCAGACTTCCCATGCCCCGGAAAATAAAAATCCATGGGCAAAACCGCAAAGTATCCAGAATGATAAAAAGTCTCTTCATCGACACCCAGCCATTCTCTCAGCCGGTCACCACTCTTGTCCTTCCAGTAAAGCCCTGCCTGCTGAGTTTTCAGCCCCGGCGCTTGACCAACAATGTTAATCCGAGCATTCTTAGGTGCCGCAAAGAGTGGCTTGATTCCCTGCTCCGTAAATTCTTGATTTTCTGAATCAGCCATGATGGTCTTGGCAATATCCTCTATTGTTTGCATGACAGCTCCTTGAAAAGAAACTCATCCAGCAAGGCCAAACGAGTTCTTCTTTTTTATTTGATTAGCTCGTAGATAGCCTCCGCGTAAATGGCCGCAGCACGGAAAAGGTCTTCTACATCAGTAAATTCGTTGGCTTGGTGCATGGTGTTGACATAGTCTGGGAACATAGCACCAAAAGCCACACCGCGCTTCAAAAGACGGCCAAAGGTTCCACCACCAATGACTTGCTCATGTCCTTTGAGACCTGTTTGCTTTTCATAAACACTCAAAAGAGTTGCTACCAACTCATCATCTGCTGGAACATAGTGCGGAGTATATCCATGCTCAGACAAACTCACAGACACAACACCAGTAACTTTTTCAAGACCGGCCTGAATTGTTTTCGGATCAGTACCTTGAGGGTAACGGATGTTCAGAGCAATGGTATTGTCAGCCTTGGCACTGTCAAAATGGAAAACACCAGCATTCATGCTGAGAGCACCCATTTTAGCATCTGTATAAGCAATTCCTAACTTCTCACCTGCAAAGTCCTCGTGCAGAACTTGAGCTGCAACTTCCAGATAAGCCTTGGCGTCACCAGCAAAGTCAAATTGGTTGAGGAAGAGAGCTAGATAGGTTGCTCCGTTGATACCATCCTCTGGTGTAGAACCATGAGCTGATTTCCCAATGACTGTCACTTCAAGAGCGTCGCCATTTTCTCTCAGACTAGCTGAAACCTTGTGAGCAGCAGCAAAGTCTTGTAATTTCTTATCCAATTCCGCTGCATCAACTGCTGATGTAAAAATAGCTGTCGCTGATTCTGGCACCATATTCTCACGAAGTCCGCCAGTGAAGCTCTTTAGTTTAAAGCTGCCATCATTACTGTTACCAAAGTGGAGATATTCTGTGATATTCCCTTTTTCACCATTAATGATTGGAAATTCTGCATCTGGTGAGAAACCAAAGTCTGGCTCAGGCAAACCAACATGCTTGAAATAATAGTCCATGTCTTGCCAACCTGATTCCTCGTCTGTCCCCACCACAAAGCGCACGCGCTTCGATACTGGCAAGCCCAAGTCTTTGATGATTTTCAAACCGTAGTAACAAGCCATGGTTGGCCCTTTATCATCAGACGAACCACGCGCATAAAGCTTACCATCAATAATTTCAGGTTTGTAAGGATCTGTATTCCAGCCACTCCCGGCAGGGACTACATCCATGTGGGCAAAAATCCCAAGTTCTTCAGTACCCTCACCAAAAGTAAAGTGACCAGCATAATTGTCCACATTCTTTGTTTCATAGCCATCACGCTCAGCGATCTCTAAAAACTTATGCAGAGCTTGAACAGGTCCAGGTCCAAAAGGATGTTCATTATCAGCTTTGGAATCATCTCGTTCTGAGTTGATTTCCAAAAGACTGAACAGGTCAGCTAAGAGATCTTCTCTTCGTTTTTCAACTTCTGCTTTAAAATCAATTGTCATTATTTTACCCCAATTTCCAATTCGATTTAAATCGATAAAACTATGGATTAAATCGTAAATATAACTATATCAACGTTTCTCAATGATTTCATCAACTGGCAAACGATAACTAGGTTCTAGTTTTTCATCAGTATAACCAACAGTAATCAAGAGTTCTGGACGGAAACGCTCATCAATTTCCAAAACCTCATTAACCTTTGATTTATCGAAACCTAAGATAATGTTAGATCCGATACCTTGGTCAGTCAGAGCCAGAACAAGATTCATGGCCACCAGACCAGCATTGAGAGCTAAATAATCGCTCTTTTGCTGTTCACTATAGCGAGCAAACTCAGCTGGCAGATTCTGCATGTAAAACTGGAGTTGCTCATCAGAGAAATTCTTAACTCCAGCCACACGCGCAATCTTGCGAGCCCGTTTGGGCAAATCTGTATCCGTAAAGAGAGCAATGGTCACTGGTGCTTCCTTAATCTGGTCCACATTTCCACCGAAAGCTGTTTCAGCCAAAGCTTGATTATGCTCCCGCACCACAACGAACTTCCATGGCTGACTATTGTGGGCACTGGGTGCCAACGTTGCAATTTCAATGGCTGTGCGAACATCCTTTGGATCCACAGGTTTGTCGTTAAAACGCTTGGTTGCATGACGCTTTTTGTTGAGTTCTAGAAATTTCATAAGTTGCATCCTTTTCTAAATATACTAGCTTCATTTTATCATATTTTGTAAGAGTTTGCAGTTTTTTTCCTTTCATAAATTTCACTAAATCATTATTAGAAATGCTTAAATTATGCCTATTTTTATTTATAATTGAGTATAAACAATATTTTATTTAAAAATTTTTTGATTCAATCTTATCTTTTAAGTCACTTAAATTTCCATCTATTTTACATTTTGCTACAAAAAAAGCAGGTGATTCTTACCTGCTTTGTTAATATTATTGTCCAGATTTAAGCTGACCAAGAGCTTTATAAGCCCCTTCAATAGCCTTCTTCATAGCATCACGTCCTGTTTTCAATTGCTGAGCAAATAGAGCACGATTTTGTTCTGGAATTTCTGTATCATCTGAACCAGCACTTGAGAGCGTTTCATTAAAAGTTTCTCTTGAAGTTTCCATAGATTGAATAGCTGGTTCTACTTGTTGATTGTATGCTTCTTTCCCAGCCTCAGGTACTTTGTTCCCAATTTCATCAATGTACTTTTTATAATTATCAATCAACTTACTAAAGAGAGCTTTCATGTCACCAATTGTTTTAGCATTGTCGATTTCTTCATCTGTCAAAAGAACAATTTCTGGGATTTCTACATCTGAACTAGCTGTTTTTGATGAAGTTTCAGAGCTACTTGATTTACTCTTTGAAGTAGATTTTTTTTCTACAGAACTTGAAGCTTTTTCAGAAGAATCTGATGTTGTTTTTCCAGAACATGCTGCTAAAGTTATAACCGATAAAAGCGCTACACTAGCTGTAATAATTTTTCTCATTACTGTCTCCTATTAATAAAGAATAGACATATTATAATACAAAATTATTTTATTGTCAAACATTATAGGCATTATAATAGACCATCCATTTCTGTTAATTTTTTCCTAATTATTAAAAAAATTCTGCAAACACTGTCCTTATATGAGATTTGTCTATTCTAAATCCACCTGTGGCTCTGCTACTTCAGGCAAGGAAGTTTTCTGCTGATCTACTAGATTTAATTTAGCCCACACTGCTTCTGCCACTGCTCGTGGTACGCCGACTTCGACGATTTGGTCAACACTGGCTTCTTTAATCTTGGTTAGAGATTTGAAGTGTTTCATAAGATTTTGCTTGCGTTTTGGTCCCAAGCCTTCAATGCCATCTAGCTGCGATGAGAAGGAATTCTTAGACCGGAGCTGGCGGTGGAAGGTAATGGCGAAGCGGTGGACTTCATCTTGGATACGCTGAAGCAGGAAAAATTCCTGCGAATTCCGGGATAATTCTACAACTTGCAGAGGGTCACCAAAGAGCAATTCATGGGTCTGGTGCTTGTCATTTTTTTGCAGTCCAGCGATGGGAATATCCAATCCCAACTGGTCCTGAATAACTTCTTTAGCGACATTGACCTGCCCCTGTCCACCGTCAATGACAATCAGATCGGGCGGAGTCAGTCCATCCCGAATCACTCGACTATAGCGCCGCTTGATGACCTCACGCATACTTGCGTAGTCATCAGGTCCTATCACAGTCTTAATCTTATACTTGCGATAGTCTTTCTTGCTGGGCTTGCCATTGACAAAGACCACCATAGCTGATACAGGACTGGTCCCCATGATGTTGGAGTTATCAAAAGACTCAATACGAACAGGTGTCGGAATGTTAAGAAGCTGACCTAAATTTTCGATTGCACCTTGGGTCTTTTCAATAGATTTCTCCAAAAGGTCAAATTTCTGCTGGAGACTGACTCGGGCGTTTTTGATAGCCAGATTGACCAACTGCTTCTTCTCGCCTCGCTGGGGCTTTAGCACCTTGGTATCCACCATGGCCCGTACAGCTTCTTCGTCAATATCTGCCGGAATCAAAATTTCATTGGGCTTGAGGTGGGATTTTTCCTGATAGAACTGGCCAATATAGGTCAAAAAATCTTCGTCAGGATCATTGTAATAAGGAAAAAGATTGACATCGCGCTCGATTAACTTGCCCTGGCGGACAAAGAAGACCTGTACGCACATCCAGCCCTTATCTACATAGTAACCAAAGACATCCCGATTCTGCAAATCCTTGGCCATGACCCGCTGCTTGGTTCGCAGGGTGCCAATGGACTGAATCAAGTCGCGGTACTCTGCCGCTTTTTCAAACTCCATAGCTTGCGCTGCGCCAGCCATTTTCCCCCGTAAATCCTCAATAATCTGGTCATCCTGTCCCTTGAGAAAGGCAGCTACCTCCTGAGCCAGCTCTTTGAAATACTGGCTGTCTACTTGGCAAATAGTGTGAGCCTTGCACTGCCCCAGATGGTAGTAAAAGCAGACCTTTTCAGGCGGATTTGTACACTTGCGGAAAGGAAAGAGTCGATCCAAAAGACGCTTAATTTCATTGGCCGCACCGACATCCGGATAAGGACCAAAATAAAGTCCACCGTCCTTTTTGACTTGGCGCGTGATGATTAGGCGTGGATAGGTTTCGTTAGTAATCTTGATAAATGGATAGGACTTATCATCCTTGAGCATGATATTGTACTTGGGCTGGTTTTCCTTGATTAGATTGATTTCCAGAAGCAAAGCCTCAATGTTAGACTCGGTGACAATAAACTCAAAATCCTCAATCTCAGAAACAAGAGCCTCCGTCTTGGTATCATGACTACCACGGAAATAAGAACGAACCCGGTTGCGCAGATTCTTGGCTTTGCCAACATAAATAATGGTATCGTTTTTGTCTTTGTGAATGTAACAGCCGGGACTGGTCGGCAACAGTTCCAGCTTTGATTGGATTAGCTTGTTCATAGGTCTATTATAGCAGAAAAGGGAAGCATTCAACAGGTAGACACTAGATTATTAGAAAATCATAAGTTTGATTCTTTTCATAGGTAATACTGAACTTTAACTTGTCTTTATATCTTCTTGCAAGTATCAAAAATCAATCTCAAAAGAAACATGATTTTCTTTATAACAAAGCATTTTCTAAGCAAAAATCAAGCAATCGATTGCACAGCCATTTTAATAGGCTTTGATTAAATAAACAGAAATAAAATAGAAAAATTTTAGAAAAATTAATATATTTTTAAAAAAATTTCAAAAAAAGACTTGACAAAAATTGCAAACGGTTGCATAATAGGATTGTAAATAAAAATTCCGGGAGGAAATAGGAATGAAAACATGGAAAAAAGTAGTATTGGGCAGTGTCAGCTTGCTGGCTGCAGGAACGCTGTTAGCAGCTTGTAGCTCGAACAGTAGCAAGGAGAACTCTTCTTCTAAAGCCGATAGCAAGACCTTGAAACTTTGGGTACCAACTGGTTCTAAAGATTCTTACTCTGATACAGTTAGCAAGTTCGAGAAAGAATCAGGCTACAAGGTCGACGTAGTCGAAATGGAAGATCCAAACGCTCAGGAAAATCTGACAAAAGATGCTAGTACTGCTGCTGATGTTTTCTCTCTGCCACACGACCAACTTGGTAAATTAGTTGAAGCTGGAGCTATTCAAGAAGTTCCTTCTAAAATGGCAGAAGAAGTCAAGAAAAACGATACTGAACAAGCAGCAATTGGTGCTCAATACAAAGGCAAAACTTATGCTTTCCCATACGGTATCGAATCACAAGTAACCTACTATAACAAGTCAAAACTTTCCGCTGATGATGTTAAGTCTTATGAAACCATCACTTCTAAAGCTAAATTTGGTGGAAACTTGAAAGAGGCTAATGGATACATCACTGCTCCACTCTTCCTTTCTGTTGGCGACACTCTCTTTGGTAAAGACGGTGAACAAGTTGACGGAACAAACTGGGGTAACGAAGCCGGTGTGAACGTTCTGAAGTTCATCGCAGCTCAAAAGAATAACAGCGGTTTTGTAAACGTAGATGCTTCTAACCTTCTTGCTAAATTTGAAGATGGTTCAGTTGACGCTTTCCAATCAGGTCCATGGGACTACGCAGCTGCTGAAAAAGCTGTCGGCAAAGACAACCTTGGTATCTCTGTTTACCCAACAGTTAATATCGGTGGACAAGACGTTCAACAAAAAGCATTCCTCGGTGTAAAACTTTACGCAGTAAACCAAACACCTTCAAACGGCGACACTGACCGTATCGCAGCAAGCTACAAACTGGCTCAAGCACTTACTAGCAAAGAAAGCCAAGAAAACCAATTCAAGTTTGAAGGACGTCACATCATCCCTGCTAACAAAGAAGTACAAGAGTCTGACGATGTTAAGAAAGATGCCTTGGCACAAGCTGTTATTACAATGGGTTCTTCTGATACCTACACAACAGTTATGCCTAAACTTAGCCAAATGTCTGTCTTCTGGACTGAAAGTGCTGCAATCCTCAGCGATGCTTACAACGGTAAATTTGGTGAAGATCAATACCTCGCAAAATTACAACAGTTTGATAAAGATTTAGCAGCAGCTAAATAATACTCAAGCAAATTTAAATAAGCATTGAAGTGAGGGGGGCAGCCTCCTCACTTCTTTCTTTGTAAATATAAGGAGAATACTATGACTCAGTCATCCTATGACAATGCATCCATGGTTCAGGTCTTTAAAGAGGGAGCCTGGGATGTCAAACTCTCTTTTCTGGTAATGGGACTGAGCAACCTTGTAAACAAACAATTTATCAAGGGTCTGCTCTTCCTCTTCTCAGAAATTGCTTTCCTAATTGCTTTTGCAGTCCAAATCATACCAGCTATTGGCGGCATGATTACATTGGGAACTCAAGAGCAAGGAGAGGCTATAAAAAAAGTTAACGGCTTGGAAATCACCGTTCAAGTAGCGGGTGACAACTCTATGCTGATGCTGATTTTTGGACTTGCTTCTCTCATCTTCTGTGCAGTCTTCGCCTACATCTACTGGTGTAATCTGAAAAGTGCTCGTCATTTGATGGCTCTCAAGCAGTCAGGCCAGAAGATTCCCAACTTCGTTGAGGACTTTAAGACGCTTGCTGACGGCCGCTTTCACATGGGCCTAATGAGTATTCCTCTTATCGGAGTACTGCTCTTTACCATCTTGCCTCTGATCTATATGATCTGTTTGGCCTTTACTAACTTTGACCATAAACATCCAGCTCCTAAGTCACTCTTTGACTGGGTTGGCTTCTCTAGCTTTGGTGATGTTTTCTCAGGTCGTATGGCTAGCACCTTCTTCCCACTTTTAGGCTGGACCTTGATTTGGGCGGTTGCTGCAACAGCTACTACTTTCTTCTTCGGTATCGTTTTAGCTCTCTTGCTCAATACCAAAGGCCTCAAGTACAAGAAAGTTTGGCGCACGCTCTTCGTTATCACTATTGCTGTGCCGCAATTCGTATCACTGCTCTTGATGCGCAACTTCCTGAATGACAATGGACCTTTGAACGGATTATTGCAAAGCCTGCATCTCATTCAGCATCCAATTCCATTCTTGAGTGACCCTGTTTGGGCTAAGTTCTCCATCATCCTTGTCAATATGTGGATTGGTATTCCATTTACCATGCTGGTAGCGACTGGGATTATCATGAACCTACCTAGCGAGCAAATCGAGGCTGCTGAAATTGATGGAGCTAGCAAGCTTCAAATCTTCAAGAGCATTACTTTCCCTCAAATTCTCTTGATTATGGCGCCATCACTTATCCAACAGTTTATCGGAAACATTAACAACTTCAACGTTATCTACTTCCTGACAGGCGGTGGACCTACTAACTCTTCCTACTATCAGGCAGGCTCAACTGACCTCTTGGTTACCTGGCTCTATAAACTGACCGTTTCAGCCAAGGACTACAATCTGGCATCTGTTATCGGTATACTGATCTTTGCAATCTCTGCAGCCTTCAGTCTCTTAGCCTATACTAGATCCGCATCATTCAAGGAAGGAACTGCTAAATAATGAAAAATAGAAAAAAACTCAGTTTATTAGGGATTTATGTCTTGCTGGCTGTTTTAGCATTCATCTGGCTAACGCCGATTATCTGGATTTTTCTGACCAGCTTCCGTGGTGAAGGCTCTAATGCAGTCCCTTACTTCTTCCCTAAGACCTATACTCTTGACAACTATATCAGACTGTTTAATAACAACACATATCCTTTTCTTCAGTGGTTTATGAATACCCTGATTGTTGCAACAGCGACCTGTATCCTGTCTACTTTGATTACTGTTGGTATGGCTTACTCACTCAGCCGCATCAAATTCAAGCATAAAAATCGTTTCCTCAAGCTGGCCCTGGTACTTAACATGTTCCCAGGCTTCATGTCTATGATTGCGGTTTACTACATCCTGAAAGCACTCAATTTGACACAAACCCTGACATCACTGATTCTGGTTTATTCAGCTGGAGCAGCTCTAGGCTTCTATATAGCTAAAGGTTTCTTTGATACTATCCCATATTCTTTGGACGAATCCGCTATGATTGACGGAGCGACCCGCTTCCAAATCTTCCGGACTATCACACTACCGCTTTCAAAACCGATTATCGTTTATACAGCGCTTATGGCTTTCATGGGACCTTGGGTTGACTTCATCTTTGCCTCTGTCATCCTAGGCGATGTCAAGGAAAAATACACGGTTGCTTTGGGACTTTTCCAAATGCTTAATAAGGATGCCATCAATAAATGGTTCTTGCCTTTCACATCTGGAGCGATTATCATCGCTATCCCAATCACTCTTCTCTTCATCTTCATGCAGAAATACTACGTAGAAGGTGTAACAGGCGGAGCGGTCAAATAAAATCTATTATGAATATTGAAAACTTCCGACAGTTAATATCGGAAGTTTTTATCTTTCTTAGAAAATGTGGAACTTAACTTCTCATCGCTTTTATATGAGATTGTTTATTAGGCTTGAACAAAAAAATGAGTCTGGAAATTATTCCAGACTCATTTTGAATTTCTTTAATTATAATCTTCGTCTCTGCGACGGCGCTTGTTGGTTCCCAAAAAGGCCGCTGCACCAAGTGCCATACCAAAAATTGCTAGGCGTTCTGCTTCTGAACCAGTATTTGGCAGAATAGCAGGAACTGTTGGAGCCTTATCAGCTGTCGTAGCTACGCTAGCAAGCTGAGCTGCAGGATTTACAACAAAATCAGTGAATGCACCACCACCTGCCGCTTGAACAGCGCCTGTAGTTGCTCCTTTGACTTCACGAGTGTTCGCATGAACTTCTGCAGTCTTAACATCTGAATCTTTCTTAGATTCATCCTCTGCACCTGGACCAGCAGCTCCGCCTTTTACAGCTGTTAGAGTCTGTTTATCTTCACCTGAGCGATAGTTACTATTCAGAGCATTTCCATACAGGAGAGATGCTTGATTCAAGATATTTAAGAGAGTTTCATAATTCGCTTGAAGACTGTTGTAGGATTCCTCAAGGACAGCTAAAGTTGCAGTCTCTTGATTTAAGATTGCTTGTTTAGCTTCAAAATCAAGCTGCGCTTCTGCCAACTCTCGCTCAGCTTCTGCTAGTAACTGAGGAGCATTTTTTAGATCAATAACTTTCTTTTTAGCTGCTGCTAATGTTTTTTGAGCAGCCAAGAAATCCTCTTGAGCAGTTGTCAAACTAGCTTTCGCAGCTTCTTGGGCTGACTGAAGTTCTGCCAACTTATCCTTAGCTGCCGCTAGAACTGCCTGAGCATTGCTCAAGTTAGTCTGATAAGGTGCTAGGTTTGCTGCAATCTTAGCTGTCGCTCTGTCGAGAGCTTCCTGCTTAAGGGCAACATTTTGCTTGGTCAATGCCAGATTATTTTCAGCAGTTGCTACCTTCTGACGAGCTGCTTCAACTGCTGCAATTTGAGCTGCCGCTGCCTTTTGAGCATCAGCTAATTGAGCATTGAGGATATTAATAGCTGATTCCTGACCAACTTTTTGAGCCTTGAGTTCAGCCAATTGATTCTTAAGTGCTGTAACATTAGCGTTAGAACCTGCAGAACGACCACCACCAGCACGTAACAACTGCTCCATAGCCGCAACAGTCAGCAAAGTACCATTATTAACACGTTGGTCAAAGTTGCTAATATGATGGAAACCAACTTCGGATGTACCATGAGGTGTGCCAAATCGGTTTTGATGTTTATCATAAGCCGCCGAGATAGCATTAGCTTTATTGTCCATCATCTGAACATAGTGACCAATCTGAGCAAATACACCAGATCCAACTCTCGTATAGATAGCATTAGCATCAATCTGAGTTTCATCAGTAGGCAGTCCATATTGCGCTGCAATCTGTTGGTAGAGTTCTTTTTCACCATGCCAGAAATTGACAGCTCCTTGTGGGTCAAAGCTAATCGCCACATTTTCGTTACCAATCAGCTTGCCCATGTGCCCGTTATTGCGCTCAAAGTAGATAGTCTGAATCTGGCTAGCCACATTTGCATACGGATCAACCAACAACTCTTGTAAGCCAGCATTACGACGGTAAGCATTAATGGCCTTCACCAACTCTAAAGCTTGCAGGTTATTTTCTAGACTAGCTGGACTGGTTGGGTCAGAATTAACTGAGATACCAAATTCATTCTGTCCACGTTGGTAAACAGCAAGAGCATTGTTGGCAGCATCTCGAATTTCTTGATTGGCCGCATTGTTACGAACATTTTCTAAAAATTGAGAATAAGTCGTATTGCGAAGGTCAACAGGAGCTGTTGATGCTGCTTTCTCGGCAGTCGGAATCTGTCCTTCAAGCGAGCTAATAGCTTGATTGGTTTGCCCCAAAGATTCCTTTGCCTGATTGATTTTATTCTGGATTTCAGCCTGCACCTGTGGAGCAGAAGACGCTGCTTGCTCTGCCTTTGTCAGTTCAGCCTTTGCATTGTCTAAAGCAGTCTGTGCTTGACTTTGCTGACTCTTAGCAGTTGCTACAGCTTGCTCTTCTGAGTTAAGTGGTGTTTTAGCTTGTTTCAATTCAGTCTCTGCAACATCTACCAGAGATTGACTCGCTTTAATAGTATTTGCTTGATCTTTAACAGCTTGGTCAGCCTTGGCAGCTTTAGCCGCTGCTTCTCGAACAGCAACGTCTTTCGTGCTAACCTCTTGCTCTGCTGTTTTTGCTTCTGTCTCCGCTTTAGCAACATTTTCTTCTGTTGCTTCTGCCTGTATTTCTTTAGCATTCTCAACAGCGGCTTCAGCCACTTTCACGCTAGTTTTTGCATCTTCAGCTTCTGTTTTAGCAGTATCTACTATCGATCTTTGCTCATCGAGTTTAGCTTTAGCAGCTTCAGCATTTTCTTGGGCAACAGCTACATCTGCTGCTGTCACCGGTTTTCCAGTTACTTCAGTCGCTTGTGGAGCTGTTATAGTTGATTCAACCAACTCATCCGCGTGCACTTGATGGGTCAGTCCACCAGAAATAATAGTTGTAGCCGCGATACCAGTCGCTACAACAGACTTGCCTATTTTCTTTTCCATAATCAATCTCCTTTTTATAATCTCACATACTATAATTAACCTGGGTATAGCAGCCCGCATAGTAATATACTATCACAAAACGCTAGTATTAACTAGTAGCAAACGTATAGTTTTAATAGTTTTTTTATTACAATTTGGTTACAAAAATGTTGTATTAGAAAAATAAGATGGTTTTTCCAACAAAAATGAGCATTTCTGTATCAAATAAAGTAAAAACTCCTAGATACTTTCTAAGAGTTAACCTTGCTTGTCAGTCAGATTGAGCTTGTCGAATTTCTTCTAACATTGCTTCTTCTTCGGCCGTCATTTCATAGTGTTCCAGCAAGTCAGGACGTCTTAGGTAGGTCTTTTTCAGACTTTCATAGAGACGCCACTTACGGATATTTTCATGATGGCCACTCATGAGGACTTCAGGAACGACCATGCCGCGATAATCATAGGGGCGAGTGTACTGAGGATATTCCAAGAGTCCAGATGAAAAACTATCATCAGCATGACTGGCTTCCTTGCCAATAACCTCTGGAATCAGGCGAACGGTAGCATCAATCATGGTCATAGCCGCCAATTCTCCTCCAGTAAGGACATAGTCCCCAAGCGAGATCTCATCTGTCACTAAAGTCTTAATCCGCTCATCATAGCCTTCGTAATGGCCACAAATGAAAATGAGTTCCTCTTCCTTAGACAGTTCCTCAGCATAGGCTTGGTCAAAAGTCCGACCAGCAGGATCCAGCAAAATCACGCGCGGCTGCTGCTTTTCAATGGCATCATAGGCATCAAAAATAGGTTGAGCCCGTAGCAGCATACCCTGGCCTCCGCCGTATGGCTCGTCGTCTACATGCCGGGATTTTTCAGCTTTTTCTCGGAAATTGTGGTAGTTAATTTCTAAGAGGCCTTTTTCCCGCGCTTTACCGACGATAGAGTGCTCCAAGGGTGCAAACATCTCCGGAAAGAGAGTCAAAATATCAATTTTCATCGTCCAGTCCTTCCGGTATCTCTACATCAACCCGACCTTGCTCAATGTCAATCCCCAGCACCACTGGCGGAATATAAGGCAGTAGCAAGTCTCGCTTGCCCTTACGCTTGACCACCCAGACATCATTGGCTCCTGGCTGCAGAATTTCCTTAATCCTACCAAGAAGAACGTCATTTTCATAGACTTCAAGACCGATGATTTCATAGTAGTAAAATTCCCCATCTTCCAAGTCAGTCAAATCTTCCTCTCGGACTTTCAGAGTGAAATCACGAAATTTCTCAATGTCATTGATATGGTACATGTTCTTAAACTTGATAATATCAAAGTTCTTAACCTTGCGATGGCTGGCAATCTCCACATCCATGACAAACTGATCCTTCTTGTCAAACAGGGCAAGGGTATTACCTTTTTTAAAACGCTCTTCTGCAAAATCCGTCACTGACAAAACCCGCATCTCACCTTGCAAACCTTGCGTATTGACAATTTTTCCAACATTAAAATAATTCATCTCGACTCCAACATATTATACTCTGCCTAGTATTTTATCATGATATAGGGGAATGTACAAGAGAGATAAGGGGGAATTCTCTTGCCTATATTTATTTGATTAATGTTGCTATTTAACGTATAATTATACATATAGAACCTCAACACCGTAAACACCCAAGTGTGTTTACGCAAAACTAGAAAGAAGTTGGTGATACCTATGGGAAAAAAGTTAAGCAAACTCCTTCTCTCTACTGCTATTCTAGCTACCACAGCCGCCAGTTTGACTGCTTTGACACAGGTCAAAAAAGGCCAAGCAATGGAAAATGAAACGAAAGAAACTAGAAATATCTCAGCCCTTGACGAAAAAATTGCTCAAATTGATAACCTAACCATCAAGGCTTTCCTAGAATACTATGCTAGTCAGAACATGACCTCCGCATCGTCTCTTCCAATGATAGATGATTTAGAGGCCAATACGCGCATCATCGTTATTGATATAGACTATGCAGATACAAGCATCCCCCCTGCCATTGGAACATCAGTCGATGGATCCGAAGGGCCTGTCGGGGGAACTGTTGATGATGATGGCCAATATATCGAGTTTGATACCAGTGACCATAGCAAATCCGCAACCGTTCAGGAAATTCGAGATGCTATTGCTGAGATTCTTGGCTAGACTCATCTTATTATTAAAATTACCAGCTAAAACAAACGAAGTCATTAAAAAATAAACGGCAAGCTCGACGAAAGGTTTACTTATTTCAAAGAGTAGCAATTTCAAAGTCAAATATGATAATAGTTTACATAAAAAACGCATAAAATCAATGTTCACAGAAGCATTAATTTTATGCGTTTTGACTATTGAAGAATTTCTTCCACTACCTCTTTGTTAGAAAGGTAATTCATATTATCACAGCTATGGCTCTCTTAATTCCATTTTTTTACAACCTTCACATTGCCCTTATTACTGAGAGAAAAGCGGCCGCTTGAAACATTTTTCCATTCTTTAAGGAAAACGTTCTCAAATAAGGCGAATTTTTCTTCAATCTTAGCTTGAGTCAAACCATAGCTTTCAAACTTATCTCTAGGAACGATAACATCTTTGCTGTCATAGTCTAGGAGTTTAGCTTTTTGTGTGAGAGTCTTGGCCTTTGCATCATAACTGGCAGTCAAGGATAACTGAACATTCTCATCCCATTTCTCCTCATAATCAAAAATAAGCATCTGATTTTTATTTGCTATGATATTAAGATTGCTGTTTTCTGGGAAATCCTTTGATTGGAATACTACCATCACTGTGCCTGCCTGAAAATCCGAACTGTCCTTTTCCGTAACAAGGTCAGCTCCTTTTATTTTCAAGAGCTTCATCTGACTCTTATCTCCAGCACCTGCATATTGGATTTCATCCTTGTAAATTTCATCAAAAATACTGCTAGACTGACTGCCCTGTTGATTGTAGAAGGTTAGAAAACCAATTATCAAAAGCAAGGCAAGCGCTAATATAAAAATTAGAACCTTTTTCATAATAATCATTCCCTTTCCGCATAAGTTCCCAATTGATTATCTCGTTCCTCCAAACTTCTAAGGAAATTATAAGAATCAGGATAATGTTTTTTGATATAGGCACGTTTTTCTTCCTCAGTTGGCTCAGTATACGTATCTTTGGCACCTTCGTAAAACTTTTTAGGAACCATCTTGAAAATCTCTTTTTTTACATCATTAATATCAGTATATTTAAGAAAGAATTCTGAACGTGTCATCTTATCCGTTTTGGAATCTGTTTTATCTTCTAACTGTCGGTAATAATAGTTAGAAGCTTCCAAAAAAGAAAGTTTCTTTTCATTCATGATGCTCGTGATATTTACAGCATCTAAATC
The DNA here is from genome assembly GCF_041431685.1 of Streptococcus sp. 20925_1_22. Taxonomy (NCBI): domain Bacteria; kingdom Bacillati; phylum Bacillota; class Bacilli; order Lactobacillales; family Streptococcaceae; genus Streptococcus; species Streptococcus sp. 20925_1_22. The sequence goes on along the minus strand of NZ_JAPVYE010000001.1, from coordinate 440,243 downwards.
TGCTCTAAAATCATCATTCCCCATAGATGGTTTTGTTTCTGCATCCGTTGTAGCATCACCACGCCAGCCCGAAACTGCTTCAATTCCCTTTCTTCCTCCAAACATTAGCATCATATAGCCTGGTGGCAAGGAAAGGTTGAGGTGAGTTGCAGTCGTGATGAACTGATGAGCAAAATCTGTTTTATTAGCATAGCGTTTATTTTGCTCCTTCCAATCATTTAAAAAAGCTGCTTTTATTTCAGAATCAGACATACCTGAAATATTGTGAGTTTCCTTATACAATTTTAAACGATTAGTGTATTTTGCATCTCCTTCTGCAGCAGGATCTACTATTGTACCTGTAGTAAAGTTAGAAAAAAATGCTGCTTTTCTATTTCATAATATAAACTTTTGGATTCAGCATCAGTCAAGCCCATTCTTATATAAAACTCTTGAGCTGAGTCCCCATCTAGATCACCAGCTGTCTGATCCCATTTATAACCATCATATACCGGAGCTCCTAAAGAACGATTGAGCAGATAATCTTTTTTCTTCTGAGACATTCTAGGATATTTTTTATCGATTCCCTCTTTAAGTTTCAATATTTTTTTAGCAGTATCTTCATCATAACCGTATTGTTCGATAAGATTATTTATAAAGTCTTTATCCCTAGATTGTGAGTCTTGCAAATTTGAAGGTGGAGTATAATTCATTATTTGTGTTGCCCAATCCAGATTAGCTGGCAAGACATAAACTCCTTTCTTTGCATCCCATGCATTATTCAAATGGTTGAGCCCTGTAGTAATCATATTTTTCAGATTTTCAATCTCTGAGAAAATTTGAGGCGATGAATTATTGAATTCTCTAAGTTTATCTAGTTTCTCTTGAAGTACTTGTCTTGCATCAGTCAACGTATCAATCATTTTCTGCTGATTCTTCACTAACTCCGATAGTCCAACTGCTTTTACTCCAAATATGCTAGTTTCCTGAATAGTGATAATATTGGTTAATCCTTGAATATTAGCTTCTATGTCAGACTCCTTTAGGCTTTCATTAGCAACCTGCGCAATATATGATTCTGGAAACTGTTTAACTGTCTTACCCACTGCTTCCGACAGTAGCTTTCCGCCATGTGCCAAAGGACGAAGAACCCGTTCAGAATAACTTCGTGCTGAATCATAGGCTTTTCCCTTTAGCGATTCTGTGCTGGCTTCAAAATCTACCAAACTTCTTTCCAGTTCTTCGTAAGCTTTAATTTCCTCTTGCATCATCTTCTGGGTACTGGCCGCTTGGGACTGCGAATCTTCCAAATACATGTCTATACTCATTGGTAGTTCCTCTTATCTTCTAAACTGTTTACTATCCGAATACGCTCGTGGTAGGCCTTATCATATTCTTCAGAGACCTTTCTTTTTTGCTTTTTCAATACTTCGCTATCTTCTTCAAAGTTTGCTCGAAAACTCTGCCAGTTCTGCAAAAATTCATCACGCATATGCTCAAAGCCGTTTTGAGGACTGTAGCGATAGGCTAGTTCATCTAATAAAGCATGCATTTTATGTGCGTCAGACTCCACAGATTCATAGTATTCTGTTACTTTTTTTAAATCACCGTCTATCTGATATTCCTTTTCCAATAATTCTGATTCTTTGTAGCGAAGGTCTTCAATCCGCACCTCTGGAGATTTAATCTTTTCCTTGACTTTTTGCTCTTCCTGGAAGTGCCGACTTATCTTATACATGACCTTATCTTGGTTAGCCAGCATTCGCTTCAACTCTTCCTGCTCCCGCAGATTCTGCATCTGTTCTCGTTGCGCTTGCAATCGTTCTGCCAGAGTCATATCAGGATCATATACAAACTTAACTGGTTTCTCTTTATTTTCTTCTTCCATGAGCAGTCTGTCCTCCTTGATTTCCAGAATAGTCAGAGTATTTTATCTAGCCATTTACAGATTCAGCTATCTGCTGATCCACTGCTTCAAATTCTCCAGCAACACTATGGATATTCGTCACCATTTCAGAGAGAGCATTAGAAATACCTTGTCTGGCATCTTGGGATGCCTTCATAGCCTCATGAGCATTTGAATTCCCCGAAACGGTCGTTTTATCATCCTGTTGAGCCTGTCCGATTCCTAATAAATTGGAACTCCCTTGTTTGATTTTTGTTGCATAGTTCTGAGCATCTGATATATTACTTTTAATTTTAGTCATTTTTTTCTCCTTTATTATACATACTAGCCTTTGTCTGTAGCATTTTTATTATAATATCATTGCAAATCTATTACAAAACAATACAGGATAATATCGCTCATTAACAAGGAATGTTTTATATTACTTTGGACTTTCTCTTCTCAATCACATTTCTAAAAGAAGCTCAGCTATCTTTTCTGACTGACTCCAATGTAAATAGTGATTATTGCCTCCTAAAATAATCTGAGTTTTTTGTGAAGCAAATTCGGAATCTTTATATTCTTGTTCTCGATAGGCCTGACTCAGGATAAAAATCGGGAATTGAAAAGAAATATCTATGTTTTGAAAATCGCTTTTTGCAATACTGCAGTAATGTTGAAATCCTTCTTGTACAGATTTTAATCTATCTGAACTCTTTTCTGCCTTAGCCCATAAGATTTTAAAATCAGCTACTGGAAAACTCTCTTGTCCTATTTTTTTCAGATATTCATATCCTCCACCGAGCGTCTGAACTTTCTCCTGTAAGGATAAAAATTCGGGATAAGGATTCTGCGCTAATTCTCCGTATAGAACAGAATAAGTGGTCGGCTCAATCAAGATTAGTCCCTGACAAAGCGGCTCTAACTCAGTAATTTTAACAGCTACAAGGCCGCTAATACTGTGCGCGCAAATAGCATACTGGAGGACTTTAAAATGTGATAAAACCTCTATAATAGATTGAACTAAATCGTCCAAAACAAAATTTTCTTGTTTTTCCAGTGGGCTTTGGCCAGCATTAGGGTAATCTATTGTTAAATAGCCCTAATTCTTAGGTAACTTCCGAATAACTGGCAAAAAATTTTCATAGGTCGGCAGACTCCCTGCACCGCTTAAAAATACAGCAATCTTTTCCGCAGGTTGATAGGACACAAATAGCTGTCCTACTTTCGTTTTGATCATTCTTTCTTTCATAATGTTTCTAATCAATTCTTAACAATATTATCTGTGCACACACTACTATCTGAGGGATAGCTATTTTACTAGCAGAATAAGGATACCCCTATACCAAAAATTATATATCAAAAATTTTTCATATTCAACCAAGATCCGTGTTACAAGAGGCAGTTGCTTGCACTGTGAATGAAGGCTAATCTCAAGGCTTGTTTTTCCTAAAAATCTATGTTAAGGTAAAGGCAGAATACGAAAAGGAGGGACTACTATGATAAGAAGCGGCCATCTGATTTACAAGGTAAAAGACTTACGGCAAGCGGTCAAGGAATGGGAAGCAAAGGGTTTTGTCGTCGAATACGGCAGAAGGAAAAAAACCAACAATGCCTTAATATACTTTAGTCAAGGCCCCTATATTGAGCTACTGGAAAATACGGGCATTCCTGTAATAGCCAAAATCATAGCTAGACTATTTGGCAGACCTAAAAATCTGGAGCGCTTTTTCTACTGGGATGAGTGCGAGGAAGGCTGGCAAGGACTTTGTATCGAAAAAGATTATTCGTCAAAAGAATCCCCTCAATAAAGAATTTCAAAGCTAAGATCCTCATATTCCAGAAATGCATTCGACGAGCGGAAACCCTTGCTTTTATAAAATTCCCAGCGAGCCTGACGCTGTTCAAGATTATCACACGGCTCATATAGGCGCTCGATTTCTAAAAGCATGGTTCGCTGATAGAAATTGACCAGCTTTTCGATGATTTCACCGCCATAGCCATGGCTGCGCAAGTGGGGCATAATAGCAAAGAAACTAACATAAAAGGCTTGCGCGTTGGAGATGGCAAAGGCAAAACCAACAAATTCCTTTTCATGATAAAAGGCGAAAAAATTAGCATCCTCCTGTTCCTCATATCGTAAAAATTCACTGAGCGGTATCCTTTCCTCCTCTGGGAAAGCTTCATTATTCAAGGCTTCTACCTTATCCAAATCTGGAAAATCTGCTGTAATGATCTGGCTGGTTAAGCTCATAAAATCACTCCTTTTCTAGTGATAGTATAATAAATTTTGCAACTGGTTTCAAAAAAGAGCCCTGAAAGAGCTCCTATGTATCGATTTTTTCTTCATATAATAGAAAGGTGCCGAATGCCTAGATAGAATCGGTTGGCCCCCAGCAAGGAGGAATTATCCTAGCTGCTACTCACTATTTCACGTAAATTATCCAAATGCTGGTTATCAGTCACAGCCATAATGCTGACGCCTGCTGGCCAGACAAAGTCTGGGGTAAAATGGCTTTCCAAAGGCTGATTTTTTTTCAGACGGTAGCCGATAATATTAAGATGATAAAGCCTGCGAGCATCTACTTCACGGACCGTTTTCCCGACCCAGCTAGCAGGCAACTCAAACTCAGCCACCACTACATCATCATCCAACTGGAAGACCTCAATCGAATGGTTAAAGAGAATGGTCTTGGCCAATGAAATACCAGCCTCCACTTCAGGCAGAATAACCAGATCAGCTCCCACCTTTTCCAGCACCTGCTGAGTTACTTCATCTTTGACCTTGGCAATGACATTTTTAACGCCCAATGCCTTGCAGTGCATGACCGCTAGGACGCTGGATTCCAGACTTTCTCCCGTCGCTACGATGACCGTATCACAGGACCCAACATCTGCCGCCTCTAAAAGCTCCATATCAGTAATGTCCCCGATCACACCAACGGCAATCATGTCTTCATACTGATTGATTGTCTCTTCGTGATTATCAATCGCAATGATTTCTACATCTTGAGAAATCAAGGCCTCAATGATACTCTGTCCAAAAATCCCCAAGCCGAGGATTCCAACTGTTTGATTTGCCATTTCTTTTCTCCTATCCAATCATAATGTCCGCCTTGCTGTAATGCAAGGTAGCCGCCTTCTTCGGTTGATAATGGTTAAGACTGACCATAAGAGTCAGCGGCCCTACCCGTCCAATAAACATCAGCAGCATAATCACAATCATACCAGCTGTATTGAGGCTGGTAGTGATATTGGCCGTGACACCAACTGTAGCCAGTGCTGACACAGTCTCAAATATCAGGTAAATAAAGCGATGACTGCTATCAGTCACTAGCCCAAGAGCCAAAAGACCAAGTAGAAATGTCAGCTGAAAAATCACTGTCACACCAAAAGCCTTCTGCACTAGCTGAGGAGCCAGTGTTCTCCGCCCCATATTGGTATGAGGCAAGCCCAGGATTTCCTTTCGAGCAAAAAGCAAAAGAACTAGGAAGGTCGTAATTTTCAGACCGCCCGCTGTACCACCCGGAGCCCCTCCCAGAAACATCTGGAGCAGATAGATAAACAGGGTTACTGGACGAGCAGCTGTATAATCAATGGAAGCAAAGCCAGCTGTCCTCATACTGACTGTCTGAAAAAAGCTGACCAGTAGCTTATCGCCAAAGGAAAGATTGCCAATCGTTCCAGGATTATTGTACTCCGTCCAGAGACTCGTGACCGTCCCAAAAACAAGGAGACCAGCAGTCAGCAGCAAGACTACCTTAGTATGAAAGTGCAGTCCCTTCTGTTTTCCTCCCAATTTAGTCGCCAAGTCAAACCAGACCATAAAGCCAAGGCCTCCAGTGATGATGAGGAGAGCCAAGGTGATATTGACCAAAACATCTGTCTGCAAGCCTAGTAGGCTATCATTGCCAAAATTATCAAAGCCCGCATTACAAAATGCAGAAACTGCTAAAAAGATAGAATTAAAAATCCCTTTTCTCAGACCAAACTTGGGAATGAAGCGAATCATGAGAAGGAGCGCACCCAGTCCTTCGATAGTAAAAGTCGTGATAAAAATCGAACGGACAAATTGACCTAAGGTACGATTATGACCATAACTAAAACTATCCCGCAGAATACTTCGATCCTTGAGGCTGAGCTTTTTCCGACTTTCCATGGTGAAAAATCCGATAAAAGTCAGGATTCCCAAGCCACCAATCTGAATCAGTAACATGCAAAGGAGCTGCCCCCAGACATTGTATGTATCCACAACCGATCGAGTAAAAAGTCCTGTCACACAGACCATCGAGACAGCTGTAAAAAGATGATCCAGATAGCCCGCTTGGGAACTTTCCGTCTGCACCCAAGGCAGACTGAGTAGCAAGGAGCCACAGAATATCACCAGAAGAAAAGACAAGATAATCTTTTGCGCTGGTGACAAGCGTGAAAATAAATGCTTCATAAAGTTTCCTTTCCTGATCTAATAAACGCAGAGGCTAGCCTTATCTGCCCTTCTCTTTCCTTGACAGCCCGCTGCAAATCATCTGGACTCTGCAAGTTTCTGACTTTGATGGCATAATCCGCTGCGACGATAGCATGGCCCCGCATGTGGCCTGTTGCGACTGCTTGGGCAAAGACACGCGCAGCATATTTACCGATTTGTGATTGGGCTTGCTGCGACAGTTTGTTAGCCAAGAAACCAGCCTGCCTTAGTTCATAGGCAGATGCCCTATCATCAAGTCGAGCCCAAAAAATCGCTCTTACCTGAGTCAAAATCTTCTGCTTTTCAGACTCATCTTCCGCATCTATCAGAGCTATAAAGCTTGACGCCATTTTCATAGCCCATCGAGCCAGTTGCCCCTGAGGAAGTTCCTCCAAAACAAGCTCCAATTCCAATCTCTTCTCACTATCATCCAGAATTTTTAGCTTATAAGGGCTCGGTAAAATCACTTGATCATTCTCATAACACTTACGCTCATGAGTGTTCCAAGCATAATCTTCTGACTTCATATGTCCTCCAGTTTCGAATTTCTCTAAACTCGCCCCTGCATTTCGTTTTTATCTTAAATGAAGTACTAGTTCTCACGAAGCTCGAACTGCATCAATGGTCCTAAATTCAACTGAGCCTAATAACTTGTTTCTGCAAGGAAATTAAGGAACGTAGTTCTCGCATAGCTCGAACTGCATCAATGGCCCTAAATTCAACTACGCCTAAAGGCTTGTTTCATTAAGGGCCATAGAAAAAGCGGGACACATAGCCCCGCTGCTTCTTATTTCTCATCAATGACGATGCGAACCTTTTTGTACTCGGTTGGGACAGAGTAAACAATCGTCCTTATAGCGGAGATAGTACGACCTTTACGACCGATTACACGTCCAACATCACTCTGATCAAGATCCAGGTGATATTCTAAAAATTCAGGTGTATCCTCAATCTTGATAGTTAAGGCATCTGGCTGTGAAATCAAAGGTTTCACTATCGCAATAATTAGATTTTCAATCGTGTCCATATGTCAACCTACACTTCTATTATTTAGAGTATTTTGAATCGTGGAATTTCTTCAATACGCCTTCTTTTGAAAGGATGTTGCGTACAGTATCAGAAGGTTGTGCACCATTACCCAACCACTCAAGGATACGGTCTTCTTTCAAAGTCACTTGGTTTTCAGCTACAAGTGGGTTGTAAGTACCAACCGTTTCGATGAAACGTCCGTCACGAGGTGAACGTGAGTCTGCAACATTGATACGGTAGAAAGGTTTTTTCTTAGAACCCATACGAGTCAAACGGATTTTTACTGCCATTATTAAGGTCTCTTTTCTTTATTTTTTCTTTTGGTGAAATAGCAGAGCTATTAAGCACATGTTCTATTATAGCAGATTAAAAACAGCTGTCAAGTTTTTTTCTTGACAGAGTTAAAAATTTTTTAGATTAGTCTTTTTGGTTGTTTAAAACTATTTGTTCAGAAAGGTTTTCATATTTTTTAAAAAACAATTTGACTGAAGCGTCTTTAGGAAAAGCACCTAAATCCATATACTTATTAATGGTCTCCGGTGCATAATACTCTGTGTCTCCACTACGACTATTATAGGACCTGCTTTTTACCTCGTCTTCTGATATATTTTTCTCATCCAGTACTTGGTCTGAATGAAATTCGAAAGACCATTTTAAAAGACCAGCTTGATCCATTTTTTGGACAATCTCTTTTAGCTTATCATGATTTTCTGGATTGTTCCTGAATTCGACTAAAAACTTACTATATAGCATGAGATATTTATTTAGACTTTCTGAATCATCAACCTTTTTAGAGGACGAAACGCTTATAGTCTGAAATTGAGCTCTGTCAAATTCTGATTTTTGCTGGTATTCAGCTGTCATGTCATGTTCCATCTCGCCCTTAATCTCATCAATTAAGCTAGTTATTTCTTGGTCTACCAAACAATCCAGTAGCTGATCTGCTGTTCTCTCTCCGTAAAATATCTCATAAAATTCGATTTTACTGCCCTTTCGATCTGGGTGGTATTTTAGAATAGGGTACTTTTGGATATCTTCCTCGGTGAAATACAAATCAATTGTCGCCCCGCCACCCTCATAATGATAACTGCCATCAGAACTAATCTTGACGGGCTGAAAAGGGAGCATTTTAAAAAGGGCCTTCGTCGTTCGTATGCTCTCGTCGACTTCTTCTTTCTTAGCATAACAGGCTGTCAGTAGCAACAAACTGGCAAGAATAGAAAATAAAGCAAGGATTTTTTTCATTTGCAGTCTCCGTATGGAACTAATAGTCTGATAATATCGTCATAAGAATAAGCGGTATAGGTCGGCTGAAAAAAACTTTTATTTTCTAGATGCATGGGATTGTACCAGAGAGAGTCCAGGCCGGCATTATTAGCGCCAGCAATATCTGCAGTCAAAGAGTCTCCAATCATCAAAGTCTGGGACAGGTCAAAATCTGGTATCTGCTCTGCTATTTTTTCATAAAACAAAGCTTCGGGCTTCTGAGTCCCCATCTTTTCCGAGATGAAAATATGGTTAAAATAGGGTGAAATGTCGGAATGAGCCATGCGGCCGGTCTGAATAGCCGTGATGCCATTGGTCGCTCCGTAAATCTCATAATCAGCTGCTGTCAGACCGTCCAAAAGCTCGCTAGCACCAGCATATGTTTGTCCTTGCTGAGCAATATGCTGCTGATAAAGGAAGGCTAACTCGGCGCCATCCTTCTCAATGCCAAAATGTGCAAAAAGACGAGAAAAGCGAGTGTTGACCAGCTCCGGCTTGGTAATTTCCCCCTGCTCCAGTTCCCGCCAAAGCGCCTTGTTCATGGGAATATAATAATCTTTGTAGGTTTGAATCTCCGTCACGCCCTGCTCCTCTAAAAAATGAGTCAAGGCGATGTCTTCTGCCGTATCAAAATCCAGCAACGTATGGTCAAGGTCGAAAAGTAGAAATTTGTATGGCAATTTAGTATTTTTCCTTTCTGAGGAGTCAATTTACATAGATATCAGTAATTCTTGATTTAATTTCCAATCTGAATAATCAATACTATTATTTCTTCCGTATTTCACATTAGGAACAAATACATGTAAATCCCTTAAGTGACTTTTATTATTTGATATTGCTTGAAGAAGTATACCTCGTGGTACATTTTCTAAAGCATTATCATAGATTGCCTCAACTTGATAAAAAACCCTAAAATCGGTTTCAGATAATTCTAAAGCTTTAGTAATACTATCTTTGATTAGTTGCTCATAAACACGTTGAGAATTGCCGTAGCTTGTATTTAATTTAAAACCTCTACCGTTTGCCCACGGTGTTAGAGGTACAACATTTTCAAGATTTGTTTTTCGTGAATTAAACTCCTTTTCTGGTAAATTTCCAACTAGCATATACGGAAGTAGGTGCCCTGTATGAAATATTGAACCCTTATATTGACTATTCCCTTTTGACGTACCCTTTGTAATTGTTCTGTATGAAAGCATGGCCTTACCAATACTAGCTCTAGAATCTCTAGTTATATTTAATGCGAATTCATTAAGATTTGCCGAGCTTTCAAAAACATGCCTATCAAAATTTATAAAACTTGGCAAATCAAAGCTTCCATATTCATTATAGTATTGTTTGAATTGTTCTATATTATTAACTTTTATTTGGTCTAATACAGATTGAGTAATGCTATAGACAGCTTGATGTAAATGTGGGAATCCCATGTTGCCACTCCTTATATTAGATTTTTTTATAGTCATATTATACCATATTGTTAGGCAATTAAGACAGGTACTTATTGAGGTCACTCAAAATTGAATGTCCGCCAAATTTCTTATTTAAAGTGTTTTCAAAAACCCGGTTTCCGCTTTATTAAGCTTTTTGAAATTGATTAATTTTGATTTATTCACAAAATATTTCCGCTCTTTTTTCTAATGATAAATTGCAATAAAAAGTTCAACATTTATTCAACTAAAAGGTAACCAAGCAAACTCTTTTCCTATATCTGAAGTAGAGGTCTTTAGAAACTCTTTACAAAATCGTCTTGTAAATCGTTCAATAGCTGACAACATGGATTTAGCTGTTGTGTCTGGCATTTTGAATTCCAGATAAAACCGAGTCTTTCACTCCAGAAAGATTGCCAAACATCCTTTACTGCCTCCTCTTGAGGAAACCGATGTATCTAACTCCCAATTGCCAACGACTTCACGCTTTTTAACCTCTCTGAGACATTTAAAAATAAGAGTTCCGATTATGAACTTCCCTCTAGTTTCTGGATTCTTCCTATTCTTCACTTTCCGTCTTAAGATTTATAATTCAACCTGAATCACACCACTGTAAATACAATTGTAAATGGTTTTAAAGGTCACTATTTGTCTATTCTTTAGTTTAAAGCGACCTTGTATCTATTCTGGAGACCATGAAGCTTTTAGAGCAGTCTCTATTTCCTTTTTGAGTTCTGTGTAAAAATTTTTTTCGCCCTTTTTGTTTCGCGAAGTCGTCATACGATTTTTGAACTCTTTCAGCTGAACACTGTTCTGGAAAACGTTTCATCTCTCTACTGATAGTTGATTGATGGACACCAATATTAGTGAAAATTGGGAAAAATTCAACCCTAATCCAGATAGGTCTCTATCTTAATCCGTTCCTTTATGGTCAAATGATAGTAGCTCATAGAATCTTCTTGTGTATGGGGTGGTGTGGTTACTTACAATTTACACTATCTGAGATTCTGTGAGTGTTTTGTTGTACTATATTTTACAATTTATCGAATCCAAAAGGAATTTGAGCAAGAAATTAAACTTAAATTCCAAACCATTTTTTAAAGTGAAGACAACTAATTTATTTACTGCAATGATAACCAGTTCTACTATATATCCATAGCATCTCGTCAAAATCGGTTAAAAGTTTTTTTAAAGTGTAAGATCATTGGCAGAATTCTTTTGATTTAAAGCTTTGATACAATCTAAACAATTATCAAAATATATAACTAAAATAACCAGCCGCTCAAAAATAAACGGCTGATTTCTAATCTACTTCACCACTGGTATCCAGAGGTACATCTGATAGTCTGCTATCCCTTATTTCGATTCTGCTACATTCCCAAACAGCATCTTCGTTTTTCTCACTTCTTCTACTCTTCTTTATAGTTAATACACAAATCTCTAAATTTATTATCTAGCGCTGCAATATCAAACAAGACTTCTGACAGTTTTTGATAATCTTCCTTGATACAAAATAGATGAGCTTGGCCAAACAATTTTGCTAAATTTTCTTTTAGTTCAGATCTGACCGTATCGTGGTCTTTTAAGAAGTTGCTCATGTATAGATTTCTGATAGAAGCTAATTTGAAACTAAAGTATTGATGAAGATGTTTTTGTTCTTCATTCAAGCCATTCTCCGCTACTGACTTAGCATATCTTGCTATCACATTCTCCTCGCCGTGCTCATATCGTTGCTTCATCAGTATAGATGTTTTCTGGTAAACTTCTTTGGAAGTAGGAGATTTGATTTTTTTAAAGTTTCCCCACATGGAGAAAGAACCTCTTTTATAGTCGATATTTTTAGCTTCCCAGGCTTTCGAAAATTCTGAGAAAGTCATTTTCATACAAGCAAAGCCTGCTGGATCATGGAAATAGATAAACTCATCATCTAGATCATAAACCGAAACAAAATGGTCCACCCCATACAAATGAATATGATTGGGATTATAAGTCAGATACCCCATGTCCAAAGGCCCAAGAACAACTGGTCCGCCGAGCAAGAACTTACTTAAGATCTCTCTGATAGAGATATGATTCACCGCATTTGAATCCTTTATATAGTATTCATCATATGTAAAACCCAGAATGTTTAAAGAATGGCTGATAGAACTGTCTGGCATCCCATTATCAAAGAAGACTAAGGGGTGTTTTTCATCTTCCTTTATAATACTAGCGCCATTTCCCATTACCATAATGGCTTCCAAAAACTCAGGGCGAACATCATAACCATACGAATGCAGCGCCATCGCAAGTGAATATGTATAGCAAAGAGAAACGTCCCCAAAATACATCTGCATAGCATCATCCTCCTCTGTAATCATCGCCTAAAAAATGACTTGCAATCACCATTTTATTTCACCACAGGTATCCAGAGTTCCATTTGATAGTCTGGGGAGTACATATCACCCTCGGTGTAAACTTCAAAATCTGGTGCTCCTGAGTGGCGATAGCCAGTTTCTGGAAAAAAGACTTCCAAGACATATTTCCAAGCATGGTGGATGCTGGCTGGTATAGCCCCCTTGACTGGTACGATGGCATATTCAGCTTCTGCGATTTCTTTGATTGACAGACCTAGTTCTTCTGCTTTAGCTTTATCCTTCACATCATAAGCGGCCATATAGTTGATGATTTCGCCTTCTTTGACATCCGAGCAGACGCCAAAGGATTGGCCACTGCCCAGACTCTCTAGGCTTTCAAAGCTGTGATTTGCATAGAGCTGCTCCCAAGCGGATGGGCACTGGCTATTGTCAATAGCTTTCAATAGGACGCCTGCCACAGTAAAAGCAGGTTTCTTTTGAATCTTGATATCCATGTTCTTTCCTCCTGTAATCTTTAAGGATAATTGAAGTCTAGGAAAGACGCGATAAGGTCTTCCATTTCGAACTTCTGAGGGAGTCGCACCATGGAATTTCTTGAAGGCTGCGCTAAAGGCATCCGCAGACTCATAGCCGTATTTCAGTGCTATATCAATGACTTTCTCAGAGCTTTCCCGCAAGTCTGTCACTGCTTCTGACAGCCTGCGATTGCGTAGATATTCCGCTAAAGTCATATCTGCTAGGATGGAAAAGAGCCTGCTAAAGAGAGCATAAGAATAGCCCGATAGCTGCTGAAATTGTTGCAAGTCCACTTCTGCGTCCAACTTGCTTTCCAGATATTCCATGGTTCGATTGAATTGATGCATCATATTCTTTTTCACCTCATAAAAGATACTAAGGCTCTTAAAAGCAAAGTGAAAATAGGAAAATTTGCGGAGGGGCTCCTGCTCCGAGAAAATTTTATCTTTTTCACACAACTTTTAGGCCGTGTTCAATTCTAACTATAGTCTAACAGATATAAGATACTTCCGCCCTAGAATTTTTGTACAAGATTTATAGGGGATTTTACAACCTATCCCGCAGCTTCTCCACAAAGAGATAAGCCGCTGGACAGGTCAGGGTATTTCTGATTGTCAGATGATTAATCTGATGAATCTTCTTACGGTCTGTGTGAGGGAACTCACGGCAGGCCTTGGGACGGACATCATAGATTGAGCAGAGATTGTCTCCACCTAAAAAAGGACAAGGCATGGCCTTGAAAACCTTGTCACCGTCTTCGTCCACCTGCAGAAATTCCTCTTCAAAAGCCGGCAGCTTCATCTTGAAATACTTGGCAATGCGGACAATGTCGGCTTCCTTAAAGTCCGGCCCCAGAGTTTTACAGCAATTGGCGCAGGCTGTACAGTCAATCTCCTCAAAGACCTCATCATGGATTTGCTGGGCTAGTTTATCAAGGTTTTTTGGTGGTCTCTTCTTGAGACTGGCTAAAAATTTTCGATGCTCTTTCTGCTTCTGCAGAGCTAACTGATGGTACTTTTCAAGGTCGATTTCTTGAGTCATATATTTTTCTTTCTGTATTCAAATTGTTTTTATTATATCATAAAATGAGCGCTCTTAAATATTGTCAAACCCCAAAAATATGACATATTCCACCTCACAAAAAAATCTGAGAACCAGTCCCAGATTTGCTTTTTATAAACTTAGAGAGTTATCATCAAATGCTATCGCTAAATGTTTTTTCCGCCGTCCTTGCTGACGCTCCAAGTTTCTTCGATATAGGGGATAAACTCATACAGAGTATCTTCATCGCCTTCAAAGGACATCATATAGACTTTATCACCTTGTTTGAAGACCCAAACCGTTAAGTTTTGAGTGGATTTTAAAACAACATTAATCTGAAAGGCTTCATTTCCAGCTACGGTACTCTTTGCTCCCCAAAAATCATCAACTTCCTTATTATCCTTCCAGTGGTAGGCAATACGTTGGGCAATGGTTTCAGCGTTGAATTCTTCACCTTCTCCAATGTTAGCTTTTTCTTTTGTATAAGCGTTCATCGTGACAATGTTATAGCCACTTCCATCCGTATACTGGACACTGTCGCCACCATCTACGTCTGTAAACTTTATCCAATTATCAGGAATACTGATATAGCCATAATCATCAGAGCCGACCCGCTGCGTACCAGTAGTCTTTGACGAATCTTTTTCTTTACGACTGCTACTACTTGTATCGCTGTCATCTCTCAGGGAAACCCGACTAGAGGAATCAGATGGTTTCCGACTTCTATAGCTCCTGATAAGGCTACAAGAAGACAGGGAAAGACCGGCTAAGATTATCAGGGAGAGCAGAAAGTACTTCTTTTTCATGGTCATTCCTTCCTAAATCTAATAAATTTTACTAACACTAGTTTACCATATTTTTAGGACGAAAGGAAAGAGAGACATTGTCGCATCCGATTTCTTTTCCGTTTATAGGACTATGCTTTTTTAGCAGCCTTATTCCACTGGTACCATCCGACCAAACTGTTGATTAAATAGATCAAATATTTCCCTTGAATCTGAAGACTCTCACCCCACCAGAGGTAAATAGAAAAAATATTGGTCGCTGCCCAGAAAATCCACTGTTCACGATAAACAGCCGTCATCAAGATTTGCCCTACACCATTTGTCGCATCTGTGATTGAATCACGATAAGGACGATTAGCCCCCACAGACTGATAAATCAAGCCAAAGACCAACCACCAAAGCATACTGAGCGATAGATACTTTGTCCATCCTTTGGCATCTAGCTTACGAGCAACAAACTCTTGCTTTTCTTTTTTAAACTGACCTTGGTAAATCCACACCAAGAGTCCAATTGGCTGCATGATGGTAAAGTAAAGAGTCGTCAGGACCTCGCCATAGAAGCCTTTCTGCAAGGCCAAAATCAAGTAAATCACAGAATTAATCAAACCAAAGAGGTAATTGCTAGCCCGTCCTTCAGAAACGAAGATCACACAGATAATCCCAGTCAGACTGCAAATCATCCCCGTCCAATCCACGATGCGATGTTCATATATCAGCTCCAGCCAGAGCGGAAAACTCCCTAGAATCAAGAGATAAACCCATTGACCTAGACTGCGATGAGCAAACAAATCGTCCCAGATAAGTTTCAAGGTACCAGAAAAGCCGAGCTTCTTCATACTAGTCACCATTCGTTTATAGCCACCAGACATTTCAGAAAGCGTCAGCTTCATGTTTGCGATTTTCTTTTGGATATAAGTATTCATTCTTTCTCCTTTTGTTTTTTAAGAGCCGTGTCAAATTGACTTACGGATGCAACGCTCTATTATTTTCGAACACGCATAAGGTCTGTCTTATACAGTGTTCACATTTTATCATATTCCTATTTTAGAAAATGTCAAGTAAAATCAAAAAAAGATTTCCTAACGTTCGGATTTCAAGAAAAGACCTACAAATTTTTGTAAGTCTTTTTACTTAGATTTGATAGTAGCCGAACATTTTTTCTGATTTGTTACTATCTTTTTGTGAAACATAATTAGCTTCTACACTGAAAAAACAAGAGACTTAATAAATAGGCCTCTTGTTTTTTTAAACTATTATTCGCTGACTGCTCCCTTGCTATCAAGACTCCAAGTATCTTTCATGTTTGTAATGAAATCATCAAGAGTTTCTTCGTCGCCTTCAAAGGATAGTATATAGACTTTGTCATCTTTTTGGAAAACCAATGTATTAGCAAGTTGTCCCGATTTCAGAATGATGTTTATTTGAAAGGCTTCTATTCCTGAGACAGTACTTTTAGAGCCCCACATCTTCTCAATATTATCTTTTTGACTCCAATTATAGGCTACATGTTGAGCAATTGTTTCTGCATTGAAAGTCTCACCATCTGCTACTTCAGCTTCTGCCTTAGAAACAGCATTCATGGTAACGATATTATAAGCAGAACCGTCGGTATATTGGATAAGTCCCTCAACCTCTGCATCAAAAAATTTAATCCATTTACTTGGGATATCGATATAACCAAACTCTGGAGAACCAACACGTTTTGTTTCTTGATTGGTTTTGTTCTTGCTTCTTTTAGAAGAAGAATTTGAAGAATTCTTTTTCACTTGTGCACTGAAACTAGTCGAAGAACTAGATTGATCAGGCTTTTGTCCAGACTTGGCACACGATGCAAGAGTAAGTGAAGTTAATACCAGAACTGCTCCAAGCAGATACGATTGTTTCATGATTTTCTCCTTTTGGGATATATCCTAGAGATATAAGACTTTATTCCTCATCCATACTCAGGACACTGAGGAAGGCTTCTTGTGGGACTTCGACAGAACCGATAGCTTTCATCCGTTTTTTACCGGCTTTTTGTTTTTCTAAGAGTTTGCGCTTACGAGAAACGTCACCACCATAACACTTGGCCAAGACATTCTTACGCAAGGCCTTGATGTCTGTCCGAGCCACGATTTTCTGTCCGATAGCGGCTTGAATAGGTACTTCAAACTGCTGACGAGGAATGATTTTCTTGAGCTTGTCTACAATCAGCTTACCGCGCTCATAAGCAAATTCCTTGTGAACAATGAAGCTGAGAGCATCCACCTTGTCGCCATTGAGGAGAATATCCATCTTAACCAGCTTGGACGAGCGATACTCAGAGATTTCGTAGTCAAAGCTAGCATAGCCACGAGTAGAGGACTTGAGCTTGTCAAAGAAGTCAAAGACGATTTCAGCAAGCGGGATCTGATAGATGACATTGACCCGATTATCATCGATGTAGTCCATAGTCACAAAGTCACCGCGCTTGCGCTGGGCCAACTCCATCACCGCACCGACAAATTCCTGCGGCACCATAATCTGCGCCTTGACATAAGGCTCCTCGATGGAATCAATCTTGGTCGGGTCCGGAAACTCGCTCGGATTGGACACATCAATTGAAGCCCCATCTGTCATATTGACCTTATAGATAACGGATGGCGCCGTCATAATCAGATCAATATTAAACTCACGCTCCAAACGTTCCTGAATGACGTCCATGTGAAGCAAGCCCAAGAAGCCACAGCGAAAACCAAAACCAAGGGCTTGAGATGTTTCTGGCTCAAACTGCAGACTGGCATCGTTTAGCTGGAGCTTTTCAAGCGCCTCGCGCAGGTCATTGTATTTATTGGACTCAATCGGATAGAGACCAGCGAAGACCATAGGATTCATCTGCTTGTAGCCAGCCAGTGGCTCTGCTGCTGGATTGTCCGCCAAGGTCACTGTATCTCCGACCCGGGTATCCTGTACCGTCTTGATAGAAGCCGCGATATAGCCAACATCCCCAGTAGCCAAGAAATCACGACCGATGGCTTTCGGAGTAAAGATGCCGACCTCAGTCACGTCAAAGGTCTTGCCATTGCTCATGAGCTGAATGGTATCCCCCGGCTTGACCACGCCGTCCATAACCCGCACTTGCAGGATTACCCCACGATAGGCATCATAGACTGAGTCAAAAATCAAGGCTTTGAGTGGTGCTTCAACATTTCCAGTCGGAGCTGGAACTTTTTCCACAATCTGCTCTAAAATTTCCTCAATTCCGATGCCAGCCTTGGCAGAAGCCAACACGGCTTCGCTTGCATCCAACCCAATCACGTCCTCAATTTCTGCCCGCACCCGCTCTGGATCCGCAGCTGGCAGGTCAATCTTATTGATAACTGGCAGGATTTCCAAGTCATTGTCCAGCGCTAGATAGACATTCGCCAAGGTCTGAGCTTCAATTCCCTGAGCCGCATCCACGACCAAAACAGCCCCTTCACAGGCCGCTAGCGACCGCGATACCTCATAGGTAAAGTCCACGTGTCCTGGCGTGTCAATCAAGTGGAAGATATAGGTTTCACCGTCCTTGGCAGTATAATTGAGCTCGATAGCATTAAGCTTAATGGTAATGCCGCGCTCCCGCTCTAAGTCCATGCTGTCTAAAAGTTGGGCCTGCATTTCCCGGCTGGAAACTGTCTCCGTCGCCTCCAAAATCCGGTCAGCCAAGGTTGATTTCCCATGGTCAATGTGGGCAATGATGGAGAAATTGCGAATCTTCTCCTGACGTTTTTTCAAATCTTCTAAATTCATTTGTCTCATCCTTTTAGGGTATTCTATTTATTATAACACAAGACCAGTGATTTTTCCTATAGACTCGGACTTTCTCTATAAATTATGCTATACTAGTCAGAGAATAATTTTGGAGACACTTTATGATTAAAATTCTTGCACTTGATATGGACGGCACCTTACTCAACAGCAAAAAAGAAATCCCCCAAGCTAACATTGAAGCTCTGCACCGAGCTATTGAGAAAGGGGTCAAATTGGTTCTTTGCACAGGTCGTCCCTTGGTCGGCGTCAAGCCTTATTACAACAAGCTGGGCCTTGCACAAGAAAACGAATATGTCATCGTGGACAATGGCTGCGCTACACATCAGACCAGCGACTGGAGTTTGGTGGACTGGCAAGAGCTTAGCGGTCAGGATATTCGCTATCTCTACAGCCTGTCTGAAAATAGCCCTGTCCAGCTGACTCTCTTTGATGAGGAGCATTATTTCGTCGTCGGAGAAAAAGCCAGTTCCTATGTCGTGAATGATGCTAGCCTAGTATTCACCACTCCAACCAAGATTAGTCTGGAAGAGGCTTGCAGCGGTCAACACAGAATGTTTCAAGCTATGTTTTTAGGCAGCCAAGAGCAGGTAGATGCTTTTGAAGCTGACTTTGGCCAAGAAATCTGCCAGAGTTTCAGCGGTGTTCGCTCCCAGCCGGTCATTTACGAGGCCATGCCATCTGGTGTAACCAAAGCCTTTGCCCTAGAGCGATTGGCTAAACAATTGGACGTCAATCCTCAGGAAATCATGGCAATCGGAGATGCTAACAACGACATCGAAATGCTGGAATATGCTGGCCTCGGTGTAGCCATGGGCAATGCTTCAGATCATGTCAAAAGCCTAGCCGATGCCGTCACAGACAGCTGCGAGGAAAATGGGGTCGCTACAGCTATCGAGAAGTTTATTTTGAACTCATAAAAGTATAAATCCCCAGAAGTCAAACTTCTGAGGATTTTGTTTTCAGTCTAAGAATTAGCCTGCTTTGAGGCTATTTTTTTCTTTATTTAATAACAGCAAAACCAGCTGTCCAGTTGATTTTCTCATGTGCAGCAAGTGTTATTTGCAAGAAACCCATTGCCTCTAATTCACGAGCACGTTTGAGCTCGCCCGCATCAATCGTATCTAAACCACCTTCTTGGATATATCCAGCAAGAATCTTCTTAGCTTCTTGGTCATCCGAAGCCAATTGAACAGTTGTTCTTTCTTTATCAGAGACTTGTTTCGAAGCAATTGTCGCCGCAAAATTTGTGTTAAAGGCTTTGACCACACGAGCTTCAGGAATTAACTTAGCAATTTCTTCTGCTGCTGAACTCCCAGCCGGTGTAAGCAATTCATCCATATTCTCAAAGTTTACAGGGTTAGAAATATCTACTAAGATTTTTCCAGCGAGCGCTGCTTTATTAGCTTCAAGAATGCTTGCAATTGCGGCGTATGGAACAGCCAATACAACAATATCACCCGCACGTTTTGTAAGACCTTCTTTCCCTACAAAATCAACTTCATGTCCACCTGAAGTGAATACACTTGCGATTGCTTGTCCCATATTTCCTTGTCCAAAAATTGTAATGCTTGCCATAATATGTTCCTCCTTTTAAGTTACAAATTTTTATTGTAATGCTCTTTGTTACATCTAAAATTATAACACACGGAATTGTAATGTCAATAATTACAACTCGGAAAATTTAAAAAATTTCGAGCTCCTAAAAGTCACTGGTATTTTATCACAAAAAACATATAAAAAAGGAAGAGCACTATATCTTCCTTTTTGTTGTTCTATAACCTTAATACTATGCCGTCTTGGCACTTGGAAATCAGACAATATCTATCCCCTTCTCTTTGAGATTTTCCAGGCATTCTTGCAGATAGGCTGCGTCATGCTCCGGATAAATGGGATGTTCGAGCTCCTCAGCTTGCAACTCCTGGTAGGGTGGGCAGGTTTTGCCACGGTATTCCTTGTCCAGCCAAAGGCTATCCGGCTGATAGCCCCGTCGTTGCATCTCCTCCATAATCAAGAGATGATAAGCATAGAGGCAATAAGGACTGTGCTCAAAAACATAGTTGACCGTCGCATGCGGCTTACCCCACCCTCGTCCACGTAAGGCTGCGCACTCTCGGTGCTGGCCTAAAAGCTGCTGGCGCGGAAGTTTTTCAATCAAATCTTGGTGCCAAAGTCTCACGGTTTTCTCCTTCTAGAATGATCCTATAAACTCATCAACGAATATGAACAATCAGCTCTTGGGCAGCTTTCCTGCTTTCTCCAGCATTTTCTTGACAAAATATGGCATCTTAACATTCTCGCGCCCTTTTTTCTCAATCAGCTTCTTGACGAAATCTGGCATTTTCAGCTCTTCATCCTCTGCAAGAATCTGGCTGCTCTCCTCCGACGGCTGTAATTCATCGAAGGTTTCTTCTTCTGGAAAGCATTCTTTGAAGGGTTCATGCTCATGGCGGCGGATAGTTTGAATCAGGGCATCAATTAGCCGGTCGTCTGCATTGGGCATAGGCGGTCTGTGATAAGCAACACCCAGATCATCGCAAAGTTCCTTGCACTCCACGTCATTATCAAAAAGGACCTCTATATGCTCACTGATAAAGCTAATCGGCACAAAAATATAATGCTGCGGATGTGTTTCTTGCTGGCGCATGTAGTCCAGAACGTCAGGTTTGATCCAAGGGAGTCCGATGTCACTCTCACTCTGCCAAACATTGAGATAATCCTCTTCTGTCAGACCTAACCTTTCAGCAATCAAGCGGGCATTGTCATAGATCTGATCAATGTAAGGATCTCCGAAATCCAAGGCCAGAATAGGCACACTGTGGGCTGAGAAGAAAATCTTGAAGGTCTCTTCTCCAACCTCTTCTGTAAGAATCTTTCTCAGCTCCTCTGCCCAATAATCAAGA
Organism: Streptococcus sp. 20925_1_22; assembly: GCF_041431685.1. Classification (NCBI taxonomy): domain Bacteria; kingdom Bacillati; phylum Bacillota; class Bacilli; order Lactobacillales; family Streptococcaceae; genus Streptococcus; species Streptococcus sp. 20925_1_22. The sequence goes on along the minus strand of NZ_JAPVYE010000001.1, from coordinate 418,822 downwards.
ATAGCTTCTTCCTGATACCATTCCTTAATGATATTAAAGCGGATGGAATCACTCTGGATAAACTTCTCATAGCCCATGACAGAATAGTAAGAAAAATGCGGCTCTAGAATCAAACAGATACAATCCTCAATACCATCCTCTTCCATCTGCTCAATCACATCTGTGATAAAAGGACGTGAGAATTTATTGGCAAAATAAACCGCATACTCACCAGATAAACGCTGACGGACCTTTTCCACCTCTTCTAGACTGATACGCTGCAGAGGCGTTCCACCAATGAGGACATAGTTATCATAGAGGGTCTGAATTTCATGGTCTTGCGGCCTGACACCGCGGCGAATGTTGGTAAAAAATTCAGCCACTCCCTCAAAGCTAATCTCCTCTGGCGAGCCAAAAGTCATCATTAGAATTGCTTTCTTCATCATCTTTCCTCTTCAGTCACTTCGAGAAAGCCAAGTTGACTTTCCAACGACTTTCTTGTAATCACTTTCATTTTAACATCTTAAAAAAGACTTGAATAGACCAAAAAACCTATTCCTTGAAAAGAATAGGAAAATTTAATAATTCAGACACTTTAATATTGGAAGTATGCTTTAATGATTTGTTGAGTTTTCCAGTTATAAATCAACCTTAAGCAGCCGCCCCAGCTCTTGATAGAGAATTTCTGTAGGCTGATATTCTTTGCTTTGCTGGGCAAGAGTTTTCAACTGAGACCAGTCCGGGCGATTTGTCAATTCCTTAAAAATGCGCAGCACTTCAGCATCGGTCTTTCTACGAGCTACCAGCCCTACTTGGGCTAGCTCAGCACGAACGGCATTATCAAACTGATCATAATCCTGCGGCAAAATGAGACTGGGAATCTCATGCTCAATACAGGCCATCATGATACCCGTCCCCGCATGGTGAATGGCAAAATCTATCTTATCCAGAATATCTGTATAAGGCAGATAGTCAAAGAGCAGCAGGTTTTCCGCCAGTTTGCGAGGAACATTTCCCAAGCCACTAGCTTCTCCCAAGGTGACGTAAAAGAGGTAATCTGGGTAGAGTAGGCTCAGTTTTTTCGCCCGCTCCACCATGCGCTCCTTCTCCCATTTCAAATGCGTACCGCAAGTCACTAAAACCCGCTTCTTATCGGTCTCAAAATAAGACTCATGTGCTTCAGGCAGACGATCAAAGGACAGGCATTTGTAGCCAACCCAGCGAAGATGCTTAGGAAAATCATCTCGAAACTCCAGCTCTTTCATGCCCAAAGCCAAGATAGAGTAAGGCGAATAAATAGCTTCTGTGCCGTCTTCCCGATAGAGTTTAAAATCTTGATAGTCTCCCAAACTCTTCCGGACCAAGGCAAAGGCCATTTTCTTTCCACAGCGAATAACTTGCCTGCCCAAGGCATCTCTGAACTTGTATAAGGCACCCTGATGAGGTTTCCATCCTCCCAAATAGGTCGGCGTTGTCGTCCGGCACTCAATCGCAACCGGACTCGGAATCGTGGTTATCCAAGGGATGCCAAAGCAATCAGAAATCAGGCCTGCTGGGGAAGCAACAAAATCCGCTATGACCAAATCCGGTTTACCACCCTCTTGCCAAATTCGATTTAACTCATCTATAACTTCTGGAATTAGTCTGGAATTGGCCCGAAACTGCTGATAGGCAATCAAAAGATTGCTTTGCTGCGGAGTATTGGCGATGTCTTCCATCACTGTCGGTCTTTCTGGAAAGAGAGCCAGACAGTCAAAACCAATTTCCTCTACTAGCTCTTTCTTTTGGCAGCCAGTGATGACCCGAATCCGAAAACGCGGATCCGTCAGCAGAGGCTTGACTAAGGTCAAAGTAGGCAGCAAATGCCCACTAAATGGCACACTAATCACATCAATCTTTATCACTTTTTCTAATCCAGTCATGAACTAATCCTTTCACATCTTCCCTGTATTCATAATCAAAATGGTTGCTATCCACCACCACATCAGCTGGATGGCCATCTAGAAATCTACTGTAAATATCCTTCTTTCCCTTAATGACCAGCAAGTCAATATCCTTGCGATTTAGGAGTCTCCGTGAAACAGGCCCTAGCGCAATCACTCTCAGTCTGAAGGGCAGCTTTTCCTCACCCAAGTCCTCCAGCCACTGAGTCAGCATATTGAGTCCAGAGCTTTTGCAGATAATGACAGCCTCCTCAACATCCAGTAAAGGAGATAAATGCCGCTGCAAAGCCTCCTGAAAGCGAGAATTGTAGAGAGTATGCCAATAGTAACGGATATTGGAAATGGAAGCATTCAGCAAGGTAACTTGGATTTGTCTCCCGTGCTCAAATCCCTGGTTAAACGGAAAATTGCTAGCCACCACTGAGAAATCTGGTGGACAAATCTGCTCAAGAAACTCAAGCTGTCCTGCTGTCAGACTAGCGCAGTTCAAATGACTGCTGCCACTGAGAAAAAGCAAGACTTTACTAGATTCTATCAAGGTTTGATCTAGCGACAGAGCATCCAACTTATCCAAGTACTGCTTCATCTTACTCATAGCGGATTTTCCCATCCGTCACTCGAATCTTCCTTCCCCGCCAGTTAATCACCCGCGGACTAAGCAAAACATAGAGGAAAAGCAAAGGCAAGAGTAAATCATTCAGCACTTCGTAAAACACTTCATCAGGATGCGGTTGAGTAGTTAGGATAAGGCGACGATAAGCCAGCATCCAAACCGCCTTAACCAAGAGCAAAAGCAAAGCCAGCAGCACAAAAGGCCAGCTAAGAATGAAACTGATGAGCAAAGCAGGAAGGGGCAGAAAACTAGGCAGAGCAATTAAAATAATAACCTTCCAGTCCAAGTGCTCCTTCAGATAGATAGAGCTAAAAAGCAGCCAACGCTTCATCTGCAGCAAATATCGCTTGGCATCCTTGATAGTAGTCCGAACATTACAGGTCACCCGCGTCTGGATAATCTCCACTCCCTTGCTGCGCAGAAAATCAGCCACAGCCAAATCATCACATAGATAGTCTTTAATAGCACTGAAGAGCCTCTGTTCCCTAGCTAGTTCAAGTGGCAGAATGTAGAACATTCCATTAATCGAGTGATTGGCTTTGACTTCTGCCATGGTAAAATAAGTAACGAAAGAATTTCCATTGACAAAAGCTGCCACTAGCTTGGACCAGAAATTGCTTCGTTCCTGATTATAGGGAATACCGGTCAAAATAACATTCTCACCCAGATGGTCTGTCAATTCTCCCATTTTTGAAAAATCAATGACACTGTCGTCGTCGAGAACAATCAGATATGGCCGGGTCAGCTCATCTATAATCTGCTCAATCTTATAACTCTTAGGATTAATCCCCTGAGGGACATCCTCCATGAGAAAAACGCGAATGCGCTGGGCATAGGAAGGATTTTGACAAATCTTGTCAGCCACTCGCTGCGCCTCTGAGTCAGACTGATCAATCAGCCAGTAAAACTCAACTGCTTCTGTCTGTTGGAGATTGGCTAGTAAATCATTTTCCAAACGGGGGTCACCAGATAGGATGGGCTGGACCACCGTATAAAGCTCCTCTTGAAAGTCTGATGAAGAGCTCTGCCCTTTTTTCAAATAAGCCAAAGACAAGAGCCAACGCAAGATAAAGAGAAGCAAATAGGCAGCAGCCAGCAGGGAAAAAATAAATTTCATGTTCAAAGCCCCTTTCGTAGATATGCGCCAATCAAACGGATAATCCATCTTTGCGGAAGTAGCTTCATGAGCCAAGCCAGTAGTCGATATCTCATGCCCACTATAGCATAGGAACGGCCTTGCTGGAGCAGTCTAATGATGCGCCGTGCCGCTATAACTGGACTCATCTGTAATTGATCACCACCCAAAGCATCCTGCAGCTCTGGAGGAAAGATGGCAGTCCGAACCGGTCCCAGTATATAAAGACAAACTCTCATTTCAGAGCCTTTGAGGCGCATCTCTTCTTGCAAGGCTAGACAGTAAGTCTGCAAAGCGGCCTTACTGGCGCTGTAAGCTGCCAGATAAGGATGGGGACAAAGTGCCGCTAGTGATGAAAGCTGGACAAGTCTTATCTTGCAATTGCGCTCCGCAACTTGCTTGATCAGCCGAATCGGTGCTTGGTAATTGACCTGCCAGAGGGCATTTTCAGCAGCTTCCGAAAGAGATAGCGCTGGACCAAAATTCGCCACACCGCAGCAATTAATCAGTAGATCTGCCTCTAGCTGCTGAGCAAAATCGTCTACCGCAGCCGCATCCAGCAAATCCAAAACTCTGCAGGAAAGCTTAGCTCTAACTCCAGACAAGTCCTCTTGCAACTGAGTGAGCTTCGCTTCATCTCTGCCAACCAAGACCAGCTGGTCTGTCCTTTGAGCCAGTTCTCTAGCCAGCTGACGACCTACACCTCCCGAAGCCCCCAAAATCACAGCTTTGCTGATTGTTTTTTCCATTTGCATAGATATAGTTTACCAGATTTTGACAAGATATAAAACTAATTGCTAGATTTTGCCTTTATACCCAAGAAACGAAAAACATTTCTCACTCTCCCCTGAATATGCTAAAATAGATTTAAATGAAATGAAAAAGGAGCATTTATGAAATATCCTAATCTTTTAGATCGTTTCCTGACGTATGTCAAGGTCAACACGCGCTCAGACGAGACATCTACAACTACACCCAGCACCCAGAGTCAGGTGGACTTTGCCAACAATGTCCTCATTCCTGAGATGAAGCGGGTCGGCTTGGAAAATGTCTACTACCTGCCCAACGGCTTTGCAATTGGAACTCTGCCAGCCAATGACCCTAGCTTTACCCGCAAGATTGGCTTTATTTCCCACATGGATACAGCAGACTTCAACGCAGAGAACATCCAGCCGCAGGTCATTGAGAATTATGATGGCGGTGTGATTCCGCTAGGACAATCTGGCTTTAACTTAGATCCTGCGGACTTCGCCAGTCTCCATAAATACAAGGGCCAAACTCTGATTACGACTGATGGAACAACCCTTTTGGGAGCAGACGACAAGTCAGGTATTGCTGAAATCATGACTGCTATCGAATACCTGTCTGCCCATCCAGAAATCAAGCATGGAGAAATCCGAGTTGGCTTTGGACCAGATGAGGAAATCGGTATCGGGGCTGATAAGTTTGATGCTGAAGACTTCGATGTGGACTTTGCCTACACAGTGGATGGTGGACCACTAGGGGAACTCCAGTACGAAACCTTTAGCGCTGCTGGAGCAGAACTGACCTTCCAAGGCCGTAATGTCCATCCGGGAACTGCTAAAGACCAGATGGTCAATGCTCTCCAGCTGGCTATTGACTTCCACAGCCAGCTGCCAGAAACCGACCGACCAGAGAAGACCGAGGGCTACCAAGGCTTCTACCACCTGATGAACCTGACCGGGACTGTCGAAGAAGCTCATGCTAGCTACATTGTCCGTGACTTTGAGACAGAGGCTTTTGAAAATCGCAAAGCTGCTATGCAGGCTATTGCTGACAAGATGAACCAAGAGTTGGGCAGCGAGCGCGTTATCCTGAGCCTCAAAGACCAGTATTACAACATGAAGCAGGTCATTGAAAAGGACATGACACCTATCCATATCGCCAAAGCAGTCATGGAAAGTCTGGACATCCAGCCTATCATCGAGCCTATCCGTGGCGGAACTGACGGCTCTAAAATTTCCTTTATGGGTATCCCGACACCTAACCTCTTTGCCGGCGGTGAGAACATGCACGGCCGCTTCGAATATGTCAGCCTAGAAACCATGGAATGCGCTGTCGATACCATCATCGGAATTGTTTCCTATCAAGAGTAAAAAAAGCAACCACAGAAATTCACGAGGAATTTCTGTGGTTTTTTCTCACTCTGGCAATTCTACCTTCAAGCTCATATCTGTAGGTTGTAACACTTTCTGAACAGCTGCGAGAAAGGCCAAACCGTTGTCAGATGGAGAATACTGGAATGTGATATGGATGACTTTTTTATTAAAGCTATCGCCGTATCGTGCCACATACTGCTTGTTTTCGAGGAAGTAGATGTAGTTGTTGAGCTTTTCTTGAAGCTTCAACAGATGTTCTTCTTCGGTATCTGGAAGCCAAAGATTACCATCTATTAATAAAAGTTCCAAGTCTGTATCACTCGTTCCGATTGCATCAATTTCTGAAACATCTAACTGAATAGGGATACTTTTAATCCTACATCTAAACTTTACAATCTCATATAATTCTTCAATAGCATCCTTTTCTCTTTCAAAACTAGCTTTTTCATGTAACTGTTGACGTTCAGTCACCTCATACACTATAAATCTATTTGCACTTAAATCCTGATAATAACCTATCGCAAACTGCTCTAAAACCTTTTTATTTAAGTGTACAGGATAATATTTCACTTTACTACTATTATGTTTCAAAAAATCTAATAATTCCTGTTTCCTCATTAGTTTTCCTCCATCATTGCTATATTCAGCTAATGATTTCCTCGATAGTTGTTTCTCTATCTCTCACCAAATCATAAAATCCTACATGAACGCCTTCCTCATATAGCCAGCATAAGTCTGTACCGCATGGAGCTTCAAAAATTTCCAGCATAACAGGAGCAATTTTTACAATGCTATTTGCTCCTAAAATTGTGAAATTTTTTGAATTAGCTAGGTAAGCTTCATCATCTTCGATTGATAAAAGTGTCCAACCATTTAATTGGGGGATAGCAGATTTCTCACGATAGGAATATCGAATAGCTTTTCCATCAAGAATATTGTTTGAAACAACGAAACCACCAAAATCATTGTTATTAATTTCTACCATCTTCATACTCCTTTATAATATCAAGCAGACTACTTCTCCAAGAATATTCTTCCGCATAGTCTAGACACGATTTCCCAGATTTATTTTTCAATTTATAATCCGAACCAGCCTCTAGTAAAAGATTTCGGGATAAAATATTTTACAATCTTTTCTCCAACACTTCTAGTTTTCAACAGGATGACCATAAAAATACTTCATGCCTTCTACCCAATGTTTTTTGATTAGACGATCAATATAACTAATCATTAAATCAATTTCATCTCTTGAAATTACAACATTAGTGTAAACTGGAACTTTTTCGCCCGAATAGATAGACAAAAGTGACGATTGAAGATATAAATGATATTTTTCTTTCTTTTGAGCAGCGATGTGTAGAGCAGTCATAATTTCTTGTGTAAACAAACCAGGAAAAGCAAGAGAAGTATTATAATAATAACAATCTAAGTTTTTAGTTTTTACTACATCTATATATAGATTTCCTACTTCCTCTAACGTTGCGTTCTCTGATAAAACCGAGCGATATTCGAGAAAAGAATCCAACGCATCCTGTATAGCAATTTCTAAATCATTATCAGAATCTTCCCATTCTTGCCACAGCGTCAAAAGATATGGAATAACTTGATATGACATTGTTTCAACTGCACCAGTAACGAATGTAAAAGCTCCAAATTCCGATACAGAATCTAAAAAACGAAAATTATTAACATCTTTTAAATCATCATTTGTACACACTGAGCAAAATAATCTGATACATAAATTTAACACAGCTTCATCTTCTGTTTGATTCATTAAATCAATTAAAAGATTTTTAACGGAAAAATCTCCCTTTTTCATTATTTCAACAATTAACAGTATGCACTCACGCTCGTCTTGTACCGAAAGCAAGCTATTCTTTAATTCATCCAAACTTAATTGGCTTACCTCGCCATACCAAATTCCAGGCAGTAATACTTCACTCATCTATCAAGCTCCTATCTTAAACCTTGCTGTCTTTGCCATCTCAATACTTCATCTTGGAAATTAGTGACTTCAGTATGATTTGGATTATTTCCAAATACATATAGTCCACTTCTCTTTGATGTATTTTCAATACCTTTGATCCTTTTTACCATAACCATTTTCATGATAAAAACTAGTATCTTATCTTTCTAATTCTGAATGTCTAATCGTTGTTTCTCCAGTAAATTGAATATTTTCCGGAACATTCTCACCACCAAACGCCAACCCTTGTCTATTGTATCCTTTTGGCAGTTCACCTTTTCTAAGCATCTGTTGATAATGTGAGCGCGCTTTCTTCAACTCTTCTCCAGCGACAATCCTAGATGCATCAGGATCAGCCTACCATTTCGGATTATCTACATGACCTTTAACCGCTTCTTCGTAATACGGAACATAGACTTGTTGGCTTTATCACTGTCAATTTGTGCTTTTAAACTAGCATCACTCATTTTCTTCCCTCCTTCTATTCTGCTTGCTGTTCTCCAGAATTTTGCTGCCTCAAGTCTTGTAAGGATTTATCAACCACCTTCTTAATCGTCTCGTCATCAGCTCCAGGGATATGGTAATGAGAGTTACTATTATCACTACTGGAGCTTTCCGTTTGAGCACTTTCTTCAATGGCAGTTGACGAATTAGACATAGAAGATGTTGATGTGGTAGATGTGGTAGATGTTCCCTCATTAACCTTGAGTGCATCATTTAGCTCTTTATAATTAATCTTCTGCTGCTCAACAGGTCTATAGAATACTGCAAAGGAGAGAAGCAAAGCTAAAGTTGCACTGATACCTGCTAATGTCCTTTTATTAGCATCTACCGCAGGAATCTTTACTCCTTTTGTACTAAGTTCTTTCCATTCAGGATGCTCTTCTTCCATCGCTTTTTTCTGTTGCCAAAAAGGAACAAGCAGAAAATGATTCACTGGTATGACAGACGCCATGGCTGTTGCTAAAAATGGGATAAATCTGGAAGAACTAATTATTAGCATACAATCTAGTATGGCAAATAAAATGAAAAGGAAAATCACTAAAGCAAGACGAATTCTATACTCCTTTTTAACCTGTAAATATTTCTCTTGGGACATCTTAAAACCTTCCTTATTTTTAGTTTCATTTGTAATTTTTAATAGAGATAGTCAATATTTCTGTAAATCGTTAATGCTATCACTTAATTATCTCTTAGTATACTTTAGACTTCTGCACCCTCAGCAACCAAATCATAAGGGAAATACGGGACACCTTCCAATTCTTTGTAATCCAAGCCCTTGAGTTTGCAGAGAGCACCAGATTCAAAGGACCAGTAACCATAATAATTATCAATATTTGCTTTATGCAAGTCATACCAACCTGTATCCCTATGTCCTGGATACCATTTCTTAGTTACATATTCTTTGAGCAGTTTGAGTGCCTGTTCAGCATTCTCTTCTTCAATAATTTTCCGAGTAAAGCCATAAGGTCTTGGAAAATTATAGTTTATCCGAATCTTCCAATCTGGATGACGAGACTGAATCAAGTAATCAATCAAATAATCCTCTGGATCATCCTTTTTGACCAAATCAACTAGCTGATCAAAAATCTCATCATTAATCTCCAAAAGAATCCCAATAGAAAGGACCCAAACCATTTGAAGATAGCCAGAATTGCTCTGCCAAACTGGAAGCAGACTGTTGACAAAGTTAATATATTCCTCCTTAAAATCTTCAAGAGGATAACCAGCTGTATAGGTGGCAACTAGTATTTCTTCGGTTAATACATTAATCGTCCCCTTGATATTTGCAATAACTTCGTCATTTGTTAGCTTGTATCTTTGAACTCCTTCCTCCGTATCCTTAATTAAACCATTAATTTCTTTTTGCTTTTCATTTATTATTCTTTTTTCAAAATCAATTAACTTTAGTATTCTATCTTTTGTAGTCAATGTATCTCTAAAAGTCATTTATTATCCTCCTACGGCCATATCTCACCTTCTTTTAGGTTAATGAATTTTCAACTTATTCACAGCCTTATTGATTATTATTCTGATTTTCTTCCTCACGTTGTTTATGAAGATCTTCGAGAAATTGCTTCTGAACTTCTTTTAACATACTACTGTTCGGGATTTTACTATTAGCAGAGCTGTCTGACGATGAAGAAGAAGTTGCTTCTGTATTTTGCTGTTCAGACGATTCTTCTAATATCTCTGTTGAGGATTGGGCTGGCTCATGATTCTCAATGCTTTCATATACTTTAGGATCAATGATAATAAATGGCTTTGTCACAACTGGCCTATAAAGCGAAAAGAAAGAAACAATGAGAACAAGCCCCGTGCCAAGAAATATCGAAACAGATTTTAAAAGATTTTCGCCTAAAATCTTTATGTCTTTTCCCTTAATTTTCTTCCAATCAGGATGCTCAGCTTCGATTGCTTTTTTGCGTTGCCAACAAGGAAATAGAAACCCAAAATTAAGTCCAAACATCGTAATTGTAAAAATAGACATAAAACTATGATATGGAGAATGATTTGCAATCATAACAAGTGATAAAACAGCTCCTAAAATCACAAGCAATATGATGAAGAGCAAGCGGAGATTCGCTTCTTTCTTTAAAATCAAATATTCTTCTTTGGTCATTTTTCTCTCGTTTCTTTTTTGTTTTCATCTTAGAAATACACCTTCAATTAATTGAAGGTTTTGACATTCAAAATTTTCCGGGTTAAATTGATGGTCTATTAATTCTTGAAAATCAACCTCATCATTTTACTTTCTAAAAAACATTATTTTGAGCTCCTGGCATAGTTGCCACATTTAACCGAACAGATGTTTCGTAAATTTGAGTCGTATTAATCCGTCTCTTTTTTCCCATTTGCTTTTATCCTTTCCTGTGATTTTTCAGCTTCCGCTTTGGACCAATCAATGAATTCTTGGTAATTATTTAAAGGGGTTTCTTCGTTCGTTTCATAATCCTTTGCGACTATATCTAGCTTATCCTGACCAACTGGCGCAAACCAATGCCGAAGATCTTCATAGTAATCTGCAGGAGAAACCAAGCCTCTACGATACTGAATTTTTGTAACTCTATTTTTCTTTAAACGCTTTACCAAGTCAGGAAATTCACGGCTAAGATTAATATCCTGCCCAATCTCGTTTTCCTTTTTATCATTAATATAAGTTAAATAATTTAAGTCTGAAAATCCATTAAAATATAGAATATCATCGAGATTGGTTCTGAATAGGGAAGGGAAACTATTTTGTGCGAGAATCACCTCTTCCATAGCTTCACTAAGCTCTGTCAATTTCCCATTTTCCAGATTTAACAATAGTTTTTTTCTTTCTTTTACATTATCTTTTTTAGAGACAAAAATTTCTAAGTAGTCTATATTATCATGATAAATCCCATATCCTATATTTTCCATAGATCCATCATCTATCAAGCTATACTCTGAAGTATATTTCTCTACAGTCTTTTTGAGGTCTATACGCTTTTCTTCAAAATTTTTCTTACGCAGATCATAGATTAAAATTTCGAATGCTGTGAGCTTACTAGATAATTTTTTATATTCTTTAGAATAGGTTTGATCATATGATATAAATGAGGAAACTACATAATTTCTTGTAAGTGTTAAATCATTGGGTTGCAAATTTGAATCTTTAGGACTAACTAAGACATAGCGCCCATCATCTGTCAGAGTAATATCTTTCAGCGAAGAATCAAATACAAGAGTTTCCTTTCTGGAGTCTTCCTTTGGCTTGGAAGGAGAAAAGAATTGTTTTTTTAGATAGACAAAGCTACAGAAAGCTACTAGTAAGACAGCTATCACTAAAATAATTTGTTTTCTTTTATTCATTTATTGACCTCTTCCTCTTGTCCGACCGACGAAGCATCTGATTGATTATCCCCCTGACTGTCGCCGGTGCTGGCTGAACTATCCGATTTTGGAAAATCTAAACTATACTCAGATTCTGTACTAATCGCTGGAAGTTCAATATCTACTATCTCCTGATTTTGAACAGGATGATGATAGGCGAAAAAGGCCCAAACCATATAAACAAGAATGGCTGGATATACAATCAGATGTCTTCCCCAAAAATTCCCAGAAGCTTCAGCACCTCTTGTAGACATTCCTTTCAATTCTGGATACTGATTCTCGTATTGTTTCTTTTTTGTCCAATACGGCCTTGATATAACAATACCTGCAAACACAACTAAACCAATTGAAACATTTTCAAAGATTAGATTCCTAGATTTTGAATAGACCAAAATAAAGGATAGAATAGCTCCTGTAACGGCCGTTAGCAAGAATATAAGGCGGCTATAAATAGCTTCTTTTTTTACTCTAGGATATTCTTTGATGGGTAGTTTTTTTTCTGTCATGATGACAATCCTTTCATCTATCAGTCTCTGTTTATTTTAACACAATATCAATCAAATAAGTATAGGGTTGTCAAAATCAAAAACGAATGATGGTATTAGACTTGGCTTAGTCTTCATCATTCGTTGTATTGTTGTTTTTACATCAAAATGTAAGCTTAGCTAATCTGGACAGTTTTCAGTTGGCCGTCTGCTCCTGTAAAGCTGATGCTTCTGTTTGCTGGATTATAGCTGAAAGCCTCTGGACTGACACCGTAGAGCTGAGAAAGCTCCTGCAATTTCTGGTTGAATGCTTCCTCTGTCATGACAAAACTCGCTGCTAAGCTTGATTGACCAGTCGGGTTTGCAGCTATCGAAGCTTCTGCAGGTTTGTCAGATTGGTTTTGAGCTGCTTCTCCAGTGGCAGATTCAGAAGGTAGATTGCCATTTTGCGCAGTTTCTGGAGCACTGCTGCTTGCTGGCTGACCAGAAGCAGGTTGTTCAGCCAGTGCTTTTAGGAAGCCTTTTTGCACCGCATAGGCATCTGCAGCTTGACGCTCAGCTTCTGACAAGTCTTTCTTGTAGATATAATGCTCGTGGTCCAGATGGGCTACTCGATATCCTTGCTCATCCGCTCCGACCATATCCTGCAGATTAAAGTGATAGCCATCATCGTCCCTATGCTGAGAATCGGACTCGCTTGCTCCCTCAGGATGGACGAGTGACTGCTGGAAGGCCAGGATTTCCTTAAGCAGCTCTTTCTTGTCTGTAGCTCTCTGTCCGAGCTTATCAAAAAGCTGGTCCAGCTGCTGGTATTGCTGCTCACTTCCTTGATTCTTTTCCAAATACTGATGGATAGACATGAGCAAATTATAAAGCTGTTGATAAACTTCCTGATTTTCCGTATTAGCTGGCTCTTCCTTTTGTCCAGCAATAGTCCGGCTCATCTGATCTAAAAGCTTCTGACTTGCTGCCAGCAGAGCTTGCTTATCTGAGCTACTGCTCTTTAATTCCTTGCCTAGTTCCAAGATTCTAGCTGCATAGTCTGCTCGGCTGTTTTGATCCTTTATTTCTCCTAGCAATTCCTGCGCTTTTCCAAGGAAGACAAGGGCTTGGGCACTCTTCTCGCTATCATCCGAGGTGCCAAAATCATCATAAATCCCCTTCAAAAAGTCATAAATCATGGCCTTATAGGTTGGTTGATCGGGCTCTCCCTGATCTAGTTCTGTCTTTTCAGAGGACGCAGAAGGCTGACCGCTAGCAAGGGCAGCTGCAATCTCTTTTTTAGTCTGATAGAGGGCAGGGAAAAGCTGTTGGAGATTGGTCGCTTCTATAAAGGCTTGAGACTTATAGAGAGTCAAGGTCAGCTCGGCTGCTTTTCTGCGCAGCTCAGGGCTCAAACGCCCATCCTCTAAAGCTTGGTAGAAATAACGAATATAATCAACCGCTGTGACGCCTGTCCGATCATGATAATCTTCTAAAGCAGATAATACTTGTCCTAGCTCTGCCATTTCAGCTTGATTCTGGCCAGCATAAGCATTTTGCAGACGCTGCAGCAAGTCAGCTTTCTTCATTCCATAACTATCCGTGTCAAGTCGGTTCATTCTCTCCAAAAGTCCTTGATAGGTCTTGTCTAGCTCGGTCTCTTGGATTGGCTTGACCGTCTGATCCACATGGATAAACTGCTTATCAAAGTTATCCAGACTGCTCAGGTAGCCAGCTGTTGAGTTGCTAGGCAGCTTCTTCATGGTTTCCACGAACTGCCCCAAAGCAAGCTCAATCCGCCGCTGCATAAGAGGATCATCGGCATAGAGACGCTGACTATCCGCTTTCAGGCTTTCTACTTTTTGCAAAACAGCAGCCTCATCATAATCGCCTTGCTCATACTTAGATTGAATCTGAGGCAGACGATTTTTCAAGGCTTCTGCTGCGCCCTTGGACTGGATTTTGATATAGTGGTTGTGGTCGCCATGAGGAATGACAAACTGACCATCTTCCACCTGCAGACTGTAAGGTGAAAGACCTGAGCGCAAGGCTGTTGTGTAGAGCTCATTCATGAAGTCCAGCTCTGCATTGCCCGTTACCAGAGGAATTCGAACATGCTCCTTGCGGACAGCATAGGGGTGGATATGAGTCGGATCATAGGCTTGGTCAGGGTTATTAAAGACAAAGAAGCCATTTGAGATGCGAACCGCTTCCTTGGGAACGCCATAGGTCTGGCAGATATAAGCAATCTTTTCCTCATCGCTGGCATCGCGTGAATAGCGTTCAGCGTCATTGACTACTGCTAACGGTTTTGCTGGTTGCTGCTTGGCCAAGACCTGCTCCGCTGCTTGAATCTGTTCAGCAGTCAAGTCTTTCTTGTAAAAGTAATGAGCATGATCTCCATGCGATACCATGTAGCCTTGGTCGTCCTTGCCAATGACAGCCTCCGCATGAAAACCATGGTCGTGCTCAGGCTGTGACGGTAACTGAGGCTTCAAAGCTTGCAGAGGATCTCCTAGCGGCTGGTAAGTATAACCAATAGGAATCAAGCGGGCAATCTTCGCTTCCAAGTCTGACAGCTTGTCATAAGGAATGAAATGATGGTGGTATCCGTGGGGGATAACGATCCCATTTTCTGTCCGACGGCTGATTTTCAGTGGGTCAAACACCACACCGTCCCCTTCGTGATAGCGCTGAGACTGAGGCAGGGCATAGAGTTGCTGCAGCAGACTTGGCAAGGATGGCTGAGATGGTTGAGACGGCTGGAGCGAATTAGACGGACTCGGCTGAGTAACCGCTAAGCCAGGGCTTGGTTGCTCAATCTTTGAATGATTTGGCAGCTGTGGAGTCGGATTTGAGACAGCTCCACCCTGATTGATAGCACTATTCTGATTCCATGTGTTGGAAGAAGCAATCGTCCTGCCGTAGTCAGGCGTATTCACCCGTCCGCCGGCCTGCCTGCTATTCCAGTAGCTCTGAGCCGCAGCCAATTCTGCTGGTGACAGGTCGCTCTTAGGAATGTAGTGAAAATGCCCGCCATGCGGCACGATAAAAGCATCGCCAGTATCCTCGATGACGTCAGACGGATTAAACGTATAACCATCATCCGTCCTATATCCCCCTTGGCCTTGATAAGAAATTCCTGCAAGGTCTGCGGCTGTCTTTCCCGCAGCGAGGGACTTGCTGGGCTGGCTGAAATCGCGAGTTCTGCTTGATTTTGTAGTGGAAGATTTGCCACTATCGCCTTCTTCCTTGGTCTTATGCAGCTTCTTCTGCCGCGCAATCTCATCCACCGAGCGGACATTGCTGGTATGTTTGGCATCCTTGAGGTAGAGATAATACTTCCCCTCCACCTTGATGATATAACCATCCTTGACCTCATTGATAATATCTGCTTGCTGCAGCGTGTAGTTGGGATCTCGTATAATCAGCTCTTCGCTGATAATGGCATCAAAAGGCACCTTCCCGTCAAAGTAATGATAATGGTCTCCATGAGAAGTGACATAGCCCTGATCTGTGATTTTCACGACAATCTGCTCTGCTTCAATACCTTCCTCATCATTGATTTGGTCAGGTGTCAAATTTTTATTTTTATCCGTCTTGTCACCCAAAGTCTTATCCTCAATATAGGCTACTTTATTATCTTTGGTCTGAGGTCGGGGCTGAGATTGCCATTGGATAAGCCCGTAAGTTCCGAGGCCGAGAGCTAGTACAGTTGCTGAAGCAAGGAAATATTTCTTTTTCATGGTTGTCTTTTATCCTTTCAAATCTTTAGCTAAAACAGCTAGATTCTTTTCTAAATTTTCTAAATAAGATAGTTGGTTGACTGGATCTGCTTCCAGAGGATTCAGCTCCTTGATTTGTACACCGGTCGCCTTGACCAAGGTTTGAGCCACTTTGGAAGAAGCATTGCTTTCCACAAAAATGGTCTTCACCTGATGCTCCTTGACAAAGTCTTCTATCTCTGTCAGCTGACGCGGACTAGGCTCCTGCTCCGGTGAAATACCCGCAATGCCCAACTGGGTCAGCCCGAAGCGCTTAGCTAGATAAGAAAAGGCTGTATGTTGCGTGACAAAGGTCTTGTTGGGCACTTTATCAAAAATCTCCTGATAGCGTTCTGTCAGCTCCTTGGTCTCTTCTTGAAATTTTCGAGCATTGGCTTGATACGTCTCCCGATGGTCACTATCCAACTCCGACAGCCTATCGGCGATAATCTGGGCTTCCTCCACAGCCTTCTGAGGATCCAACTAGGTATGGGGGTCATAGAGGGTCTTCTCATCCACTCCCTCTCCCGCTTGGACATCTTCCAAGCCTGCAACCCGCTCCAGCTCCATTCCCTGAGAAGCCTCAAGAACTTGAACCTTGGAATTCTTGAGACTAGGATTCAGCTCGCCAGCCCAGGACTCCAAGGTCCGTGAATGATAGACAAAGACATCTGCATCATAGATAGCTGCCACATCATTGGCTGAAGGCTCAAAATCATGAATACCGTTGCTAGACTGAATCATGCGCACATCATTCAGATCGCCCGATATAGCCTTGACCATAGAGTAGATAGGATAAAAGCTGGTTACAATCCTCAATCCTTGCGACGGACTGGATGGACTAGATTCCTTTTGAGACTGACAAGCCCAGAGACACAAGGACAGGACCAGCAGACTAAGGCAGGCTATGAATTTTAAAGCTCGTTTCACAATATCTCCTTAACTTATTATTAACCAGTTTATTAACTGGTTAATATCATACACTTTGTCAACTTCTTTGTCAAGTTGTTTTAAGAAAATAAAGAAAAAGGAAGTAGGATTCTTTCCCACTTCCTCTTTGCTTTTAATTTAATATATTTGAAAGGTTATTTAATATTACTATTCAAAGACAGAATAAGCTTGGACAGATGCTTCTCTCAAGCTTAACTGTATGAGATTACTTTTCCGATTTGGATAGCGTCAAACGACAATCTGGAACACAAAAATCTTGCTCTATATCGCCTCTGTAGTGAAACTACGGCTTTCCAGCACCTTCAGCATGGCATCAGCTGTGTCCAAGGCTGTGAAGAGTGGTACTCCATGCTCAATAGCTGAGCTGCGGATAATTTGGCCATGCTTATCTGCTGTCCGCTTGGTTCCGACTGTGTTGATAATAGCCTGAACCTTACCCTTGCGGATATAGGCTGGAATGTCTTTGTCATCATCACTGCCGATTTTTTCCACCAGACGGACGTGTAGACCATGATTTTCAAAATAAGAGGCTGTTCCCTTGGTTGCCCAAATACCATAGCCAATATTGGCAAAACGCTGAGCCAGCTGCAGGGCTTCTTCCTTGCTATCGTCTGCAATAGTAAAGACGACATTACCAAAGTTTGGCAGATGGAGATAGGAAGCCTCAAAAGCCTTGTAGAGAGCTTTCTCGAGTGTGCGGTCGCTGCCCATGACTTCGCCGGTAGACTTCATTTCAGGTCCCAAAAGACTGTCAACCTTCGCCAGCTTGGTAAAGGAGAAGACTGGCGCCTTGATATGAACCATGGAACTTTCTGGATGGAGACCGTCTTCATAGCCCAGCTCTGCCAAGCTTTCCCCAAGAATCAAACGGGTCGCTACTTGCGCCATCGGAATATCGGTCACCTTGGACAAGAAAGGAACAGTCCGGCTGGCCCGTGGATTGACCTCAATGACATAGACCTGCTCATCTTTGATGACGAACTGAATATTCATCATGCCAATACAGTTGAGTCCCAGAGCCAAGCGTTTGGTATAGTCTGCAATAGTATCCTTGACTTTCTGAGATAGAGTTTGCGGCGGATAAGCCGCCATGGAATCCCCTGAGTGAACCCCTGCCCGCTCGATATGCTCCATAATCCCTGGAATCAAGACCTGACAGCCATCAGAAATAGCATCCACTTCGCACTCATCACCGACAATGTAAGAATCAACCAAAACCGGATGGTCTGGACTGGCCTTAACCGCTGTCCGCATATAAGAGCGTAGATCCGCTTCGTTTTCTACGATTTCCATG
Organism: Streptococcus sp. 20925_1_22; assembly: GCF_041431685.1. NCBI lineage: Bacteria > Bacillati > Bacillota > Bacilli > Lactobacillales > Streptococcaceae > Streptococcus > Streptococcus sp. 20925_1_22. The sequence goes on along the minus strand of NZ_JAPVYE010000001.1, from coordinate 400,732 downwards.
GCACGGCCACCCAAGACATAGGAAGGCCGCACCAGAACGGGGAAGCCAATCTTACGAGCAGCCTCTACTGCCTCCTCTTCATTAGTGGCCGTCTGACCCGGCGGTTGCGGAATATCCAGCTCCTTCAGAGCTTGCTCAAAGAGATCCCGGTCCTCAGCTCGATCCAAGTCCGCCACTTGGGTACCTAAAATCTTAACACCAGCCTTGGACAGTGGCTCTGCAAGATTAATGGCTGTCTGCCCGCCAAACTGAACGATAACACCTTTAGGCTGTTCCAGCTCAATGACATTCATGACATCTTCAAAGGTCAGCGGCTCAAAGTAGAGCTTGTCAGAGACAGAAAAGTCGGTCGATACAGTCTCCGGATTGCTGTTCATGATAATTGCTTCATAACCAGCTGCCTGAATGGCCTTTACAGAATGAACAGTCGCATAGTCAAACTCCACTCCCTGCCCGATTCGGATAGGACCAGAACCCAGCACCAGAACAGATTCCTTGCTGGATTTGATAGATTCATTTTCAAAGCCATAGGTAGAGTAGAAATAAGGCGTCGCAGACTCGAACTCAGCAGCACAGGTATCCACCATCTTGTAAACCGGTACAATCTTCTGCTCCTGCCGGATGCGACGCACCTGCTCAGCTGTCATGTCCCACAAGTCAGCAATCTTAGTATCCGCAAAGCCATTTTGCTTGGCTTTCTTAAGCACATAGCTATCTCCGATATGACTAGCCAGCTCCTGCTCAATTTCGTAAATATGGAGCAGCTTATCCAGAAAAAAGACATCAATCTTGGTCAGTTCGGCAATTTCATCAGGACTGTAACCACGGCGAATAGCCTCTGAGATATAGAAAATCCGGTCGTCTTGCGCTTTGACAATCTTCCTCATCAGCTCATCATCGCTTACTTGGCTGAGAGCAGGCAGCTCATTGTGGTCCGCACCAACTTCAAGAGAACGGCAAGCCTTGAGCAGACTCTCCTCAATATTGCGGCCGATAGCCATGACTTCGCCTGTCGCCTTCATCTGGGTTCCTAGACGGCGTTCACCCTGCTCAAATTTATCAAATGGAAAACGCGGAATTTTAGCAACTACGTAGTCCAGAGCTGGCTCAAACATAGCATAAGTAGAGCCTGTCACTGGATTGATGATTTCATCTAATGTAAGTCCGACTGCGATTTTCGCCGCCAACTTGGCAATCGGATAGCCAGTCGCCTTAGAGGCTAGGGCTGATGAGCGGGAAACCCGCGGATTGACCTCAATGACATAGTACTTAAAGCTATGCGGGTCCAGAGCCAGCTGCACATTACATCCACCTTCAATCTTCAGTGCTCGAATAATCTTGAGGCTGGCGTCCCGCAGCATCTGGTATTCATAGTCTGAAATAGTCTGACTAGGTGCAAAAACGATTGAATCCCCTGTGTGGATACCGACTGGGTCAAAGTTTTCCATATTACATACGACCAGCGCATTGTCGGCGCCATCCCGCATGACTTCGTATTCGATTTCCTTAAAGCCCGCTATGGAGCGCTCGATTAGACACTGGGTAACCGGAGAGAGTTTGAGGCCGTTTTCTGCAATTTCCTGCAGTTCTTCCTCATTGCTACAGATACCACCGCCAGTTCCTCCCAGTGTAAATGCCGGACGGACAATGACTGGATAGCCGATGTCAGCTGCAAATTCCAGCGCTTCATCAACTGTATTGACAATTTCTGACTCAGGGATGGGCTGGCCAAGTTCTTCCATCAGCTGCTTGAAGAGATCCCGGTCTTCCGCTTGGTCAATGGCCGACAGCTTTGTGCCTAAGAGCTCCACTCCCAGCTCTTCTAAAAGCCCTGACTTGGATAATTCCATGGCCATGTTGAGTCCGGTCTGGCCGCCCAAAGTAGGCAGCAAAGCATCCGGCCGTTCCTTACGCAAAATGCGTGCAACAAACTCCAGCGTGATAGGCTCGATATAAACTCGGTCCGCAATTTCCTTGTCCGTCATGATGGTCGCCGGGTTGGAATTAACCAAGACAACACTGTAGCCCTCTTCTTTCAAGGACAGGCAAGCCTGAGTCCCAGCATAGTCAAACTCCGCAGCCTGACCGATGACGATAGGACCAGAACCGATGACCATAATTTTCTGAATATCTTTACGTTTTGGCATAGTGCACCTCTCAATCTTGCTTCCTAGTAAGCCTGATGGGCATCCATCATTTCCATAAACTCATCAAAGAGATAATCTGCATCATGCGGGCCCGGCGCAGCATCCGGGTGAAACTGCACAGAAAAGGCAGGATAATCCCGGTGGCGCACACCTTCGACAGACTTATCATTGATTTCTTCATGGGTCACAATCAGGCATTCCGGCAAATCCTCACGGCTGACTGCATAGCCGTGATTTTGACTAGTAAAGTCAACTCGGCCTGTCGCAATCTCACGTACCGCATGGTTGAAGCCACGGTGGCCGAACTTCATCTTATGCGTCTTTGCACCATTAGCCATGGAGAAGAGCTGATGTCCCATACAGATTCCGAAAATTGGAATCTTGCCCTGAACACCACGAATCATGTCCAGAGCCTCTGGCACATCTTCCGGATTTCCCGGTCCATTGGACAGCATGACGCCGTCAGGATTGAGCTGGAGAATTTCCTCAGCACTGGTATCATATGGCACCACCGTCACGCTACAATTTCTTTTGGCTAACTCCCGCAGGATAGAATGCTTGAGACCAAAGTCCACCAATACCACGCTGCGACCCGTTCCCGGAGCTGGATAGGACTGCTTGGTAGACACCTGCTTGATGTTATCAGTTGACAGAACTGTCGCCTGCAGCTGGTCTTGCAAATGCTCAATACTATCATCCGCATTGGCAATGGTTGCCCGCATGGTTCCATGCTGGCGGATAATCTTGGTTAGTGCCCTTGTATCAATTCCCGAAATGCCTGGTATCTTCTTGATTTTGAGGAACTCATCCAAAGACAATTGCTGGCGCCAATTGCTGGCACGGCGTGCATACTCATAGACCACCACTCCCTTGCAGGTCGGCAGAATGGATTCATAGTCGTCCCGATTGACACCATAATTTCCAACCAAGGGATAGGTAAAGGTCAAAATCTGGCCGTTATAAGACTGATCCGTAATTGATTCCTGATAACCTGTCATGCCTGTGTTAAAGACGATTTCGCCTGTCACAAAAAGATCCGCTCCAAAAGCTTCCCCTTCGAAAATCATGCCGTTTTCTAATATTAAAAGTCTCTTTGCCATTGTTCCCTCCTGTCCAAGATGCAGACCGCCCACGACCATCCACATAAGATATATAATAATAGGGAGTGGGATTGCTTCACATAGCTTTACCCACTCCCGGCCTACTGTCCGAGATTATTGACGGCCTTTCAGAACTGCTTCGATAATAGCCATTCTGACAAAGACGCCGTTGGTCATTTGTTCAACGATACGCGATTTTGGTGCTTCGACCAGATGATCCGCAATTTCTACATCACGGTTAACTGGAGCCGGATGCATCAGAATCGCTGTATCTTTCATACGGTCATAACGCTCTTGAGTCAGACCATGCAGTCTGTGGTAATTTTCTTTAGAAAAGATGGACTCGTAGTCATGGCGCTCATGCTGCACGCGCAGGAACATCATGACATCCACTTCTTCAATCACCTCATCAATGGTGACAAACTTACCATAGTCCGCAAACTCTTGGCTCCGCCATTCTTCCGGACCTGCAAAGTAGAGCTCTGCCCCCAAGCGCTTGAGAATTTGCATATTTGACTTAGCCACGCGCGAATGGTCCAAGTCGCCAGCAATCGCAACCTTGAGTCCTTCGAAGCGTCCAAACTCTTGATAAATGGTCATCAGATCCAACAAGCTTTGGCTAGGATGCTGACCAGAACCGTCTCCTCCGTTAACGATGGAAGTCGTAATAGTTGGGCTTTCGACAAGCTCTTTGTAATAGTCCACTTCAGGGTGACGAATGACACAAACATCAACACCAAGGGCAGACATGGTCAGGATAGTGTCATACAAGGTTTCTCCTTTATTGACCGAGCTGGTCTTGACATCAAAGTCCAGAAGATCGCAACCCAACTTCAACTCTGCTACCTCAAAGGCCTTGTGGGTCCGAGTCGAAGGCTCAAAGAAGAGGTTAGATACGATATGCTGCTCATCATAATGGACTTTAGCGCCATTTTTAAATTCGATTCCGCGTTTAATCAAGGCCATAACTTCTTCATTTGATAGAGTTTCCATAGAAACAAGATTCTTAAGAGCGATTTGATTGGATGACATGATGTAATTCTCCTTTATGAAAGAATGAGGGCTTCCAGAGTGCTGCAAGTAAAGTCGCTCTGAGAGCAAGCTATTTTTGAACGAAAGTTAATGATTTAGCGCCTAGCTCAATCCTTGGGCTCAGGCAGGACAAGATAGAGGACAATTCCCAGAATAGTTGACAAGGCAACTCCTGAGATTTGCAGACCCGATAGCTGCAAGGTCAGACCACCGATACCAGATACCAGGATGACACTGGCAATCAAGAGATTCTTTTTATTGTCAAAGTTGGTCTGCGCCTCAATCAGAATCTTGAGACCGCTCGAAGCAATTACCCCAAAGAGAGCGATGGAAATACCACCCAGCACAGGACTCGGGATGGATTGGAGCAGGGCTGAGACCTTACCCACAAAGCTCATGACAATAGCCAGTACTGCCGCACCTGCAATGACATAGACGCTGTAGATTTTATTGAGCGCCATAACTCCGATATTCTCTCCGTAGCTAGTCACTGGCGGTGCTCCGAAAAGCCCTGCAATAATCTGAGCCAGACCATCACCAGTCAAGGTCTTGTCCAGTCCTGGATCCTTGAAGAAGTCCTTACCTGTCAAGCTATTCAGCACCATGACATGCCCGAAATGCTCTGTCATGGTTACAAAGGCGATAGGCGCCATAGTTAGGATTGCGCTTGGGTAAAATTTCACATCATAGTCTAAGAATGGCAGACTCATTGGCGGAAGGTGGAACCAAGAAGCTTGCCCAACCTTGGCAAAAGACACAATTTCCTGCCCAGTCACGGCCCCTAAAATCAAGCTAAAGATGTAGCCGACTATCAAACCTAGCAAGACTGGGATGATTCCCACAATTTTCTTACCATAGATATTAAAGAGGATGACTGCCAAGAGAGTGACCATTCCGATAATGAAGTAGGTCAAATCATAAACCTTTTCCCCATTAGCTACAGTCTTATTCATCACATCGCTAACAGCTGTCCCAGCCAAGCTCAGACCGATGACCATGATGATAGGCCCTACCACTACTGGCGGCAGCACCTTGTCAATCCATGCATTGCCAGCAAACTTGACAATCAGTGCTACGATAAAGTAGACCAAACCACCGGTGATAGCTCCCTGAGCAACCGCTCCGATACCATCAGTCTTCATAAGCATCTGCATGGCTGCGATATAAGCAAAGCTGGACCCCATGTAGGCTGGAATCTTGTACTTGGTAACAGTCAGATGGACAATTGTTCCAAGACCGCTGGAAAAAAGAGCCACCGCTGGGTCAATTCCCACCAGAATCGGCACCAAGACTGTCGCCCCAAACATGGCGAACAAGTGCTGAAAGGATAGCCCTAAAAGCAAACCTGGCTTTGGCATATCATGCACATCATACTTAACATCTTGACTCATTTAGCTTATTACTCCCCCATAATCAACACGCGATCTTGACCGTCAGTTTCGGTCATCTCAACGATAATCTCCTCAGTTTGGCTAGTCGGAATGTTCTTGCCGACATAGTCTGCCCGTATAGGCAGCTCGCGGTGACCACGGTCAACCAAGACAGCCAAACCAACCCGAGAAGGCCGTCCATGACTGACCAGATTGTCAATAGCCGCTCGAATGGTCCGTCCTGTATAGAGTACATCGTCAATCAGGATTACTTGACGGTCGGTAATATCTACTGGAATCACTGTTGTATCTTCCTCAACCTTGATATCATCTCGAAAAGCCTTGGTATCTACTTCTGCGACTGGAATATCAATATTCTCCAACTGAGCCAACCGCTTCTGAATGCGGTGTGCCAAGTGAACCCCGCGGGTCTTAATCCCAGCCAAGACTATTTGGTTCAAGTCCTTGTTGCGCTCGATGATTTCATAGGTAATCCGCGTAATCGCACGGTTCATGGTGATGTCATCGACAACTTCTTTTGTTTTCATTCTTTCCTCCTCAAACAAGAAAAAGTCTCCTTATTACAAGGAGACTTCAGAAAATCTAGTCAGGCAAGCGAAAACAAGACGCACTTGCTTACACTCCACCCATCTTTTTACTTGCTCCTTGTCTATCTCTCTGGATAGAATTAAAGGATTATTTAATTTTTTATACTATATCACAAATTCAAAACTATTTCAAGAAAAAAATTGTATTTTTTCTGCTCAACTGGGTAAGGATTAGTGAAATCTGTTTTTCATCTAAAATTCACATGTCACTCTGAAGCTTTTTTCTTTGAGAAAGGGATGGATTTTATCCCGTAAAAGACAAAACCAAAGATCAGGTAGGCTGCAAAGATAATCAAACACATCTGGATGACATAAGGCCAGCCTTTCTTAAAGACATTGAGGAAAAAGTAAGGAAATGGATTGTCCTTGGATCTTGGAATATCTATTTTCAGGAAGAAACCATTAAAGAGGGCAAAGGCCATATAGACCAAGGGCACACTTGTCCAGGAAATCGGATCAAACCAACGGTACTGGCGCGACTTGTCAAAGATTACTGTATCCAGAAGAAATACCAAGGGTACTATATAATGGCAAAGAAAATTCTCTAGACGGTAAAAATCTGTCGCAATCGGGGCCAACAAGAGGTGATAAACGACACAAGTAATCATGATGGACATGGTTACCCCACCCTTGATTCTCAAGATTTTCGGCGCCTTCCAAGCATCGCTAGATCTCGTCATCAGATAGACAAGATAGCCCGTAAAGAGCAGGACCAAGAGATTGGACAAAACCGTATAGTACATGAGCATGCCCACGCCATACTTAGTGATTTCCAGATACACACCCAAAAAGGCGAGAATAAACAGAACAATTCGATAAATTAAGATAAAACGGCGATTCATAGAGACCTCAAATTTTCTTAACAAACTCTGACTTGAGCTTCATCGCACCGAAGCCGTCAATCTTACAGTCAATATTATGATCGCCTTCCACGATGCGGATATTTTTCACGCGCGTTCCTTGCTTGAGATCCTTAGGTGCTCCTTTGACCTTCAGGTCCTTAATCAAGGTAACTGTATCGCCATCAGTCAGCTTATTGCCATTAGCATCGATCGCTACTGGTCCTTCTTCTGCTTCTTGAACCTCAGCTGGATTCCATTCATAGGCGCATTCTGGGCAGACCAAGAGCGTTCCATCTTCGTAGACATACTCTGAATTACATTTGGGGCAGTTTGGTAAGTTGTTCATTTTTTCTCCATTTCTAGTCAAGGCTGCTAAATTCCCATACCAGCCATCTATATATGATTAAGCTCTTCTTTCATTTTTCAAATCCAGCAGAACACTAAACGATGTGAAGGTCAACTCAATTCTAAAAATCTAGTTTTCTCCTATTTCCACACCTTTCTAGTATAAGCTATTTTAAGCATTTTGACAAATCTCTTTTAGGATTTCCTACAGGTCTTGACCTTTCTGCAAAAACAGTGTACTATACTAGTGTATATACAGATAAAAAGGAGTCACTATGAAACCAAGATCTAAAAATCAATTTATGACACTAACCGCTTTTTTGACTGCACTAGCCATTGTTATCCCGCTGGTTATGCCGATTAAAATTGTCATACCGCCCGCTTCCTTCACCTTAGCCAGCCATGTCGCTATCTTTTTGGCTATGTTTATTTCACCTCTCATGACGGTGATTGTTGTGATTGGCTCCACTATTGGATTTTTTATGTCTGGGCTTCCTTTTATCATCACGCTTAGAGCCCTATCCCACTTGCTCTTTGCTAGCATCGGCGCTCTTTATCTGCAAAAGCACCCGGACACACTGGATAGCCAGAAGAAGACTTGGATATTTAATTTCCTACTGGCCTTGATTCATGCCTTTGGCGAGGTGGTCGTCTGCATCCTCTTTTACACGACTTCTGCCTATCCAGCTAATGCTTTCTATATCTTATTTGGTCTGGTTGGACTTGGTACGGTCATCCATAGCATGGTCGACTTTGTCATTGCTAAGTTCATCTATCAAGCGCTGAAAAAGATCCGCTAGAGCTTGAAGATTCCTGACTTTTGGTTTACAATGAAGCTATGACCAAGCAAAGACGAGAAGAACTATTAAACCTTTTGAAAACATCATCTGCTGCCCTCAACGGTCAGTCACTGGCGGAACATTTCCATGTGACCAGACAGATTATCGTGCAAGATATTGCCCTCTTGCGGGCTGATGGTGCCCCCATCCTCTCAACCAACCGAGGCTATCTTTATAAAGACCGCCAAGAAAGCGCAGCTTTTCATCAGCTCTTCAAGGTTCAGCATAGGGCTGAGGATATGGAAGCTGAGCTACTGGCTATCGTGGATAATGGCGGCCGCGTGCAGACTATTTTGATTGAGCATCCAGTTTACGGCGAAATTCAGACTTATCTGAAGCTGACCTGCCGCCGAGATGTCCAGCATTTTCTCCAACAGGTCGCATCCTGTGCCTTTCGCCCCTTATCTGAACTGACAGATGGAGTCCACTATCACCTAGTACAAGCCGACTCCCAGCAGGATTTGGACTATGTAGAATCTGCCTTGAGAGACCTAGGATTTTTACAGGATAAATAACAAGCAAGAAAAAGACTGATTAGGCCCCGACCTAGTCAGTCTTTTTAGTACATACTCTTGCGCCAACCGGCTTTCAAATGATAGATAGTCGCTATAAAAATCACTGATAAAACAATCAAACTATTCTTTAAAAGAAATTAAAAAAATTAATATCCCAGAAAATACAATACTAATAATTGACAAGGCCAAGACCCTATTCTCGTTTAAATCTGTGTACAAAGAATAAAGAAAAATGAGCAAATTAAGCAAAATCACTGATCTATAAAACCTAGATTGGCTCTGCTTCCATCCTTTTAAAGTATGAAAAGCAAATGGAAATCTCAAACCGAATCCAGCATTTCTAGAAGGAAAAAAATGGTTTAAGCCCAAAAGAAAAAATGCAACAATAGCAATCCATAATGAAATCATGACAGTCATCCACCTTTCTATCTTTGCACTTCAGACACAAAAGGAAACATTTTTTAATACATACTCTTGCGCCAGCCACCTTCTATCCGCTCGTGATAGTAATATTCTGACAGTTCCTCATCTTCCATCATACGCAGAAGTTCTAACATATCGTAGGCTAAGTCCAGCTGAGGCAGGATTTCCTTGTCTACCCAAGAAATCTCGCCCTCTTCTGTCGAATGAATCTGACCAGAAAATTCGGTCGCTTTGTAACAAAAAACGATGTAGCGAACTCCTTCATCCGTATGCCAGTTCTTAACCCCAACCAATTTCGGATGAGAAATAGTCAACCCCGTTTCCTCTAAAATTTCACGGACAACTGAATCATGGAGAGATTCTCCCTTTTCAATATGACCGCCCGGAAAAGCATATCCAGACCAACGATAGAGCTCTGGAGAGCGATACTGCATTAGGACTTTACCTCGCGCCTTATCTTCGACAAGGCAGATGTTTGTTAGGATTGTTTTTTGGGAACGTGACATTTCTTCTTCCTCTCTAAATAAATAGCAATAAGAGTTGCAAGCCCAGCTATTGAAAAAAATAGGATATAAGTTGCAATCGGAAACCAAACATAGCGAGAATCCAAACTGATTAGAGGTGGTGCAAAATGTTTTCCACCTTTTGACCGAATTCCTATAAAATAATGGATTAAGAAAACCGGCCCGTTCAGATAAAGAAATCCTTCCGCTAAAACCTTCAGAGAAGTAAATCCTTCTTTTCTCAAGCTACCAAATCGAGAATAATAAGGAATAAGCACCAAGAGGAGCAAGTTTACACATAAAGGACTAATATAATTAAAATGACGAAGTGGAGCAGGAATGCTCTCATTACCAAAAGTTAAATATCCCACACCAATCGCAACAACTATTAAGACTAAAAAATTTAAAAAAGCTTCTACTACACGATGTTTTTCCAACCAAAGACTAAACTTATTCCCCTGAACTTTTACTTTTCTTTTGTTTTTATTTTTCTTTTTGGTCTTACTTCTCATTCACCAACTCCACAATCTTCTGGAAGGTCTTGCCGTTTCGGATGGTTAGTTGCTTGTAGAAACTAGATTTGAGAAGTTTCTTATGGTAGTTGGACTTGAGATAGTCCGCTTGGTCAGCATTACTATAAAAGAAAGCCGTCTGCCCAAAATGCAGTTGCTCCTTGTCATTCGCCCAACTGCCTGCTAACTCTTGAACGCTTTCCCTGTCTACCTCTGGCAGATAAAAGAGAACATCGCGCCGAAAGGCTGTTTCATCCTGCCACCAAGCAGGAAGATTGGCTATTTCTTTTTCAAGCATGGCAGAGCTGACAAGGACGAAAGGCAGCGGAAAATCGTAAGACCGACTGAAATAAGCAGTCAAGCTCTCCCGAATCCTCTCCTCCTGCTCCTCGCTATCAAAGAAAAGATTGCCGCTATTGATGTAGGAAACCGGATTTTCAAAACCCAACCCAGCCAAATCCTTCTTCAAATCAGCCATAACGACCTTGTTTTTCCCGCCGACATTGATGCCGCGGAGTAAAAGTACATAACGCATGTGATGCTCCTTGCTTGTATGTTTAAAAAATGGTTATTTTCTCTAACGATAGGGAATTTTCGAACTTTTTATCTCTATATCAGGATTGGCAAGTTTGAGATAAGGAGCAATATAGTCTGCATCTGTAACCTTTGGACCTAGAATGACTTTTGAGTATTTCAAAGGAGCCAGATTAATGTATACAAATAGATCGTATCTGCCATTATCTTTAGGGCTTAATACTATATACTTCCTAAAATCGTTATAGTTAACTTTATCAAAAATTTCTAACCCAATATCTTCTTTCTTCAAGGATTTATCATTTAATAAATCTTTATTTTTATCTAAACTTTTATTATGATTTTCAATAAGTGTTTTTACAGAAGTATCATCTAGATTGATTAGAATACGATACTCCATCTCATATTCGTAATCTTTTACTTTAAAAAGATAAGAAATCTTTTTTAATTTTTCCGCCAAGTCACTTAGTGGAGTTTCACCTTCAAACTCTTGCATTTTTTCAAAAATTTGTTTTAGAATATCTAGAGCTTTACCAACATCTGATTCATCTTTAGCGCCAGAATTCAAATCTAAGTAATGAATTTTAACAAATTCAATAGATTTATGAGCAACAATATGTTCAAGATAACTCATGTCATATTCAAGGAATGCTCCTTGACATGAATCTGCGTATTCTTTCCACATAGGTAGGCTATCAGAAACTACAGTTAAGGAAGATATAAACACATTGGAAGTTTGATAGTTATGGAAAAATGTATTATCAATACCCAAATAATCGTGTATTGCCCTTCCTTCCATTGGATCGTTTAACTGTTTTAGATTAGTAAGTCGTAAAAATGGAGGTTGAGTTTCAGAATTATTTTCATTTTTCCAGTCTGCTTTTATAAGAAAATTTGTTAAAGTATCAATCTTAGTATAATGTCCAAAAGAGCCGATTGTTTTTAAATCTTTAGAAGCAATAGTCAAATTAGAACGAATATCATCAATAATAGCTTCTGCTTGATTCAAAAGTTCCTTGTAATTTTCAGACAGTATAAATCCAGAATCACTCTCCTTTTTTAAAATAGCGCCTTCATCACTACTATTACGCTCATCATACATTTTAACTAATTTAATTGCTTGATCTCGAATTATATCAGAATCGTTTTCTTTTGCTATCTTTCGAACAACATCAATCGATTCTTCAATTATATCATCAAAATGCCTTGATACAAAATCTAGATATTCACCAACATTTGCAGATTGAGGATTCTCCATAAAATGGTCATTTATCAATTTTAAGTGGTCATTTTGAAAAATTGAAATAAACTGTTCTAATTCAAAATACCAAAATATAATATGTTCAAAATCATTATTTTCAAAATCATTATTTTCAAATATAAAGCTGATGAACTGTTCTAATTTACTTTCAAAATAAATTCTTTTTTCTTCTGGTAAACTGTTCTGTTCGAATAGTTTAACAAAAACTGAAAGTAAATCAGAATAAATTATTTTACTTTTCTCTAGATTATCTTTTAATACTAGATCAAGAATTTTAAAAAAACAACTCTCGTTTTCAAAAAATATAGAATATTCTTCGTATTCTTTGGTAAGATATAGATAATTATAAAGAATAGATAAATAGTAAAAGATTTCATACCAACTATATGTTTGTGGAGTTTTTGATAATATTTTATTTAGAGTCTCTAAAATCTTTTTTTCTATCGTTTTATCAATTTTCGCTTCAAAATTACTACAAACATAACAAACATGGTCAACATATTTTAATTGTTCTTCTTCAGATAAATGTAAATATTGATATACAAAGTTTCCAATTTCATATTTCAGTTCTTTATTATCTAAAGAATTAAAATATTTTCGTAATTCATTTGTATTAAATTCACCTGAAAAATAATTTAACTCTTTCATTTTATCTCCTTCTAAAATTTCAATCCATCGCCTTTATTTCCAGAATCATATCGCGAATCTGTGCAGCCAGTTCGAAGTCCAGAAGTCCAGCAGCTTCTTGCATCTGTCCTTCCAGTTTCTTAATCATGTCCTTGCGTTCTTGCTTGTTGAGGCTTTCGATTTCGACAGTTTCTTCCTTGTCTGGCAAGGCAGCCTTGGTCACACTGATCAGGTCGCGGATTTCTTTTTTAATGGTCTGCGGTACAATGCCATGCTCTTCGTTATATGCCATCTGGATTGCCCGACGGCGGGCAGTTTCATCAATAGCCCGCTGCATGGACTGGGTCATAGTATCTGCATACATAATCACATGCCCCTCACTGTTGCGGGCTGCCCGGCCAATAGTCTGGATAAGACCGCGTTCGTTGCGGAGGAAACCTTCCTTGTCCGCATCAAGAATTGCCACCAGACTAACCTCGGGAACATCGATTCCCTCGCGCAGCAGGTTAATCCCAACCAGAACGTCAAAGACACCCAAGCGCAGGTCTCGGATAATCTCGGTCCGTTCCAAAGTCTTGATGTCTGAGTGCATGTACTTGACCTTGACACCCATTTCCTTGAAGTAGTCTGTCAAATCTTCCGCCATCTTCTTGGTCAGGGTTGTGATAAAGGTCCGCTCATTCTTTTCGACACGAGCATTGATTTCGCCCAAAAGATCATCAATTTGCCCCATGGTTGGACGGACTTCCACTTCTGGATCCAGAAGCCCTGTCGGCCGGATAATCTGCTCAATAACAGTATCCGTCTGTTCATTTTCATAGTCGCCCGGCGTAGCCGATACATAGACAATCTGGTGAACATGGCTCTCAAACTCCTCCCGGCGCAGCGGACGGTTGTCCAAGGCAGATGGCAGGCGGAAACCATAATTAACCAGCATCTCCTTCCGAGAGCGGTCGCCATTGTACATACCCCGAATCTGTCCCATGGTCATGTGACTCTCATCAATCATAATCAAGAAATCATCAGGGAAAAAGTCCAGAAGGGTATAAGGCGGCTCTCCTTCGCTCCGACCATCCATGTGGCGAGAATAGTTCTCAACGCCGTTTGTATAGCCCATCTCGCGCAGCATTTCGATATCGTACTCTGTGCGCTGCTTCAAGCGCTGGGCTTCCAGCAGCTTGCCTTCCTTCTCAAAAATAGCAAGCTGCTCCTCCAGCTCGGCCTGAATCTTGGCAATGGCTACTTCCATGTGGTCTTCATTGGTCACAAAGTGAGTGGCCGGGAAGATGGCCAAATGGTCCACCTCACCCAAGACTCGACCTGTCAAGGCTTCAACCTCACGAATCCGGTCAATTTCATCTCCGAAAAACTCTACCCGAAAGGCATGCTCATCACGAGAAGCTGGAAAAATCTCCACCACATCACCACGAACCCGGAATTTCCCCCGCTGAAAGTCAATGTCATTACGCTCAAACTGGATATCAACCAAATCATTAAGCAGCTTGTCACGGGAAATCTCTAGACCAGGACGCAGGCTAACTACGCTATCGGAGTATTCCTTTGGCGATCCCAGACCATAGATACAAGAGACAGAAGCCACGACAATCACGTCATTGCGCTCCAAGAGGGCAGAAGTCGCTGAGTGACGGAGCTTATCAATCTCGTCATTGACCGAGCTATCCTTTTCGATATAAGTATCGCTGGAGGGCACATAGGCCTCCGGCTGGTAGTAATCATAGTAGGAAACGAAGTATTCCACCGCGTTATTGGGGAAGAACTCCTTAAACTCACCATAAAGTTGGCCGGCCAGGGTCTTATTATGGGCGATAACCAGTGTCGGCTTGTTGACCTGAGCGATAACCTGACTCATGGTATAGGTCTTACCAGTACCCGTCGCCCCCATGAGAATCTGGGCTTTCTCGCCTCCCTCGATATTGTCCACCAGCTGCTCAATAGCCTGGGGCTGGTCACCTGAAGGCTCGTACTTGGAAACCAATTCAAATTTATTATCTGTTATTCTGTTAATCATCTTTTATTCCTCAAATTGTGCTTCTATCATTTTACCATATTTGCCCTATTTTCTCTGGATTTGGGTGTAGGTAGAATGGCCACGCTTCTACCATCGTCTGTCCCAGGTCACACATTTCATTTAAAGATATAAAAAAGGCCCAGCTCAACTGGGCGAAATGGTTATTTCTTAAAGATCAGCGCCTGAGGCAGGCGATTTTCTTTCTTGAGTGACCAGTAAAGATAGGCAATGCAGCCAATCAGGACGATACTGGAAAAAATAGATCCTTCAGCACCAAAAGCTCCACCGGACAGCAAATCCACAGAAGATTGTGAGTTATAGTTCAAGATTGAGGTAGATGCTCCTTGGCCACTGACCTGAATGCCATAGATATTTCCTTGCACAAAATTCCAAGCGCCGTGCATACCAGCCAGTACCCACATATTGTCATACTTGAGCATAAGGAAACAAGCAAAGATACCGTCTAGTATGATATTGACAATAGAAAGAACGGTCACACCAGGGTTAAAGAGGTGCAGAGCCCCAAATAGAGCACTGGAAATCAAGATACCAATGAAGATATTTGACTTAGCACTAACTACTGGAAAGAGCCAACCACGCGTCACTAGCTCTTCTGTCCCACCTTGGAGAATCCAGAAAGGAATGATAGCTAGGACAAAAATCAAAGACTGCAAGTTAAGCTGACCAAATTTCAGACTGCCTGTCCCCGTTACCAAGAGCAAGACAACAACCAGTGAAAACTGAACCGCTCCGATAAGGAAGCCTTTGAGGAGATTTTTGAACCAGTCTTCTTTATAGAATCCCAGACTAGAAAAAGGACGCTTCTCACGATACCGAACCCAGAGGAAAACTGCTAGGGCGATAAAGAAGAAACCAGCGAGCTGAAAAAAGACCGTATAGTGACTAATGGCTGCCATTGCTTCTGTCCGATTAATCGTCGGATCTGCAAAGCCAAATAAGAGTCCGACAATGATACCAATTGGCAACATTCCGACAAAACTTAAAATTCCTCCTCCATAAACAAAACCAATAGCAATCAAGATAGCCAACCAAATCGGCGGAATATAACGCGATTGCTTGATAGCATCCAACATACGAGATTTAAACATATAATTATTCCTTTCCTTGTTTGAATTTATTATAGCATATTATTTTAGGAGGAGCAAAAACTAGCCGTCAAAACTGTTTCTGAGACTTTCTCACAAGCTCTATCAAACTACCGTCTTTTTTCATCTTGATAAGCAAGTAAAAAACGGCCAGCAAGAGAATGAGTGAGCTGAAAACAGAAGCTTCAGCGCCGAAAGCTCCACCAGTTAGCCAGCTCCATTCTGACTTAGGGATAAAGTTCAATACTGCCGCGTCAACACCAGTACCACTAACGCTGAAACCATAGATATTGCCTTGAGTAAAGTTCCAAGCAGCATGAAGTCCTATAATCCCCCAAACATTGTCCGTCCGGAGCAGATAGAGACTTGCAAAGAGGCCAAATAAGGCAATGTTAACAATGGGAAGAATACCAATATCTGGATTGCCTAGGTGCAAGAGGGCAAAGAGGAGGCTTGAAGTCAGCAAACCGATGGGCAGGTTGGTCTTTTTGACAGCAACTGGCAGCAGCCAGGCCCTTGTCACTAGCTCTTCTGCTCCACCCTGAATCATCCAAAGCGGAAGCAAAATCAAGATATAGAGAAAAGGCCCCATCGTCAGCTGTCCCCATTCAAAAGAGCCAGCTCCGCTCAACAGCATAAGCAGAGCGACTAGACTAAAGAGGAAAAAACCTACTGCCAATCCTTTGACCAGCTCCACCAAGCTTCCTTTTTTAACAAAGCCCAGAGTCGCGAGCGGTCGTCCTTCAGCCCAGCGCACCCAGAGAAAGAGAGCCAGTATCATAAAAACAAAGCCAAACAAGAGAAAAGGCAGGGCAAAATTGAAGAAGATTTCAAAGAATCCGCCTTGCCCTAAGAAACCTAGCATAAGACTGAGGACAGTCGAAATTGGCTCCAAAGCCCAATAAGCTAACTGCTGTCCTCCTTGCACGAAAATAACTGCCAGCAAAAGAGACAAAATATAAGGAGGAACAAAGCGAGCTTGATTGACCCCCTCCAAGATACGTGATTTTTTCATAAGAACCTCATTCTATCCTTGCTTTTATTCATTTCCAGTATAGCAGACTTTGCATTAAGAACAAAGAAAAGTTACGGTTCTTCTTACAAAAAACACAGAGTTCATATGTTAGAAAACCTAACATAAAAATAGGAGAAATTTGCCTAATCAGTGTTTTTTTGCTATAATGCTAGAATGCTAAAAAGGAGGAAGAAAATGAAGAAAAAATTCTTAGCAGTCTTGCTAACATTATTTCCATTTTTTGCGTTAGGGGCGACAGCCCAGGCAGATACGGTCAAAATCGTATCCGATACTGCTTACGCACCATTTGAATTTAAAGATTCTGATCAGACTTACAAGGGGATTGACGTTGATATCATCAACAAGGTCGCAGAAATCAAAGGCTGGGACATTGACATGAGCTTCCCGGGCTTCGATGCAGCTGTCAATGCCGTCCAAGCTGGCCAAGCGGACGCTATCATGGCTGGTATGACCAAGACAAGCGAGCGTGAAAAAGTCTTTACCATGTCTGATACCTACTACGACACCAAGGTCGTTATCGCGACGACCAAGGCAAACACCATCAGCAAATATGAACAGCTGAAAGGGAAGAAAGTCGGTGTCAAAACCGGTACAGCTGCCCAACGCTTCCTTGATAAGAACAAGGATAAGTACGGCTACACTCTCAAAACCTTTGACACGGGCGACTTGATGTATAACAGCCTCTCTGCTGGTGATGTAGATGCAGTGATGGACGATCAGCCTGTCATTGAGTACGCCATCAATCAAGGACAAAACCTGAAAATTTCTATGAAGGGTGAGGCTGTTGGTAGCTTTGCTTTCGGTGTCAAAAAAGGCAGCAAGCACGAGCACCTAGTTACTGAGTTTAACGAAGCTTTGGCCCAGATGAAGGAAGACGGCAGTCTGGATGAAATCATTAATAAATGGACGGCTTCTAAAGGCAGCTCTGACTCCGCCGTCCCAGAGACTTCTACTCCTGCCGGTCAAAAAGCTACTCCTACAAAAGACAAATATATCATTGCCAGCGACTCGTCTTTTGCTCCTTTTGTCTTCCAAGATGACAGCAACCAATATACTGGTATTGACATGGAGCTGATTAAGGCTATTGCCAAAGACCAAGGCTTTACTGTGGAAGTCACCAATCCTGGCTTTGATGCAGCTATTAATAGCGTTCAGACCGGTCAGGCTGACGGAATTATCGCCGGCATGTCTGTCACCGATGCCCGCAAGAAAACTTTTGATTATTCTGACCCTTACTATACAGCCAACTCTATCTTGGCAGTCAAGGACAGCAGCAATATCAAGTCCTACGAGGAACTCAAGGGCAAAACCGTCGGTGTCAAAACCGGTACCGCTTCTCAGACTTTCCTTGAGGAAAACAAGAGCAAGTACGGCTACTCTATTAAAACATTCTCAGATGCAGCTTCCATGTATGACAGTCTCAATACTGGCTCTGTCGCAGCTGTGATGGATGATGAGCCCGTTGTCAAATACGCTATCAAACAAGGCAAGAAGCTTAAAACACCTATTGAAGGTACACCAAGCGGCAAAGTCGCTTTCGCAGTCAAAAAAGGCAGCAATCCTGAGCTGATTGAGATGTTTAACAATGGACTGGCCAACCTGAAAGAAAGTGGCAAGTACCAAGAGATTTTAGACAAGTATCTGGCTAGCGAGGAAAAGGAATCCACAGTAGATGAGTCCACTATTTGGGGCTTGCTGCAAAACAACTACCAAGAACTGCTTAAAGGTCTGGGAGTGACGATTGCTTTGGCACTGATTTCATTTGCAATTGCTATGGTTATTGGGATTATCTTTGGTATGTTCAGCGTCAGCCCTTATAAACCGCTGCGCTGGATTGCAGAAATCTTTGTTGATGTCATTCGTGGTATTCCATTGATGATTGTGGCAGCCTTTATCTTCTGGGGTATTCCTAACCTAATCGAATCCATGACTGGTCAACAAAGCCCAATCAATGCTTTCGTTGCAGGAACCATCGCCCTCTCTCTCAATGCTGGCGCCTATATCGCAGAAATTGTCCGTGGAGGTATCCAGGCCGTTCCAGTTGGACAGATGGAAGCTAGCCGCAGCTTGGGGATTTCCTACTCCAAGACCATGCGCAAGATTATCCTGCCACAGGCAACCAAGATTATGTTGCCAAACTTTGTCAATCAGTTTGTCATCGCACTCAAGGATACAACAATTGTCTCAGCTATTGGACTGGCCGAGCTCTTCAAAACGGGTAAGGACATCATCGCCCGCAACTATCAGAGTTTCCGGATGTATGCTATCCTAGCTGTGCTCTATCTCATCATTATCACACTCTTGACCCGCTTGGCAAAACGCTTAGAAAAGAGGATTAAGTAATGGCAAAATTAAAAATCGATGTGAATGATCTTCATAAATATTACGGGGAAAACGAAGTCCTAAAGGGGATTACTGCTAAATTCTACGAGGGCGATGTGGTCTGCATCATCGGTCCTTCTGGATCTGGTAAGTCAACCTTCCTACGCAGTCTCAACCTGCTAGAGGAAGTGACCAGCGGGACTATCACGGTTGATGGCTTTGATTTGACGGACAAAAAGACTGACGTGGATCTGGTCCGTGAAAATATCGGTATGGTCTTCCAGCACTTCAACCTCTTCCCGCACATGACCGTTCTGGAAAATATTACCTTTGCTCCTGTTGAGCACAAGCGCTTGACCCAAGACGAAGCAAACAAGCTGGGTATGGAGCTTTTGGAAAAGGTCGGCTTGGCTGATAAAGCTGATGCTAGTCCAGACAGTCTGTCTGGCGGGCAAAAGCAACGGGTAGCTATTGCTCGCGGTCTGGCTATGAATCCAGACATCATGCTCTTTGACGAGCCTACTTCTGCCCTTGACCCTGAAATGGTCGGCGATGTTCTCAACGTTATGAAGGATCTGGCACAGCAAGGTATGACCATGCTGATTGTGACTCATGAAATGGGCTTTGCCCGTCAGGTAGCCAACCGCGTTATCTTTACCGCTGATGGTGAATTCCTAGAAGACGGCAAGCCTGACCAAATCTTTGACAATCCACAACATCCACGTCTTAAAGACTTCTTGGACAAGGTGCTGAATGTATAAAACCAAACGAAGAGCCAGCTTATATGCCGGCTCTTTTCTTGTTTCAAAATTTTTAAACTAGATCACCCACCATTGGTAAAGTGACCAGTAAAGAATATTAGCTACTATGGCGAGGGCGGATAGACTAGTCAGAACCGTCAAGAAGAGGCGGCCTTTTCTGAGACCCTTTTGAGCCTTGCTAAAGAGCGGATAAACCGCACATCCTGCTAAGAATAGGCCCAGTCCTGCAAAGACCATATAACGCCACTGAGAGATGATACTGAGATCCGTAGCGTTGAAGCTAAGCAGGAGCAACAGTAAATTGCAAGCTACGGTCACTACTCCTGCAGTTGTTAAAATGTGCCACCATTTCCAAGCTCGATTTTGCTTGCTTTTCACCTTGCCAAAGGCCAGTCGATAAAGGACCAGCGCAAGCCGCATAAGTAGATTGACCAAAGCATAAACAAGACTAAGAGCAGCCAAAGCAATCAACCCAAACTTAGTCCAGATTTCCCAGTCAGGGAGTCTCTCCAAATCACTGACTGGAGTAGCAATTCTCGTTTTGCCATTTCCACTTTTATAAATAGTCCAAAACAAATGATCCATTCGCTCCGAGGACGGCTTCTTCATATGAAGCATATTACCTGGAAAGAGCTGGTACAAAGAGAGCGGACCTTGGTTAAAATTCCGAAGAATTTGATAATAGCCTGGTTCGAACTTTTTCTGAGTTTCTGCACTGGCTGTCGGACGTTTTCCGAAAATCAATTCTGGCATGCCACCATTATAAATTTCTTCCAAGCCTTGATTGGTCATGATTACCTGCCCGATACCATTCTTCAGATCCAGCCGAAGAAAGCTGGAAAAACCATTTGTATTACCGCCGTGTCCTAGCACTGTAACGGCAAATTCACTAGCCCAGAAGCCATGAGCATTACGAACGATATCTGTACCAGGATAATACGAAGTGCCAGTGTATAGTTTGTCCCAAGTCTCTGACCGAGCAAAGAGAGTTTTTCGACTTAGCAGGGCCTGAGCAAATTTTTGCAAATCACTCAATGTTCCTGTTGACCGACCAACTGGATACAGGCCGACTTCATAAAGAGCATCGCCTAACAGGCTGCCATCTGCCGCATATCCTTTTACTTGCTTGCGCTTGGCTTGGACATAAGCATTGTCGGACAAGTCTTGAGCTATGGCTGTTCTCTCCATTCCCAGAGGCTTGAAGATATGCTTATGAGCATAATCAACAAAGGATTGCCTCGAAATTCGCTCCACAATATAGGCAGCCAATCCAGTACTGTAGTTGGAATAAGCTGTCGTTGTACCTGGCTCAAAGGACTGAATCGGCTGATATTGGAGCAGCAAGTCCTCTAAACTCTTATCCCCTTGCATATAGAGAGGGGCTTCGTCAAAGCCAGACTGATGGTTCATCAGATTCAACATAGTGATGGGCTTGTCGTAGCGGAGATTTCTGAGAAAGCCCTCTGGCAAATAGGTGCGAATATCTTCTTCTAGGTTAATCTTGCCCTCTTCCCAGAGCTGCATGACAGAGACCCAGACAGTTAGTTTGGTCACGGACCCCCATTCAAAGACACTATTGTCATCCGTTTGGAGTCCTTTTTCTTTATCCATAAAGCCAAAATTTCCTTGATAGATAGTGCCTTCTTTGTCAAATACCGCCGTTGCCATGCCAGCTGTTGTCTTTTCGTGCTCTTTGACATAGTCTTGGATTTTCTGACCAATTTTGTCTCGTTCCGTACCAGACGGCAACTTCTGCTCTTCAGCTAGCGCGGTGGCTGGGCGAAAAAGCCCCAATGTTAAAATAGTTAAAAGTGTGAGAATAAATGTTTTTTTCATGCGATTCTCCTTTGCAGAATTATGCAGACAAAGCCCACCTTCCCAAAGGAAGACAGGCAACTTATCACATCACCCACCACTGGTAAAGCGACCAGTAGAGAATATTGGCTACGATAGCGAGTGCAGATAGACTAGTCAGAACCGTCAGGAAGAGGCGACCTTTTCCGAGACTCTTTCGAGCCTTGCTAAAGAGCGGATAAACCGCACATCCTGCTAAGAACAGGCCCAGTCCTGCAAAGACCATATAGCGCCAAGATTGAACAATTGAGTAATCCTGATTTATGGCAGCCAGTAAAAGCAGAATGAGATTGCCAGTAAACAACAGCATTCCTAGAGAAGTCAGGAAATTCCAAATCTTCCAAGAGCGAGGAGCCGAACTTTTTGCTTTACGCAGGATGAGACGGAAACCGCCAATCAAAGAACTAATCAAGACATTTCCCAAAGCAAACACGAGCGCCAGAGCTCCGAGAAACACGACTAGATAATGCCTAAAGAGAACTGAATCAGAAATCCTTTCTGCATTAAGGACACCGAATTCGAGGCGGTCAGCACCTTGGCTTCGGTCAATAGTCCAGAAAGTGCTCAGCAGATCTGGCTGATCTGATACTTTATTGATCTTTTGGATGGCCCCAGGGATCATGAGCATGAAGGACAGTGGCCCCCTATTATAGCTTCTCAGATAGTGGTAAGAGCCAGGCTTGAATTGCTTTTTAGTAGCTTCGCTGACAGTCTGCATCTTGCCAAATGTCAGCTCCGGCATTTGAACATTGTAAACTTGTTCATACAGTTGATTGGTTAAGATGACTTGGCCGATGCCATTTTTCAGATCTAAGTAAAGATAGCTAGAAAAGCCATCAGCATTACCACTGTGTCCCAGCAAGGTAACACCGTAGTGACTGGCCCAAAAGCCATGAGCATTACGAACAATATCCGTACCAGGGTGGGTAGAGGTTGTTGAGTAAAGCTCGGTCCAAGTTTCTGGACGATGAAAGAGCGCCTTACGTTCCAGCAAGGCCTTGGCGAATGTCTGCAGGTCTCCTAGAGTCCCCACAGCCCCTCCGATTGGGTACATCCAGAGCTTAAATGGTGTATCACCCAATAGCTTACCTTGGTCATCATAGCCCTTGTCTTCCTTGCGCTTTTCCTGTACATAAGCGTTGTCCGATAAGTCAGGCAAGATAGCAGTCCGATCCATGCCCAGCGGCTCAAAAACATGCTCATGGACATAGTCTGCATACTTCTGCCCAGATATCCGCTCCACGATATAAGATGCTAAAGCCGTGCTGAAGTTAGAGTATGATGTCGTCGTACCCGGCTCAAAGGACTGAATAGGCTGGTAATCACGGAACTGCTCTTCCAAGTCGCTCTTGTCTCCCTTTTTGTAGAGTGGCATTTCATCAAAGCCAGCCTGATGGTTCATCAGATCCAGCATGGTGATAGGCTTATCGTAGCGAAGATTGCGGAGAAAGCCTTCTGGCAGATAAGTTTTGATGTCTGCTTCCATGTCGATTTTGCCCTCTTCCCAGAGCTGCATGACCGACACCCAGACCGTCAACTTAGTGATTGAAGCCCATTCAAAAACACTGTCATCGTCAACTTTGACTTTGTTTTCCTTATCCACATATCCAAAGTTTCCCTTGTAGATGGTTCCGTTTTTATCAAAGACAGCGGTCGTCATTCCGACAGTTGTCTTTTCATGTTCCTTGACAAAACTTTCGATTTTTTGACCGATTTTGTCGCGGTCCGTACCAGACGGAAGCTTCTGCGAGTCAGCTAAAGCAGCTGTCGGTCGGAAGATTCCTAGCGTCAAAATGGTTAAAAGAATGATTAGAATAGATTTTTTCATGAGAGACTCCTTTGTGCAATGGAGCTGCGCTTATTACAGACCCCACCACTGATAAAGTGACCAGTAGAGAATATTGATAACAATAGCTAGAGCTGACAGACTAGTCAATACTGTCAGATAGAGTCGGCTCTTACTCAGTCCTTTTCTTGCCTTGATCAGAAGTGGGAAGACTGCACAGCCAGCCAGAATCAATCCCAGACCGGCAAAGACAATGTAACGCCAGCTAGCTAGAAAGCTCAGATCGTTGGTAGCAAATGTGTTGAAGAGGAGGAGGAAGTTTATAGCCACACCTACTCCAGCTAAAGAAGTTAGATAAGTCCAGATGCGAAGAGATTTTGGTGTTTTAGATTGACCTTTTTTGAAGACCAAGCGGAAGAGATCCAGTCCGCCTCGTGCCAAAAAGAGAATGATACTGAAAACAATTCCGACTGCCGCTGAAATAAGCAAGGACCAGTCTTTCAGAATCTCGCTATCCTTGACTCTGAAGTTATCGCCATAGGAAGCTGTTACTTTAGTCTCGTTTCCACTACCGCTGACTACTGAAAAATTCTGACTCAAAAGCGGATTATCCTTAGATTTCTTGACAAACTGAGTGTAAAGCAAAGTTCTGGAGATAGACATAGGACCACTTGCAAAGTAGCGAGCAGATCGGTAATTTCCAGACTGGAATTTGTCAAAGGTGGCTGAGTCCGTCTTTTTCTTAGGTCCAAAAACCAAGGCTGGCATTTCATAGTTATAAACCAACTCATGATCTTGATTCGTCATAATGGTCATACCTATACCATTTTTCAAGTCCAACAGAATATAAGATGAGTAGCCAGTCGAGTTTCCTCCATGGCCAACAAGCGTCGTGCCGTACTCTTGTGTCCAAAAACCGTGCATATTGAGCGGCATATCCGTTCCTGGATAATTCGATGTTGCTGTGTAAAGGGTTGTCCAAGTCTCAGTGTTCTTAAAGAGTTTTTCTTTCTTCAAAAGCGCTTGGGCAAACTTCTGGAAGTCAGCCAGAGTGGAGACGGCATTCCCTGCTGGGTAAAGTCCTAAATGATAATAGCTAGTGCCCATAGATGTCTGACCGTCCGCCCGATAAGAGATCTGCTCCATCCGCTTCTGGTAAATCTTTGGATTTTCCTTAAAGTCGGCTGATAGAGCAGTGTCTTTCATCCCTAGTGGTTGAAAGATATGCTCATGGACATAGGCCGAGAAGTCCTGACCGGAGATTCTCTCAACGATATAGGCTGCCAGACTAGCTGAAAAGTTCGAGTAGGCTGTCATGGTGCCTGGTTCGTAAGACTGTTCTGGCTGATTAACTGCCAGAATCTCCTCAATAGACAAGCCCTTATCTTCCTTGTAGGCATGGGTAGACTCGCCAAAGCCGGCCTGATGGTTCATGAGATCTGTCATAGTAACGGGCTTTTCGTAGCGCAAAGTCTTCATAAATCCCTCTGGCAGATAGGTGCGAATGTCTTCGTCAAGGTCAATCTTGCCCTCTTCCCAGAGCTGCATAACGGAGACCCAGATAGCTAGTTTCCCTACTGACCCCCATTCAAAGACACTACTGTCGTCGGCTTTAATGCCTTTTTCCTTGTTCATATAGCCAAAACTACCTTTGTAAATAGTCCCGTCCTTGTCAAAAACAGTTGTTGCCATACCGGCTGTTGTCTTTTCATGTTCCTTGACAAAGTCTTGGATTTTCTGACCGATTTTGTCACGCTCCGTACCAGACGGCAACTTCTGCTCCTCAGCCAAGGCTGTAACCGGTCGGAAGAGTCCTAGAGTTATAATCGTTAAAAGTGTTAGAATAAATGATTTTTTCATGTGATTCTCCTTTGCAGAATTATTCGGGCAACTTATCACATCGCCCACCACTGGTAGAGCGACCAATAAAGAATGTTAGCTACGATAGCGAGAGCAGATAGACTCGTCATGACTGTCAATAAGAGCCGACCTTTGCCAAGTCCCTTTCGAGCCTTACTCAAGAACGGATAGATGGCACATCCTGCTAAGATTAAACCTAGAACTGTAAAGACTATATAAGGCCATATGCTATAGGGGTAACTACGATTACTTGCTAGAAAAGCTGCAACAAGGCCATAGAAATTTAAAGCCACTCCTACTGCTGCTAAAGAGGTTAGATAAGTCCAAATCCGAAGTTTCTTAGGTGTTTTAGGCTGGCCTTTTTTGAATACCAATCGGAAAAGATCTAAACCACCCCGTACCAAAAAGAGAATGATACTGAAAACAATTCCGACTACCGCTGCAATAATCATGGCCCAGTCTGCCAAAATTTCGCTATCCTTGACTCTGAAATAACCTCCATAGGCAGCTGTCACCTTGACCTTATCTCCGCTGCCACTGACTACTGAAAAATCCTGACTCAAAAGTGGATTGTCCTCGGATTTCTTGACAAAACTAGTATAGAGGAATAAGCTTCTAGAGATAGACATAGGACCACTGGCAAAGTAGCGAGTAGATCGGTAATTTCCAGACTGGAATTTGTCAAAGGTGGCTGAGTCCGTCTTTTTCTTAGGTCCAAAGACCAAAGCCGGCATCTCATGGTTGTAGACGAATTCGTGTTCTTGATTCGTCATGATAGTCATACCGATGCCATTTTTCAAGTCTAGCAGGATGAAAGAGGAATACCCCAAGGTATTACCGCTATGGCCAACAACAGTCATGCCAAACTCTGTAGCCCAGAAACCGTGCATATTGAGCGGCAGCTCTGTCCCTGGATAGGTCGAGGTCACTGTGTATAGGGTCGCCCAAGTCTCAGCTCGCTGGAAGAGCTTCTCTTTCTTCAAAAGCGCTTGGGCAAACTTCTGAAAGTCAGCCATGGTAGAGGCAGCATTTCCCATTGGATAGAGCGCTGAGTATAAATAGGCAGTCCCCTTCGAAGTCTGACCATCTGCACTATAGGACAAGGCCTCCATTCGCTTCTTATAAACCTTAAGATTATCCTTCAAATCTGAAGACATAGCTGTATCATTCATCTCTAATGGCTGGAAGATATGCTCATGGACATAGGTAGAGAAGTCCTGTCCGGAGATTCGCTCGACGATATAGCTCGCCAAACCGGCAGAGAAGTTTGAGTAGCTGGTCATGGTGCCGGGTTCGTAGGACTGGGTTGGCTGATTATTGGCTAAGCTTTCCTCAATTGTCAATCCTGTCTCTTCCTTAAGGCCCTGAATTGACTCGCTAAATCCCGCCTGATGGTTCATGAGGTCAATCATAGTGATCGGCTTGTCATAGCGAAGGTTTTTTAAAAATCCCTCTGGCAAATAGGTGCGGATGTCTTCCTCTAGGTCAATCTTTCCCTCTTCCCAGAGCTGCATGACGGAGACCCAAACCGTCAGCTTGGTAACCGATCCCCATTCAAAAACGCTGCTATCATCTGTTTTGACTTTCTTTTCCTTGTTCATATAGCCAAAGTTTCCTTTGTAGATGGTGCCATCCTTATCAAAGACCGTCGTCGACAAACCAGCTGTTGTTTTTTCATGTTCCTTGACAAAACTTTCGATTTTCTGACCAATTTGGCTGCGCTCCGTGCCAGACGGCAACTTCTGATCCTCAGCCAAGGCGGTAACTGGTCGGAAGAGTCCTAGAGTTATAATCGTTAAAATTGTTAGAATAAATGATTTTTTCATGATATTTCCTTTCTATTTAGCTTCAACAATCGCATAGGCAATACTTCTGTATACCATTCGGATAAAAATTCTTAACATAGCTTTCTCCTTTCTTAAGCAATGATTTGCATCATCTAATCAAAAGTCACTGCTTCTACAGCCACCCTTGTCGCTTCATCTTTCTTGACATAGTCCTGAATTTTTTGGCTAATCTGAATGACCGCCGTGTTAGACTTCAAAGATTGCTCCATCGTCTTAGCTTGAGGCGTTTTTACCAATCCTAAGCTTAGGAATGTCAAAAGCCAGAGAAATAAGGTTTTTGGCATGGTTTCTTACTCCTTAGATACAATTTAAAATGACGACTGGAATCTATCCCATTCCAGCTCTTCTTATCTTTTACAAATTTTAGGCCTATTTGTATAATCATTTTATATATATAATTTTTATATACAAGACGATTATATATAATTTTCTAGTATATGTCAAATTTTTATATAATTAAAAAATTATATATCAAAATCAGCTTAAAAGCCTTGAAATCAATATTCTTAGAGGTTTTATAAAAATTTGCTCCAAAAATCTTTTAAAAATTTTTATTTATTTGAAAGCGCTTGACGAATTTACTTTCTTCTGTTAGACTTAAAGCAGAACTATTTCGGAGGTACACGGAGACATGAAAAATTAAGTCTATTTTTTAAAGGAAACTTTATTTAGTAGATTTTGTCATGTTTCTGCATATCCGCGGGATGTTCGTTTTTGGTGCTTTCTAGCTTTTATTTGCTTATCTTTAGATTAATCCTGTCGCTCCTATGACAGTGTAAGCTGGAAGCCTATAGACGAATAATCCTACTTAGACACTCCTGTGTCTGCTTTGTGCAACTAAAAACAGCTCTGCTAAATAAAGCAGGGCTGTATTTTGTGTTATAAAACGAAGGAGACATCTATGCTTCAAATAAGAAATCTAACCATTACCCATCTAAAAGACCTGAAGGAGTTAGTCAAAGATTTGTCACTGACTGTCAATCAAGGAGACAAGGTCGCTATTATCGGTGAGGAGGGCAATGGCAAGTCCACCCTACTCAAGCTCCTGCTAGACGAGCGACTGGTCAGCTCCTATGTCAGCTACAACGGACAGATTGATAAGTCCTATACTGCTGCTGTCTACTTACCCCAGCAGCTACCTTCAGAGGATGCCCAACTGACGCTCAATGACTATTTCTTTGCTGATTTTGAGACAGAACTGGACTATGACAAGCTCTACCGCTATGCTGGGGAGCTCAACTTTGACAGCCAGCGTTTTGCTAGTCAGCAGCAGCTCTCTAGCCTATCTGGAGGAGAAAAGCTCAAAGTCCAACTCATCAAGAAACTAGCCAGTGATTGGGACATTCTCTTTCTTGACGAACCCTCTAATGACCTTGATCTCGAAACTCTGACTTGGCTGGAAAACTTTATCAGCCACAGCCAGAGAACGGTCCTTTTCGTCTCTCACGACGAGCACTTTCTCGCTCAAGCTGCGACTAAGATTGTTCATCTGGAGCGAATCAAAAAGAAGCAGGAGGCTAGAACCAGTGTCAAGAGTCTGGACTATGAAAATTACCGCCATCAACGTCAGGAGGCCTTTGAAAAACAAGCTCAATTGGCACGGAAAGAGCGGGAAGAACACGCCAAGACCATGGAAAAACACAGAAGAGTTAAGCAGAGTGTAGAGCATACTTTACGAAACACCCACGACGCTACTGCAGGTCGACTGGTGGCTAAGAAGATGAAAAGCGTCCTCTCACAGGGCAAACGATTTGAAAAGGCAGGCGCTGAAATGACCGAAATTCCGACACAGGAAGATGTCATCAGCCTTCACTTCTCAGACATAGAAGCTCTGCCATTGGCCAAAAGAATCCTGAAATTAGAAGGAATGAAACTGGAAACAGACGAACGACAACTGGCGGAGAACCTGACTCTGGAGGTCTGTGGCCAGGAAAAAATCGGGCTGATTGGTGCTAATGGTGTAGGCAAGTCTACTCTGCTTAAGGAAATATGGAAGATCTTGCGTGAGCGGACAGACATGCTAGTAGGCTACATGCCCCAGCATTATGGTGACTTGCTGACTGATGAGAGCAGTCCCTTGGACTTTCTGGCTTCCTCTGGCGACAAGTCCCATGAGGAGAAAATCCTGACGCATCTAGCCAGTCTCCAGTTCACGCGCGACGAGGCCCGCCACCCGATTGGGCAGCTTTCCGGCGGTCAAAAAGCCAAGCTACTCCTGCTCAAACTAGTCCTAGACCGCCCCAATGTCCTCCTGCTGGACGAGCCAACCCGCAACTTCTCTCCCACCTCTCAGCCCCAGGTTCGCCAGCTTTTGGCGACCTATCCTGGCGCCATCATAGCTGTCTCCCACGACCGAATCTTTCTCAAAGAAGTCTGCCAGAAGATTTATAAACTGACAGAAACAGGGTTGGAAGATGTTGAATTTGAAAAGTAATTCAAAAATTTTCTTCATTGTCTTTATTGACTACTTATGGTCACTTCCTTTATAATGAAGATAGTTTCATAGAAAGTTCAGGTTTTAAACATGGGAGATATCATAAATATTGCTGCTGAAAACACACTTAACAAAAAAGAGATTTTTAACGAACAAACCCAATTCGTTGAACTCACAGATCAGATACTTTTACAAACTCGTTCTGAAATTGAACAACCAACTACAATAAAGATACCAATTATTGAGTTGTCAGAATTAGGAACTACTGTAGCTTCTCTTATCCCTAATTTGACAAAAGTTGTCCAAGGAAATAATGGCGAAAAAGCCTATCGCATTGTTAATAAAGCTGCTGGCGATACCTTAAAAAAGGCAAAAAATGGTAACTACTGGGGAGCTCTGCGAAAAGCGGATGGAGGCTCGAAATTTGTCCAACTTCAAGAAATAAGTGAACTTGCAAATGAAGGATTGATGATTCAACCACAAGTTATCATTGTCGCTGCACTCTTATATTCTGTTGAGAAAAGATTAGACAATATTGTTGAACTTGAGAAACAAATTTTATCATTTTTAGAAACCGAAAAAGAATCTTCAATTGAAGCCGATGCCGAGACATTGATGGATTTAATTAGGAAATATAAGCATAATTGGGACAATAGCCACTTCGTCTCCAGCAGCCATAAAATGGTAATGGATATTCAGAGAAGTGCGAGACAGCAAATGACTTCCTACCAAAAGAAATTAGAAGAAGATTTAAAGTCTACCCCTCTTCTTATAATCCAATCAGAAGTTTCATCGGCTAAGAAAAAAATTAGTAAGAAATTTAAATACTACAGCTTATCTCTATACACCTATTCACTGGCATCTTATATCGAAATTATGCTCAGTGGAAATTTAGCTGAAAAAAATATATTATCTATCAATGAAGAAATCGAAAAACTTTCTTCTGCCTATTCTGCCATGTTTACAAAATGTCTAAATTATTTAGAAAAAATGAGCGAATCCTCTATTGAATCCAATGTATTGAAAGGTGTAGGAGAAGCAAGCAAAGCAATAGGCGGTTTCTTAGGAAATATTCCTTTTATCAAGGACGGCCCTGCAGATGAATTTCTCCAAGACGGCGGAGAAGAGCTAAATAAAAGCGCAAAGAAAATGGAAAAAGATATAATTAAATCATTCAAAAAATTAAAAAATGCTAAAACATCTGTTTTTATTGATAGGCTCAATGAACTGAACCAAATCTACAACCATACATCAGATGTATGTATAGACAATGAGAATATTTATTTTATTGTTTCATAGTACTATAGTCTATAAGCAAAAAGAGTTGGAATTTCCAACTCTTTTAGTTTTGTTTAGCATCAATCTGTGAACTTTAATAAAGCTCCCCTTCTACTCCTGCGCCGTCTGCATTTGGTAATAAACACCTTTGGCATCCATGAGCTCCTGGTGATTACCATGCTCGACGATATCACCATCTACCATAACGAGGATGATGTCAGCATTTTGAATAGTGGACAGGCGGTGGGCGATGATAAAGCTAGTCCGACCCACCATGAGCTTGCTGAAAGCCTCCTGAATCAAGACTTCTGTTCGGGTATCGATGGAGGAAGTCGCCTCATCCAAGATTAGGATTTTAGGAACAGCAAGGAAGACACGCGCAATGGTCAAGAGCTGCCGCTGACCTTGAGAAAGGGAGTCCCCAGCATCCGCTAGATAGGTGTCGTACCCCTGAGGCAGCTGCTGGATAAAGAAATGAGCATTGGCCGCCTTGGCAGCTGCAATGACCTCTTCTCGGCTGGCGTCTGGCCGGCCAAAAGCTATGTTGTCATGAATGGTCGCCGTCTTGAGCCAAGTCTCCTGCAGTACCATACCAAAATGCTGACGATAAGAGGCTCTAGTGTAATGCGTTATGGGAGTACCGTCTAGCGAAATAAGACCACTGTCTACATTGTAAAATCGCATGAGGAGATTGATCAAGGTAGACTTGCCAGCACCAGTTGGCCCGACAATAGCAACCTTACTAGCTGCTGGAATCCTTATATTCAAATCCTGAATCAGCTCTTTTCCAGGCTCATAGCCAAAAGCTACATGCTCGAAGCTAATCTGTCCTTTGATATCTTCCGACTGGAGGATTTCCTGACCAGACTCAGCTATTTCTTCTTGGTCCAAAACGCTGTAAATTCGCTCCGCACAAGCTAAAGCGCTCTGCAATTCCGACATGACTGACGATATATCATTGAAAGGCTTGGTGTACTGGTTGACATAGTTGAGAAAGGTTACCAGCTGCCCGACCGTAAAGCCTGTTCCCTGAATGATTCGGACAGCCCCAAAGCCCACAATCAAAGCATAGATTAGGGCATTGATAAAACGAGTCGAAGGATTAACCGTCGAAGAATAGAAAATAGCCGCCTGCGAATAGTCCGCATAGATTTGATTACTGCGAGTAAAAGCTGTATCAAACTGCTCCTGAGCATTAAAAGCCTGAATCAGACTCTCCTGAGTTAGACTTTCCTCAATCAGCTGGGTCTGTGCCCCTCTCGCCTGCGTCTGACGTTGGAAAAAACTAAAACTCTTTCTAGCAATAAAGCGAGCCAAGAAGAGAGAAAGGGGCGTCAAAAGCAGAACCAAAAGCAGGAGGAAAAGGTCCAATCTGGCCATGCTAATGATAGTCACTAAAATTGTCAGCAAACCCACAAAAAACTGATTAAAAACCATAAGCAGGCCATTGCTGAGCTGCTCCAAATCTGTCGTCACCCGACTAACCAAGTCACCAGTTCCATGCCGATCCAGATAAGCCAAAGACAAATAATGAACTTTCTTGATAACGCCTTGACGGAGCTGCTGGCTATAGCGATAAACCAGCTGATTATAGAGCAAGGGATTGAGCCACTGAATCAGCGTATTGGCTAAGATGACCAGCAGCATCTGCCCCAAAATCGGCATCACATGCTGCTCCGATTGAGGGAGAAGAACACTATCTACCGCATTCCCGATTAAAACTGGGAGAAGAACAGTCAGAGCCACTTGAACCACCGTTCCCAGACTAGCTAGAAGAAAGAGCCAGCGCGCCTGCAGCAAATCGCGAGCCAAACGCCTCAAGCTGCTAGGTGATGTCTTATGCTTCATGCTTGCCCTCCTCTCCTTGACTATGCTGTGAGTGATGAATTTCTCGGTAAATGGCAGAGCTGATTAAGAGTTCCTCATGGCGACCAAGAGCCACCTGTTCTCCCTTATCTAGGACTAAAATTTGATCCGCTGAGCGCAAACTATTGGTCCGCTGAGAGATCAAGATCAGACTGGTCTCTGTCAATTCTTTCTTAATAGACTGCAAGAGCCTAGCCTCTGTCAGATAGTCCAGAGCTGAGGTCGCATCATCTAAAATCAAGAAAGGCGCCCTCCGCAAGACAGCTCTGGCAATGGTTAAACGCTGACGCTGACCACCAGAAAAATTCCGACCAAAGGCCTCTACAGTCGCATCCAAGCCACCTTCCTTCTGAGAGACAAAGTCCGCTGCCTGAGCAATCTCTAAAGCCTGCCACAAGTCTGCATCTGTTGGCTTGGTTGACATACCCAAGGTTAGATTGGAACGAACAGTTCCTTGGAAAAGCTCCGCCTTCTGAGGCACCAGACTGATCCAAGACCGCCATTCTCTAAGATGTTTAGGACTGCGTCCTTGGGAAAAGATGGCCAACTGACCAGCAGCCACAGGATAAAGATGAGCCAGCAGCTGAACCAGAGTAGACTTCCCTGAACCTGTCCCGCCAATAACCCCCAAAGTCTGACCCCTTTTCAAATCAAAAGTCAGACCAGTCAAGGCTGGACTAGCTGCATTTGGATAGGAAAAACTAACCTGCTGGACTTTAATGGCTTGATTTGCCAGAGCTGTTTCCTGCACTAATTCCTGTAGGACATCTTCTTCTGCTTGCTCGAAGACCTGACTGATACGACCTGCACTGATATAGCTTTGATTGAGTGAGTTGACTAGCATAGCTAGCTTGAGCAATTCCACCAAAATCTGCAATAAATAATTGACCAAGGCCACTAGCATCCCCTGAGTCAGTAAGCCCTTGCCGATAAAGGTATTCCCCTGCCAAATCACAGCAATCAGGGTACCATTGACCGTAAGAAAGGTCAGAGGGCTAATCAGACTAGCCAGAGCTCCCGTCCTGATTTGCCAGGTTTTATAGAGCTCGTTGCGATTGCGAAAGGACTGAACCTCGCGCTGGGTCTGACCGAAAGCGCGTATGACCCGCATGCCCTGCAGCTGCTCACGCGTCAGATTGACCAGTTGGTCTGTCAGCTGACGAATCTTAGCATAGAGAGGATTCATCAGACGAGACATGAGAACGATAATAGCTGTTAAAATTGCCACCATGAGGAAGAACCACAAGGTAATGACCGGACTGATAGTAAAGGCCATGATGATAGAGCCAAAAACGATGATGGGCGCCCGCAGAAAGAGACGAAGGAATTGATTGATGCCCGTCTGGATCTGATAGGTGTCACTTGTCAACCGAGTCACCAAGCTAGAGGTCGTTAGCTCGTCCCGACTGACCTTGGGCAAGCGCAGAATCTTCTGGTAGAGGTCACCTGTCATCTGACGAGTAAAGCCCACTGCCGCCTTTGACGAATAATACTGGGCCACCACCGCTACCACCACGCCCAGAGCAGCCAAGCCCATCAAAAGAAAAACCATCCAGTAAAGATGGGAGCTGTCGTGTCTAGGAATGGTCTCGTCCACAATTCCCGCAATCAAAATCGGAACCAAGAGTTCAAAACTGGCTTCCAAAAGCTTGAACAAGGGCCCAAGAAGAGACTCACTGATGTAGCCCTTGAAATATTTCAATAAATCTTTCATACTGCCTACTTCTCCATTAAACTGTATATATTTTACCATAATTTTCAAAGGGTAAAAAATATTCTCCTTCTGACCAGCAGAAAGAGAATATTGATTTTAGACTTCTTGTAAGTTCTGGCTTATTTTCTTTAGACCCATATACAAAAACGGTGTCGCTGCTAATAAGAAGCCGCCCAAACCTATAAAAGTCCAATCGAAGCCAAAGTGATCAATCAACCAGCCCGTCACAGGGAAAATGACAATCATACTCAGACTGAACATCATAGAATAGACACTGAGAATGGTAGCCCGTACTTCACTTGGCAGCTGCTTTTGCAAATCATTGTCAAAAATCGGCTGGAAAAGAGCATACAAGGCGTTGCTGATTAGATAAATCAAAATATAGATGATTGGCGTTCCAAAATAGGAAAACAGGTAAGTCACTCCAGTTAGAAGAACTACTGAAGGAAAAAGTTTCAAGGCAGAATACTTCTTTCCAATCACACTCGCCAGATAGACCGCTAAGATATTCAAAGCACTGCCAATCAGCATAACTACTGAAATCTGCCAATCTTTTAAGTCAGGCAATTGATTTTGATAATAAAAATAAAACATGCACATGAGTGTTCCGATGATTTGGGAAAGAATCATCCAGGTAAATAGACTGGGATTTCTTTGCAATTCCTCTTTGACAGCCCAGATAATCTTTTTCATGGTCAGACATTCTGCTTTCTCTGCCTTGACACTTGGCTCTTTAAGCATCCAGGTCAAGAGAAGAACGATGATAGAGGTGCCAATCATGATATAGTAGGTCAGATGCAATTGTCCATGGACAAAAAATCCAGCCCAGACCGTTCCCAAAGACCGGGTCGCTTCAGCCACTCCAGACATAAAACTGGAGATGGATAAGTAACGTTCCTTGAGTCCGGCCTCCATAGAAGAATCATAAACCATGGCCGCACTTGTCCCCGAATCAAAATTATAAGACCAAGCACTAATCACCATAGCCAGTGCATAGATCCAAAAGTTCCCCTGCCCGGCCAACATGAGAACAGAAGACACAATCCCGGCTATCCGGCTCAGATACAGATTAGTCTTGTAGGAAAAGCGATCCGCCATCATCCCGGAAGGAATTTCACAAATAACGCTAGTCGCATGAAAAATACTTTCCAAAAGCCCGATCTGCCAAAGGGACATGCCGTTTTGACTTAGAAATAAAATCCAAAAACTAGTAATGCCTAGAAAGGCAAAAAATTCTACTCCGGCCATCAGGCCGATATTTTTCCGATAACTTCTTTTAAACATATTTTCTCCTTTAACAAGTGTTCTCTAATTTCTATCCTTTCTCACTTGTTAATCTGCGCTTCACATGACCTCCACCTCTTCTTTCTAGTGCTTTGAAAAAACGCCACATGGGCGTTTGATTCGTTTTACGGTTTAATACGGTGCAACATACGTGGGAATGGAATGGCTTCACGGATATGCTTGGTCCCTGCTACAAAGGTTACCATACGCTCGATACCGATACCGAAGCCACCGTGCGGAACTGTTCCATACTTACGAAGATCCAAGTAGAATTCATATTCTGAAGTATCCATACCAAGTTCATTCATCTTAGCAACGAGCGCATCGTAGTCTTCCTCACGCATAGAGCCACCGATGATTTCACCGTAGCCTTCTGGAGCAAGCAAGTCTGCACAAAGGACACGGTCTGGATTTCCAGGAACAGGCTTCATGTAGAAAGCCTTGATAGCTGCTGGGTAGTTCACGACAAAGGTTGGTACACCAAAGTGGTTTGAAATCCATGTTTCATGCGGTGAACCGAAGTCATCACCATTTTCCAGATGCTCATAGTCCGCATCCTCATCATTTTCATGGGCTTGCAAGAGGTCAATCGCTTCATCATAGCTAACGCGCTTGAAAGGCTCTGCAATATAGCGTTTCAAAAGTTCTACATCACGTTCCAGTGTTTCCAAAGCTTGAGGAGCACGGTCAAGAACACCTTGAATCAAGGCTTTAACATAAGCTTCTTGCAAGTCGAGTGACTCATCATGCGTCAAGTATGAATACTCTGCATCCATCATCCAGAACTCAGTCAAATGACGACGGGTTTTTGATTTTTCGGCACGGAATACAGGACCAAAGTCAAAGACACGACCAAGAGCCATAGCACCTGCTTCCAGATAAAGCTGACCAGATTGGCTCAAGTAAGCTGGAGTTCCGAAGTAGTCTGTTTCAAAGAGCTCAGTTGAGTCTTCTGCTGCATTTCCTGACAAGATTGGGCTGTCAAACTTCATAAAGCCATTCTTGTCAAAGAATTCATAGGTAGCGTAGATAATGGCATTGCGGATTTGCATCATTGCCACTTGCTTACGAGAACGCAGCCACAGGTGACGGTTGTCCATGAGGAAGTCCGTTCCATGTTCTTTAGGCGTGATTGGATAGTCATTTGACTCGCCGATGATTTCGATGTCTGTAATGTCCAGCTCATAGCCAAATTTTGACCGCTCGTCTTCCTTGACAATCCCTGTCACATAGACAGAAGTTTCTTGGCTAAGCTTTTTAATCGTATCAAACTTCGCCAATCCTTCTTCTTCGCCAAATTTCTCAATGAAGTTAGGCTTGAAGGCCACCCCTTGGAAAAAAGCAGAACCATCACGTAGCTGCAAGAAAGCAATCTTACCCTTACCTGACTTATTGGCAACCCAAGCACCGATGGTCACTTCTTGACCAACATAATTTTTCACATCAATAATTGTTACGATTTTCTTTGACACGTTTTTTCTCTTTTCTATTTTTTTATTCTTTATGACAGACTGCCTCGACATTATTACCATCTGGATCCAAGACAAAGGCTGCATAATATGATGAAAGGTTCCCCCGATAATTTGGCGCACCGTTGTCTTTTCCCCCTGCCTTTAAACCAGCCTCATAACAAGCTTGAACCTGCTCATGGTTTTCTGCCAAAAAAGCAAAGTGAATCGGAGACTGCTCTCCCTCCCCCAACCAAAAATCTCCACCAGGATGTGGGCTGTTGGGAGCAACAAAACTGAGTAGAGAACTACTTCTAAAAGCCAATTTGTAGCCTAGAGGAGAAAGAAAACTTGTATAAAAGTCTTTTGAAATTTGTAGATTCCTGACCTTTATCTCAAAATGATCAATCATATCTGCCTCCTAGATTGGTTGCTAAATGTCACTTTATTTCAAGACAAATCTTTTGGACATCTGTTCTATATTTTACCATAAAGCGATTGCAATAGCTATCCTTGAAGAGTCTAAATCTCAGAAAAATTAAAAAACCAGCCTCCTAAAGGCTGGCGGATAACTCTCTCTGAATAAGAGGACTAATTTTTTGTTCCATATAGCAGTCGATCAACCATGTCATCATCATAGTTCAAGACTTTTTTCAAAGCCATCTTAAAACGCTGATCACTGAGAATCTGACCTCCAGGACTCTGGTCAATCGTCGCATAATTCCCCTCCCCATCCTGAGTAAAGGCTAAAATGAGCTCTTGGTCAGGATCTTCACAAACATCTCTCTGAGGATCTTTGGAACTGGTAGACGGTCGAAAGTCCATTCTTTGCAGACGAAACGACAGTTCTTTATGAAAAGCCGCAATGTCCTCCTGACGATTGGCCACTGGCTCATGTTTGTCCAACCAAGTCAAAACATCTTCTTTTGTAATATATATCATCTTCCCCTCCTAAACCAAATCAAAGTTCGCCCTGTAAATGACGGTATCATAGCTTGGGCTAGCTGCTGACAGAGCCGCTTGAATGATATGGAGCACCCGCTGCTGTTGACCTTCGAAAGCCAAGGGCAGGAGCATATTGGAGACGTTTTTGACAATCACTCCCTTAGTGAATTCCCCATCTTCATAAGAAAAATCCTGCTGATGAAAAATGGTTTTGGTCTTAAATTCAATCACCTGTCCTTGCAAGATTAGCTTATAAGTCTTCTTCCAGTTGGTTCTGCCACCAAAACGATAAAGGACCAGGTAAATCCCCAAATCATGATCTGCGACCCAATCACCCGTCTCAAAGACTAGCTCGTCATCAATCCCAGCCTTTTTTAAAATCTCAATCCCTTCTTCAGAAATCATCTCGTGCACGAACTTCCAACTTCCTTCTTGGGGAAGAGATACTCCTCCCTCAGTCTCCTTCTGAGGGCTACTACTGACTTCTTTATGGTGAACCCTTTTAGGGGTAAATTCTTCCTCCCAAGTCATCTCTTCTTCTATGTCACTTACAGCCCGCCTACTAGGAAAAAAATCCAGACACTTTTCTAATAATCCCATATCCTATCTCCTCTTTATCTGTACTCCACGTGGTTTACTTCCCTTATCTTTGTATCATAATAAGGGTTAATTTGCGACAGGGCATGTTGAATCACTGTTACGATCTTGTCCTCTCGTCCTTTTAAAACCTTGGGAATCACAAGCTGGGAGATTGTTTCTGTCGATAGACCTTTTACACTTTGATCTTCCTCATTGCAAACTGGATATCTATCGGCCCGTTCTTCTTCTAGGCGAAATTCAAGTAAGTGCCCTCCGAGCATCATGGCTAAAACCTGATATTTCCCTTCCCCGATACGAAATTGCTTGACACAGAGAAAAATCCCCCTCTTCTCATCCTCTAGTAAAAATGGCAGAGCTAGTTCTTTTTCTTCAATAGAAAAATCCTCGAGAAGCTTCTTCTCTCTTTCCCCTATTTCCTTTCTGATAAAACCCATTTTATCTCCTTTTGTACAAAATAATCTTCATCCCTATTATTACTTAAGTAAAAAGACCATGAGGAACACACTGCAAGTCAATAGAATGCAGGGCTAGACCAAATGGACTTCTTTTATTATACACCGAAACACCCTCGTCTTCAACTAAATACTCCTCAAATTTTTAAGTCGTCAGGTGATTCCTATCAGAAAGTGACTTATACATAGTTAATCTAGCATTGGTAGCTGCTATTTAATCAATTGGCGGATCATTCTTTATCTCTTCTTCCGTCTTCCAGTAGGTCATACTGCTCTTCTCAGTATCTACCTCCATCTTTTTATTAAGTCTAATATCAACCTTATAATAGGCACGTTTAATTAAAAACTTTTGACTGTTCTCTGCAGAACCCCAAGTTCTACAAACCATCAAAAAGCGTGCAGAGCCCTGTCCGGATATCTCCTCCTTAGTGTAAGAACCTGGAGCAGTTGGGCGTTCTAAGATTCTCGTATTTAAATTCAATTCGGGCTGATAATTGTTCAAATACCAATCAATTCGGGCTGAGTCATTCTCATAATATTGGATACGATAGCGATGACCTTTAGCTTGCAGACTATAGCCATTGGATTCGGAAATAGTGGTCCACCCCTGCTCTGAATCAAAGAAAACATAAGCTCCTAGCAAGACTAGACCGCCTAGAAAGAATAAGAAAATCAAACGACCTTTCATATTGTTCCCCTTCCACTATTGTTTAAATCCGTTAACAGCTGAATTCTAAGCGAAGCAAATTAACATTTATCCATGCTAAAGCTTACTAATTTTAGCTAGAGTTACAAACGCTTCCATCTCTTTCTATATTATTTTACCATTTTGTCAAACTATTTGCCAGTGCAGTTGAGAGGAACTGAAAAGGACGAACTCTGAGTCCGTCCTTATCTATTGTTTATAAATTTTTGTAGATTATCTTTAGCAAGCAATCCCGGATTGTGAGGTCTATCTACTCTCCATAAATTGCTGCAGACGTCCAACGGCTTCTTTGAGAGTTTCTAAGTCTGTCGCATAGCTAAGACGGACATTTTCTGGAGCACCGAAGCCTGCTCCGGTCACCAGAGCCACGCCAACTTCTTCTAAAATTGCTGTCGTAAACTCGGTCACATCTGTATAACCTTTCATTTCCATGGCTTTCTTGACATTTGGAAAGAGATAGAAGGCACCTTGTGGCTTGACCACTTCAAATCCTGGCACCTGAGCCAAGAGAGGATAAATAGTATTCAGACGCTCTTCAAAGGCTTGACGCATAGTCTCGACCGTTTCCTGACCGCCAGTCAGAGCTTCGATAGCTGCATATTGAGCCGCTGCTGTCGGGTTAGAAGTCGTCTGACCTGCAATCTTACTCATAGCTGCTATAATCTCTGGCTCACCAACTGCATAGCCAATCCGCCAACCTGTCATGGAGTAGCTCTTAGAGACACCATTGATGACCACTGTCTGCTTGCGAATCTCCTCTGATAGACTAGAAATTGGCGTAAATTTATTGCCGTTATAAACCAGACGTCCATAAATATCATCTGCCAAAATCAGAATATCATGCTCTACAGCCCAGTTTCCAATCGCCAGCAGCTCATCTGCTGTATAAATCATACCAGTCGGGTTGGACGGCGAGTTCAAAACCAAGACCTTAGTCTTGTCAGTACGAGCAGCTTCTAACTGTTCCACCGTCACCTTGAAATTATTTTCCTCAGTAGCTTGGACAAAAACAGGAGTCCCCTCGGCCATCTTAATCTGGTCCCCGTAGCTGACCCAGTAAGGCGTCGGAATGATAGCTTCATCACCTGAGTCAAGCACACTCATAAAGAAGGTGTAGAGGGAGAACTTAGCTCCGGTTGCCACCGTCACTTGATTAGGCTGGATTGTGTAGCCGTAATAGTTGGCAAAATACTCTACTACAGCTTCTTTTAGCTCTGGCAGACCGCTAGTCACCGTATAAAAACTAGCACGGCCATCCTCAATAGCTGCTACAGCCGCATCTTGGATATTCTTAGGCGTCGGAAAATCCGGCTCTCCCAGAGTCAGAGACAGAATATCCCGCCCCTGCGCTTTCAAAGCCTTAGCACGCGCTGCTGTTGCTAAAGTCACGCTTTCTTCCATCTTTAAGACACGATTTGATAATTTCATAGTCCCTCCTTGCTGACCAAGAGTCCGCTTTCAAAACCAATCAGGTAGTAGGTGCCTCCCGACTTGACTTCCCAGATGGGCTGATCCTGAAAATAGCCCATGGTCACCTTATCAACAGTTCCCGCTCCATTTTCCTTGGCAATGCTCTTCGCCTCAGCCTGACTGACGCCTTGGTCCAGTCGATAGACCCGAATCTCATTGGAATCTTTTGCAATCAATACAGCTTTTTCGACACCCTTACTTGTCTTGCCAAGAAGACTGTAGTAAGATTCCTGCCCATTGTAGAAGGCAAATGAGTCAACTTTTTCAAGATCTGCGTATTCCTTGGCCAAGCGGCTGCTTGCTTCCTTAGCCGACTGTCTCGGCTGCATAGATACTTGCAAAACTGCAAAAAATGAAAAGACAAGAACACTGAGAACGATAAAAATACCGATAAGGTACTGCCAAATTGGAAAACTGGCTTTATTTCTATTTTTATATTTCACTCCGTCATTATACTACAAATACTCCTATTTTTCTATCTTTTTTTGATGAGAATATTCTCAAAATTCTAAAGCAATATCCTTGCATATGATACTATTTATTGGTAAAATATTATTATGAAGATTACAGACGATTTAAGCAAAGAAACTCTGCTTGATTTGAAAACCATGATTGTCTTTCACAAGGCAGCAAGAACCATACGTGCCATTGAAGCCCAGATTTTTAAAAAGCATGATTTGACTCCTACTCAGTTTTCCGTCTTAGAAACCTTGTACAGCAAAGGGGAACTGCGTATTCAGGACCTGATTGACCGCATATTGGCAACTTCTGGCAACATGACTGTTGTCATCAAAAATATGGAACGCGACGGCTGGATTGTCCGCACCTGCGACCCAAATGACCGCCGGGCTTTTTTGATTGGTTTGACAGAACAAGGCAGAGCTAAAATTGAAGCCGCCCTGCCTGATCATATTAAAAATATTCAGCAAGCTCTTTCCATTCTCGAAGAAGACGATAAGCAAGACTTGATTCGAATTTTAAAAAATTTCAAAAAAATGAGCTAAATAATTGCTAACTAGTGATTAATGTTGTAACATATATTGTAACAAGAGAAATTTCTCTTTATTTTATAAAAAAGGAGACAATGCAATGTCTAAAGTATTATTCATCGTCGGCTCGCTTCGTCAAGGTTCTTTCAACCACCAATTGGCTGAGCAAGCTGAAAAAGCTTTGGCTGGCAAGGCAGAAGTTTCATATCTTGATTACAAAGATGTACCATTCTTCAACCAAGACATCGAAAGTCCTGCTCCAGCTGCTGTTGCTAAGGTTCGTGAAGAAATCTTGGCCGCTGACGCTATCTGGATTTTCTCACCTGTCTACAACTGGGCTATTCCAGGAGTAGTGAAAAACCTCTTGGACTGGGCTTCACGCGCTTTGGATCTGTCAGACCCGACTGGTCCATCTGCTCTGAATGCTAAGGTTGTTACTGTTTCATCTGTAGCTAACGGCACATCACCAGATGAAGTATTCAAGCACTACCGCAGCCTGCTGCCATTCATCCGTATGAACGTGGTAGAACCATTCACAGGTGTTGGTATCAACCCAGAAGCATGGGGAACTGGTCAACTGACTGTCGCAGAAGACAAACTTGCTGAACTCTCAGCACAGGCTGATGCTCTTTTAGCAGCCCTTAACTAAAAAGAGAAGATTATAAAAAAGAAAAGAAAACTTATAAGACACTAACCCCCCGCAAATAATTGCGAGGGGTTTTTAGAATGCTTTACTGACAGGAACAGGTATTATAAATCAGCTAAAGAATATTTAGGATAAGGAATTTGAGATAATTCATCTTCTATTTTTGCTAGCATTTTCTCTTCTGATTCATCTATATACCCCTCAAACCAAACTTTTTCAATATCTTCTTGGTTAAAAAAGCAAGCTTGATTATCCGTCATACCAAAAGGATATACACAACCGGAATAGTCTAAATAACCAATTTCACCCTTATTATTATATAGAGGATAACGGTTAATAATCATAATTTTTACTTGTCCATTTTTAAGTTGGACAACACTCCCTATCGGTAGTAACTTGGACATTAGAAACCTCCTTTAAAAATCTTCTCGAATTCTAAGTATTCTTCTTTTTTAATCTTTTTAGAACTTTTATCTGTTTGAATAAATGGGATCTTATGAGACAAAAATAAACAATCAAGAAGCCAATATCACTTAACAAATAAGAGACATAGACACCTCTGCTTAGATACTCAGTTGCATGATAAATTGCAAAAAAGGTAAAAAACAAACCGAATACAAGCTTCGCATATACAT
This sequence comes from Streptococcus sp. 20925_1_22, assembly GCF_041431685.1. Classification (NCBI taxonomy): domain Bacteria; kingdom Bacillati; phylum Bacillota; class Bacilli; order Lactobacillales; family Streptococcaceae; genus Streptococcus; species Streptococcus sp. 20925_1_22. Next base: position 357,006 of record NZ_JAPVYE010000001.1, on the reverse strand, counting down.
TTCGACTAAAAATATATAAAAATTCGTCCTTAATGGGAAGCGTTTCAAAGCGAAACTCTTTAAATGACAGTTCTTTCTTTGTTCTCACAAGTAATTCTACTAAATACCCAAGAATAATATAACCCAATACTAGAGAAATCAACTTCCACAGGAAGGAAAACTGGCTATTCGAAATAGAAGTAAATCCATGTAGCAGCAGAATGCTAGCTGCAGGAACATAATTCGTGAGATCCAGATGGAATGTTGGTCTATCTACATTGACATAGATTTTATTAGTTTTTGGGTCAAAATAATAGTTTCTACCCTGAAAAGCTAAGAGTTCGGTTAAATATTCTTTTTTCTTCATTTTAATTGCTTTTCCAGTCTTTTAAGGATAATCAATTTCTCTAACGGTCTATTTCCTATTAACATGAGCCCAGATGCCGGGAGAAAACCAATTATACCCATAAAAGAAAGGAAGCTTCCTGAAAAATAATAATCAATAATAAATTTAATTGACGTAAAAAATAGTATAGTCCCAAAAAACAATATTCCTTTACATTGTGTTTGTTGGTTATAAAGAAAATTAGGCCAGTCAAAATAAAGTTTCTGATTAAAACTTTTCATAGTTCCTTTTCTAATATTTCTTAGAACAAATATTATCAAAACTAAAACGCAGAGAACAGTCGAACACAAAATAAATATTCTGATAGGCACACTGGCAACCTGAGGTGCCGTTGCTTCTGAATAAATGTTTCGTAAAAGAAAGGAAGCAGGAAGAATAGACCAAGTGAGATTAGGAGCTTTCTCTTCTTTCTTATCTATAGAGTATAGTTCTCTAGTTTTTCTATCATAAAAAATATTCTTATCTTTGAAATTACCCAACCAAAATACATTTTTATTCATTGATTTCTTCCAAGTGGCGACGGTTCATAATCATAGCACTTCCATTCAGTAAGTAATTGGTCATACATTACCTTGATCCATAGATTATAAGCTAAAGCTCTTTATTTATTTTTTATCAATTGCTTTATTGCCGTCATTCTTTTCATAAAATTGCTTTTTGCTGTTACCATATAAAATATAAAATAAAAGGCAATAACTTCTATTAAGTTTGTCATGTTAGGAGCGTTCAAATATTCTCTCATTTGAAAAACAGTTAAGAAAGAACTCACTGCAAATGTAATAAGCAGAATGTATAATCGGTTTCTCTCTTCTTCTAAAAAATTCAACCAACCAACATGTTCATATAATTTGGGATTAAAGGCCTCAACGTTTTGCCCTAAATACTCATCTTTAAATCCAAAGTGACAAACCAAAGATATAAGAATAAGGCACGCACTCAAAACAATTACTCTTAAAATAGGGGATTCAAATTTTATATTGTTTACTTGAATGAGAAAAGCATTTCCTAGAATTCCAAAGGAGATTACTAACCATCTGAGATTAGGAAAAACTCTCTCATTTACTTTATTAGAATATACTTTTTTTCTTTTCACATCATAAAAGATGTTTCGACCTTGAAAGCCGCCTATGATAACCATAGATTTCGTTTTCTTCATTTTTCAATACCATCATATTAATAAAAAACTAGGACTGAGAGAAATCAAATTCTTCCTAAACTTTACCTATCTACTACTTGAGCCTCAAATTTAACTGGTTTATTGTCTACATTGGTGATGGTGATGGAGTAAGGTTTGTTGTTTGTCACATCAAAAATTTTTTCTCCTTGATACTGAATAATTAAATTTGATTTTTCTATATAAATATCAGCTGAATCACTATTTTCTACATAAGATTCAGTCAACTCTCCCGACTCATCTCTGACCCATTTGAACACATTTTGATTACTTAAATCATAATGTAACTCACTACCACTTACAGACCAATACTCTCTGCCATTTAACTCTAGTTTATTTTTATCATTTTTCTTTAGAATTAACTCTGAATAATATTCCACATCCTGTATCCGAGGATTGACCGTTAGGCTGATCGACTGTCCAGGTTGTAGGGTATATTTACCAAGATTTTGTGCCCATAAATAAAAGAGAAAAGCAGATGCCAGAACTCCAACAAGCAATAAACTACAACCTAAATTCCAATTCCATTGTTTTTTCAAGGTCATTTGTGAATCTCCTTATAGTCGTCATACCATCTTGGAGCTCTATCCATTCTGCAAGATTTCATCCTCTTTCCGTTTTCTCTGCTGACCCGACCATTTGATACATAGCAACAATACTATCATACGAAGAATCAAATAGACCAAACGAAGGATTTTCATCTTACCCAGAGCAGACAAAAACTCCTCCCTTGCATGTCCCACTTCTTGACCTAACTGTTCAACCGTTTTGCCTGTTTCCTCTTTAATAACAGCTGCATTCTTTGAAATTAAATAATAATTTTGCTCTAAACTAGTGGTATAGGCTCTGGATATTGGCTCGTCTAAGAAAAAATATACTCTATCAGCATACTTATCTTCAGACAAAGTATAGTATATTTCAGCTTCACTCTCCCATTTTTTAGGAAAACTACTTATTCTCATATTTTCATAGTCTAGATGCATAATGCCATCCAAGATGTTACTAGTCCATTCTTCTGCATAGTGGTACAGTTTTGCCTTTCTATCTACCATTGGCCAAACAATGACATACCGACTATGCATGAATTCCTTGGTCAAGGCCGAGTTGTTAGCCAGACTGGTCGCACCAATCTCGTATACTGACCAAACAAGCGCAATGAGCATTAAAAAAGATTGAGCGGGTTTTGTTTTAAAATATTCCTGAAGTAACCTAACCTTGGTATCAGTTTCCCTATTGTCTTTTCCAAACATCTTTAAATTTTACTTCTCCCCAATTATGTAAATTAAACGAAACGAATAATCGGTTCTTCTTCATCCAATCACCTCAAGATATCCAGTTGATTTTTGTTCATAAGCAAAAGAGGAAGAAATGAGAATCAGAAGTAATGACAAAACAATAACTAGGAATTTATAGCGTTTGAATTTAACGAACATTGTATCAGCCCCTCTTTCAAAATAGTCAAAAAGTATTCCTGATTTTTCCTCTTCAACAGTTTTACCATGATCTACAAGAAAGGCTTCACTCTTCCCTGTCCGTAATATCTCACACTTTATTTAGAAGCTAGTTGCTGTTTCATTTTTTCAAAAAACTGATTCAATTCTGTTTGAACCTGACGTAGTAGCTCTTTTTCTTGAGTCTCATCTATCTCAATTTTTTTCCTAATAGCATCCTTATCTATATAAGTATATCTTGAATAAGTCAATTTTAATTCTTTATCCACGAAAAAACCTGCATCTATTTCTTTACCATCAATTGTAGTAGAAAAATGAATCAGAAGCTCACTGTCTTCCAAACTAGTCGGTGGGCGTACATCCAAGTTTAATTTACCAGGTATTTTAAGTTCATTTATTCCCCATCGCCGAATCACCGGGTCATCCGGAATTCCATAGCCAGCATCTCGGATAATATCCTCGTTGTTACCTGCGAGGATACTTGCCAGTAATTCAATTTTATTGGCAGAAGAAAAATCTGGTTCAGGTCTATCATCAGGCCCAAAGAGCAACCAAATGACAAAAACAGTTATTATCAAAAGTAGGATGCTTATTATTTTTTTACGTACCGACATTTTTATCTTCTCCTCGCTTCAAATAATCATAAAAATCTTCTTTTGATTTTTTATGCTCATCCGTATCTGGTTTCCATAAGAAATCCCATCTTTTCCCGTGCTTAATAAATTGGCCACCTGCTGTACAGGCTTCTTACATGCGTTCTCCAGAGGCTAGAGTAGCTATCAGGTAGTCACGCTCTTTTAGGCAGTCGGTCTGTAACTTGATTGCTAATTCTAAGTTGTTGCCAACGCTTTACCTTACTTGTCCACCACTTGAGCCTCAAATTTAGCCGGTTTATTGTCTACATTGGTGATGGTGATAGTATAGGGTTTGTTATTCGTGACGTCAAAAACTTTTTCTCCTTGATACTGAATAATTAAATTTGATTTTTCTATATGATAAATTGCAATAAAAAGTGCAACAAATCTAAAATTCATCCATAAGTGCCTCAAATGCTGTTTTGTAACCTAAGCATTTTCTTGGACGGTGATTTATAGCAAGTAAAGCATTTACTAACGATTCATCAGTAATGTCGGTTAGATTAGTTCTCTTAGGAAAATATTCTCTAAGCAAACCATTTGAATTTTCATTACTTCCTCTTTGCCAAGATGAATAAGCGTCCGCAAAGTAAAAGTCTATTCCTAAAGCTTCCACTTGAGGATAACAAGCAAATTCTTTTCCTCTGTCTGATGTAAATGTTTTTAAAAAGTTCTTAGGAAAAATCTTCTGAAGTGTTTCTATGGCTGAAAACATTGATCTAGCTGATCGGTCAGGTATTTTAAATGCCAGATAAAAACGTGTTTTGCGCTCTACAAATGTAGCCAAGCATCCTTTGCTTTTCCCTCTGGAAGAAACCATGGTATCTAATTCCCAATGACCGAAATTTTGCCTGTTCTTCACTTCTTTAGGTCGCTTGGAAATAGGTTTACCAATAATGAATTTCCCTCTAGTCTCACGAGGTTCACGTGTTTTACCTTTTCGTCTTAACGTCTCTAAACTAACTTCGAGTTGCCCATTATATATCCAATTATAAATCGTTTTAAACGATATGATTGGCTTATTTTCGTACTGATAACGCCCATGAATCTGCTCGGGTGACCAAGATGCTTTTAAATGACGTTCTATATCTTTCTTCATCTGTGAAGTACATGCAGTTTTCCTTCCCTTAAGTCTAGATAATTCCTCATATTGCCTTTGTGCTTCTTCGGCAGAATATTTATTTGGACACCGTTTGATTTCTCGGCTAATTGATGAACGGTGAAAACCTAACTTAGTTGCAATATAGGACAGATTAAAACCTGCTTCAAGATATGCTTCTATCTTTAGACGATCAATTATGGTAATATGTAAGTAGCCCATAGGATTTCCTCGTGTCTGTTTGTGTGGTTACTTACAGTTTACACGATTTGAGAACCTATGGGTTTTTTGTTGCACTATATTTTACAATTTATCATATAAATATCAGCTGAATCACTATTTTCTACATAAGATTCAGTCAACTCTCCCGACTCATCTCTGACCCATTTGAACACATTTTGATTACTTAAATCATAATGTAACTCACTACCACTTACAGACCAATACTCTCTGCCATTTAACTCTAGTTTATTTTTATCATTTTTCTTTAGAATTAACTCTGAATAATATTCCACATCCTGTATCCGAGGATTGACCGTTAGGCTGATCGACTGTCCAGGTTGTAGGGTATATTTACCAAGATTTTGTGCCCATAAATAAAAGAGAAAAGCAGATGCCAGAACTCCAACAAGCAATAAACTACAACCTAAATTCCAATTCCATTGTTTTTTCAAGGTCATTTGTGAATCTCCTTATAGTCGTCATACCATCTTGGAGCTCTATCCATTCTGTAAGATTTCGTTTTCTTTCCTTTTTCTCCGCTGACCCGACAACATGATACATAGCAACAGTACTATCATACGAAGAATCAAATAGACCAAACGAAGGATTTTCATCTTACCAAGAGCAGACAAAAACTCCTCCCTTGCATACCCTATCTCATGGGTTAATTCCTCAATAGTCTTACCTGTCTTTTGCTCCACAATAGCTGCATTCTTTGATATTAGATAGTATCTAGTATCTAATGTCGAAAAATTTGATTTGGACAACGACCCGTCTAAAGGAAATGAAATCGCATAATTTTCCTTATTAGGAATCCGATTGTATTCAGCGGAAACCTGATCATCATATTTACTAGGGTAACAGGTCATTTTTATATTTTCATAGTCTAGATGCATAATGCCATCCAAGATGTTACTAGTCCATTCTTCCGCATAGTGGTATAGATTCGCCTTTCTATCTACTATTGGCCAAACCATAACATACCGACTATGCATGAATTCCTTGGTCAAGGCCGAGTTGTTAGCTAAACTAGTCGCACCAATCTCGTATACTGACCAAATAAGAACTATGAGCATTAAGAAAGCTTGAGTTGGTTTGTTTTTATAATAGTTTTTCATTTTTTTTAACATTTTACTCTCCGATAGAGGGATTGGGTTTGTCTAAATCCTTTTGGAAATGTTGGATAGCATTCATGAATTTTTCGAAGTTTGATGATCGTTCACTAGAATGAGAAGAAACGTATAATTTATAAGTTTCTTCTAATTTATTCATTCCTTTCGTGTAATCCCCTTCTCCAATATTTTGAACAAATTCATAAGCTCTATAGCCAGATGTTCTCTCAACACTATCGTAATATGAGTTTGTAACATCAACTACGCTATCTCCATTCTTCATTTTGTTGTAAATATTAACAGCATCTAAATCTGAACGATAGTCATCGTTACCAAGACTCGGCGGAAGTCCCATAGTACCAGCTACATCACCTTGCCATCCCGCTAAATCATCTTCATTTTCAATAAAATGATTACCTGTATAATGTGCGGAAATAGTTGCGGCCATATGGGAATAGTCTGTGGTTCCTCCAAATTGAGATAGTAATTCTCTTATTCTAGATTTTTGATTGGCATCTAAATCGGCATATCTAACATCTTTCCCATATGCCTTTGAAGCACCAGCATCTAGTTTTTGAGTAAGTTCTGCTTCTGAATCTGTTTCCTGAATCTTTTTTAGGTTAGTAAAATTATGCTGATTCTGAATAGCTTTCTGAATCGTATCAATTTCATCATCTTTTAAGCCATATTTTCTCAAAACAGATTTCATTCTATAATTAATACCAACATTTATACCGTTTACCCCATTCGGGCTATATAATCCACCGACCACTTGCCAAGCTCCATAAGATTTATCACCATAAGAGTAAGATGCAACTATTTTAAAGAATTCTATATTTGCTTTCTTGGATCCATATTCCTTTTCTAGCTTTTGATATAAATTTAGTAATATCTCTGATTCAGTTCGACTAAATCCATACTGTTGTCTAATAGTTTGAATAAATTTCTCTTTTTTAGTTATTGGTATGTATGTCTCAATCTTCTGCCCCTTCATTTTAATAGCCCAACTCATATCTACACCATCAACTGAGTAGTTTCCATCACTATCAACTAGGACTTGGCTTAGCTGGCTGGCTCCTTGGATAGCTAGACGGAGGACTTCTAGACTATCGCTGAAATATTGGGAGACTTGAGCGACAAAGAACTCCAGCTTTTCAATCTTCTCTTCCAATTCTTTAATCTGTGATTCAATTTGCGACTCTGCACTAGAGAGAATCACCAGAGATTCTATGTGAGAAACGATATTAAATGTAGCAATAGACTTCATACGCTCTAAGAAAGATTCTTTGGCTTCAATAGCCTTTTTGACAGAGGCTAGCTGCTGCTCTCTCAATTCTTTTGTCTTCTTCAGCTGATCCAGATCGAGGTTTCCATACTCAGCTACCTGAGCATCTGCAGCTCTGTATGAATTTAACTCCGTTTGAATGTCATCAACTGCTTCCTGCAGTTTCTTAATGGAAGGAATAATAATCTCTGAAAAGAGACCCTTACCTGCTGTATAGGCTGCTCCCATGAGTTCTCCAGAGTCTAGGGTGGCTATCAGGTGGTCACAGCCCTGAGACAATCGGTCTGTCACCTCATTAGCCACTTGAATATTACTAGACATGGCCTCCATCAGCTGTGAAGACTCTGACGCACTGTACTTTACTCCCATGGTAAAGAGTTCCTTTCTTTCGTCAATTTTTCTCGATTTTCATCTAATTTTTGCTGAACTTCCCTTGTTTGTTTGGAAACATTATCCAACTCCTGCTCTACGTAGCTATCTATTGTTTGCTGCAAGGCTTGGTTTTCTTCCCATATTTTACGATTGGTAGAACTAGTCTCTGATACGGAATCTATCAAGTTTTCTATTTGGGCATTCATAGTCCAAATATCTGTACGAAAATCCATTACCTTCTCTTCATAACGCCTTTTGAGAACTAAAAGATCTTCTTCTTGATTCTCAAGCTGAATGATTTGCTTATGTAATTGCTGACGTTTTTCTTGATTTTTATCTTTTATCATCAGTTGCTCCAACGTTGCGCTTGATCTACATCACGCTTTTCAATTTTATAAGCTATATCAGGAAATTTATTAGCCTGAGCCAGGACAGCTGCGCTAAAGTCACTGACAGCCTGCAGCATTTGATTGCATGCCTGACGGCCTGCTTCCATCCCAGCAATCTCTGTAGTATAGCTGAACTCTACCTGTTGATTTTGCTTGTCACTTGTATCTACCCCAACCAATTCACTAATAGCATTCTGAGCAGAGATAGTACTCGACTTAATTTTTCCCATAGTTCTAAAACTCCTTAGAAACTTCATTTATTTTATAACAATTTTATCACGGAAATATTACAAAATTATTACAAGAACCAATTTTTCCTTTTCATAATTCCTTGACATAAACAAGCTCTTTTTCACTAGATAGATCAGGTCGGTAAGTAAAGCCAGCAAAGCTTAATTTCTTCATCTGTTCGACTTCTGTTACTTGGTTAGTTATTAGAGCTGTTAAAAACTCACCACGCGCTTTTTTAGAAATGGTCGAATGGACTTTCAGCTTGCCGCCTCGGTCTTCCAGAAACTTGAAGCCTATCATGCGCTGACGGATTTCCTTGGAAAATACTGTTTCAAACTCGCTGGACAGGAGGGAGAAAATCACCTCATCTTCTGCCAGAGTCTTGTCATAAGCTTCTTTCCAAAATGCCTTGAGACTCTTCCCATCTAGCTTGAGTGGCATCATAAAGTCCAAGCGATGGGGCGCTATGGGCTCCAGAGCTGGGATGACTCCGTAAAGCGCTGATGTGATGGCAAGATGCTTCTCGATATACTGACTTTCCTCCTTGGTATAGTCCTGCCTTTTGATATGGCGGTACATGAGGCCGTCAAAAAGATAAAGTGCTGGAGCATGCTGCGCAGTTCCTTCTCGCAAAGCCTGAATGGCTTGCCACCCTACCTCTGCTCTTTCTGGGGAGATTTTATAAAATGATGCCAAGTCAGTTACTGACATGGTTGCCAACTCATCCAACACAGCCTGAGTTTGTGCTGAAAGTGGATTAGGGATTGCAGATGGAGCAGTTAGATTCAACTCTTTCGCAGTTGGGATAAGAATTTTCATAGTTTCCTTCTTTCATTTAGTGAATATGGCGGACAACCCATTTACCCAAGGCTGTCTCTAGTAGATAGCTGCCGATGATGAAGCCTAGCAGATTGGTCAAGATATCACCCAAGTCAAAAATGCCAAGGTGAAAGAGATACTGGCTCCCCTCAACCAGACCGATAGCTAAGGTAAAATAAGCCACATGTTTCCATGACAACTTGCAGAGAAAGCCCAGCGGAATGAACATAATGATATTCATGGTTGGTACCAGCTTATCTCCATAAATCCAATTATAGGTAAAAGACTGCAGGTCCAGACTGAAGCCCTGCCTGCCGATATTTTTCAAAAAGAGGGCATAAAATAGAATGAGAAAATAGAGGGTGTAACTAGCCACTACCTGCCAACGGGGAATGTGCCGACTGTAGAGACCACGAATAAAAAGCGAGGTAATGGCTGTCAGAGTCAGGATGATAGAAGCTGGTATCAGCAGGTTCCATTCTGGCTGATTCTTGTAAAAGACGACGGCTACGTAGGCATAAAAAAAGCGCATATAGAGCCAAGACCAAAAAATCAGACTGCCTAGGAAGGCTGCCATATCAAAGATTGTTTGTTTTTTCATCTGAAAGCTCCCTTTCTTCTTTTTAAAATTATATCAAATTTCAATGGGACATTCTATTTTTTGCTTGACTTTGTTTTACAGAGATGTTATCATCTAGTTATAAAGACTAGATAAGAAAGTGATAAAGATTTGAACTCTCAACAAGTTTTTCCCAAGTGGGACGAATTACCAGAACTAGACCTATATTTGGACCAAGTTCTGCTCTATGTAAACAATGTCTGTGGCTCTTCTATTTCAGCTGCTGACAAGGGACTGACCGCTTCTATGATTAACAACTATGTCAAGCATGGCTATATTGCCAAGCCAGTCAAGAAAAAATATCAACGCCGCCAGGTAGCTCGCTTGATTGCTATCACGACCTTAAAAACGGTCTTTTCTATCCAGGAAATTTCTGCTACTTTAAATATGCTACATAAATCAGCAGATTCGCAAGATCTCTATAATGACTTCGTTGACTACATGAATGGCAGCAAGCTAGACGTGGCACCCATCATTTCCACTGCCTGCCAGACGGTCAAACTCTATCAAAAGACCTTATCCCTAATCCAAGTACCAAATGAGGAGGAAGAAAATCTTGAACTACGCGCTTAAACTCAGTAAAAAACTATCCTTCGGAGAGGAAATTGCTAACGCTGTTACCCATGCGGTAGGGGCTGTTCTGATGCTTATTCTGCTGCCTATCTCAGCTATTTATAGCTATGAAGGGCACGGATTGGTGGCTGCTGTCGGAACTTCTATCTTTGTTATCAGCCTCTTTCTTATGTTCCTCTCTTCAACTGTCTACCATTCAATGTCCTATGGCTCGACCCATAAGTATATCTTGCGCATTATCGACCACTCCATGATTTACATCGCTATCGCTGGCAGCTACACGCCAGTCGTGCTGTCGCTGATGAATAACTGGTTTGGCTATCTCATCATTGCCATCCAGTGGGGCACGACCATTTTTGGCATTCTCTATAAGATTTTCGCTAAGAAGGTCAATGAAAAATTCAGCTTAGCTCTCTATCTGATTATGGGCTGGCTGGTTGTCTTTATCATTCCGCAGATTATCGGTCAAACTGGACCTATCTTCTGGGGACTCATGCTGGCTGGTGGTCTCTGCTATACTGTAGGAGCTGGTTTCTATGCTCAAAAGAAGCCCTACTTCCACATGATTTGGCATCTTTTCATTCTAGCTGCTTCCGCCCTGCAATACCTTGCTATCGTTTATTTTATGTAAGAGAAAAACACAAAAACCGTCTGAGGACTTTCAGACGGTTTCTTTGTTTATGCTGATTGTTGATTCATCGCTGCTTTTCTACAGTCTTTCTTTGCTTGTGTGCTTTTCTAACTTGCTGAAAGATTGGATATAAGATTGGGACAGCGATGACTGTCGCTAGACTGGAGCCAAATGTACCAGTAATCTTAGCTACTGCCAGCAAAAATGCTGCTGGTAAGCTACTCCAACCAAACAGTGTTCCTGTCAGAGTGTACTTGAAGATATTGAGCACAATTTTCACCAAAGCTGCAGCTACTGCTGTCACAAGAATATTTCTTAGTTTATCCTTTCTCTGAAAGAGTCCTTCATACAGAAAATGAATCACCACGGCCACCGCAAGTGCTTCTAACAAGATAATTGGGATTTCCGCTGCGTAACCATTCAGCAAGTCAAATATTCCCAATCCGATAGCGGCTGCTAAAAAGCCGAGTTTACTACCAAAAATCAGACAGCCCACTACCACCAGTGCATTCCCAAAGTGAATAAACTGAGCTCCGACAGGAATTTTAAAAAACTGAATGCTCAGAAAAATCAAAGCAGCAAATAAACTAATCATGGTTAAGGTTTGCAAATCGAGTGTTTGTTTCTTCATATTTTTCCTCCATCAAGGCTTGAAAATCAGCAAAAAGCTCTCCTAGGTAGGGCTGGTAAAAAACGCCCTTCTTTGGATCTATTTGCTCTTTAAAGCTAAGTTCCAAGCTCTTTTCAATAAACTTCAAAATCACAGGCAGGGCTTGCTTGATATCAACCTCCTGAACAAAAGCCGCAGCCACAAGTGTCGTCAATATATCACCCGTTCCAAAAAATTGCTGGGGCAGAGATGGACTGGAAAAGAGGTTAAACCCTTCTGTTCCCGCATCAAAATAGGCCACACCAATCTGATTCTCTTTCATGGGCAAGCCAGTTAGCAAGACCTTGCTCGGTCCTAACTCAGCCAAACGCTTGCAGTAGTCCTCCCATCTATCTTCTGATAAACTATCTTCGTAGGGTTCTTCCAATAACAAACAGGCTTCCGTCAAATTGGGCAAAACTAAATCAGCATGCTGGCAGAGGCGACGCATATGGTCTAGATGGGCATCTGAAAATCCCTGATAAAAAGTTCCCTTATCCCCCATGATAGGATCCACGATAAGGGGCAAGCTTTTTTCCTCTTTAAAGCGCAGCAAATTTTCCACCTGAATATCAGACTTCAAATATCCTGTTATCAGAGCTGAAAAGTTGAACTCTAGGCTCTGCCATTGTTTCAAAAAAGCAAGCATCCCATGCGTGTAATCATCTATATAGATATTTGAAAAACCACCTGTATGGGACGACAAAATCATGGTTGGCAACAGGGCGACTTCTAGCTGGCAAATTGCAAAAAGCGGCAGGGCAGCTGTTGCGGCAACCTTACCTAAGCCAGAAATATCTGTGGCCAGAATGACTGTTTTTGTTTTCATGACTCCTCCTACTTGTTCTCTATTGTAAAATATCTGAAAATGAGTTACAATATGAAAAAATTAAATCTGTATGGGGACAGTTTTATGGTTAAAGCAAAATACCAACGCATCGTTGATAAGATTACTAAAGATATAAAAGAGGGAAAATTGGCTACTGGTCAGAAAATCCCTTCTGTCCGCAAGCTGGCAGAGCGTTATCACTGCAGTAAGGATACCGCGCAAAAGGCTCTGATTGAGCTCAAATATCAGAAATACATCTATGCCGTTCCCAAAAGCGGCTACTATGTACTGGAGAATGCTCAGGAAGAAAAGCAGGATTTGGAGCTGCCTGTGAGGGATGACCGCCACCAAGCCTACGAGGATTTCCGACTCTGTGTAAATGAAACTCTGATCGGCCGGGAAAATTATCTCTTCAACTACTACCCTCAGCAGGAAGGACTGGAGGATTTGCGTCGCTCCGTGCAAAAGCTAATGCTTGACTCTGCTGTCTATGCTTCTAGGGATCAGCTGGTACTGACTTCTGGCACCCAGCAGGCCCTCTATATCCTTTCACAGATTGAATTTCCCAATCAAAAAGAGCGTATCTTGGTGGAGCAGCCGACCTACCATCGGATTAATGATCTTCTGCTAGCACAAAAACTTCCTTATGAAACCATTGAAAGGACACCGCAGGGGATTAATCTGCAAGAGCTGGAGAAGATTTTTCAAAGCGGAAAGATCAAATTCTTCTACACTATTCCGCGTTTTCACTATCCCTTGGGCCACTCCTACAGTCGGCAAGAAAAGGAAGAGATTCTTCGGCTGGCACAGCTCTATGATGTCTATATCGTAGAAGATGACTATCTATCAGACTTTGATAGCCGACGGGAGCTGACCTTTCACTATCTAGATAATAGCCAGCGCGTCATCTACATCAAGTCCTTTTCAACTAGCCTTTTTCCAGCCCTGAGGATTACTGCCCTGCTCCTTCCACCCCAGATTCAAAAGACCTTCATTTCTTACAAAAGCGCCGTGGATTATGACAGCAACCTCATCATGCAGAAAGCTCTATCGCTCTATATCGACAGTCTCATGTTTGAAAAAAATAGGCTGGCGCTGCTGCAGCTTCAAGAAGAGGAAGCAAGAAAGGCTCAAAAGCTGCTAGAGCAAGCTCAACTCTCGCTAGCCAGCTATCTGACCAAGGACGGCATCTTGCTAGACTTAAGGTCACTTTCTTCCGTCAGTGCTCTCAAACATAGTAGCCTGCCGCTTGACTTCTTTGAACAAAGCTACCTTGCTAGCTGTCCTTACCAGTACGCCAAGCTGCCTTATGATAACTTAGAAGAAAATGTAGAGAAACTAAAAGACTATTTAAAAAAGGTGTAGAATTTCAAATGAATTCTACACCTTTCATTTATAATCAGGCTTTTCAAGACTCCATCATTCCAGCCTGTAGTTGATACATTTTCTTATACGTGCCATCCTGTGCTAACAATTCTTCGTGGCTGCCAGATTCGATAATGCGGCCCTTGTCTAAGACATAGATGCAGTCGGCATCCTGAATGGTAGACAGACGGTGAGCAATGGCAATGGTTGTCCGTCCCTGCCGCATTTTTCTCAGTGAGGCTTGAATCAACTCCTCTGTCTCCGAATCAATATTGGCTGTCGCCTCATCCAAAATCAAGATTTTAGGCTTGGTGGCGATGGTTCTGGCAAAGGCTAGAAGCTGCCGTTGACCGCTGGAAAAAGTCGCTCCCCGCTCAGTCACAGGGGCATCATAGCCTTGAGGCAACTGACTGATAAAGCCATGAGCATCTACAAACTTGGCCGCTTCTATAATTTCTTCTCGCGTCATCTGCTCTTGGTAAAGCTGAATATTGGAAGCAACGGTACCGTGATAAAGGAAGGGATCCTGCAAAACAAGACCAATCTTTCGCCGCAGCTCCTCCTGACTAAAGTCTTTAATGTTACGGCCATCAATCAAAATCTGCCCCCGCTCAAACTCATAAAAACGAAGGAAAAGATTGATAATGGAGGACTTGCCAGAGCCAGTCGAACCCACAAAGGCAATCGTCTGCCCTTTTTTGACAGAAAAGGAGATATCCCGCAAAACATCTCGCTTTCCATCATAAGAAAAGGAAACATGCTTGAATTCGATGCTGCCATCTTGGATTTGCAAGTCTTGGTTAGCCTGCTCAGGCTCGTAGTCAGTGCGGTCCATGATTTCAAAAACCCGCTCCGCAGCAACCATAGATGTCTGTAAAACAGAGTAATTCTGCATAACATCAATCAAAGGATTAAAAAGCTGATTAACATACTGGATAAAGGCATACATAATACCTGCTGTAATACCCACCACTTGCCAAGTCAAGCCAAAGTAAGTCAGAATCACTCCATAAGCCAAAATTTTTAGCAGAGACATGGCCGGTCTCAGAAAGAGACTATTGATATTGAGATAGCGATTGGTAAAGCCTAAATGCTGACCGTTGATTTCTTCAAATTCCCGCAGCAAGCGCTTCTCTTGCCCAAATGCCTGAATAATCCGCATCCCCTCAATACTCTCAGATAGCTTGACATTCAAATCGCTGAGTTTATTCCGGACCTGCTTCAGCTGACGATTGGATAGATGCTGATAGAGCAAGATAGAGGCTGCCATCAGAGGTAAAAAGAGAGCAATCATCAGGGTCAATTGCCAGTTGAGGGTAAACATGGCGCTCAAAGTAACAACTAAAATCAGCAAGGAGCTCAAAAAATTAGAAAAAATCTCACTGAACATATCTGCGACTGCTTGAGTATCATTGGTCAGGCGGGAAACGATAGCACCAGCTGGCGTCCTATCAAAATAAGCCATTTGCAGACGCTGGATATTGGCAAAGCTTTCCTGTCGCAAATCCCGAACCACACTTTGAGCCACACGCGCAAAGAAATACTTTCCCAAGAAAGTAAAAAGTACCCGCAAGAGGAAAAGACCATAGTAAAGAGCCAGCAAAGGCAGGCCAGCCCAGGCTTGGTTACGGCCGATAAACTGATCAATAAAATAGCGGGCCAGAAGCGGCAATGCTGTTGTGACCAGAGTCGTCAGCAGAATGAAGGTCAAGGCCATGCTGCTCACTATCCTGTAGCGCCACATATAGCCTAGGAGGCGATGAAAAGTTGCTTTCTTTTTCATATTAATCTTCCTCCTTCAAGCTTTCTGCCAGCTGCTGATTGTGATAAGTCTGGGCATACCAGCCCTTTTGCTCCAGTAGCTCTTGGTGAGTGCCCCGTTCCTTGATCCGTCCCTCTTCCATAACCAAAATCAGGTCTGCATGCACCAAGGCCGACAGCCGATGAGCTGTGATGATGGTTGTCTTGCCAGCACGCTCTGACTTTAGATTTTCCAAAATCAGATGCTCCGTCTTGGCATCAACAGCCGACAGGGAGTCATCCAAAATCAGAATTTCAGGATTGGTAATAATAGCCCGACTCATCGCCAAGCGCTGCTTCTGTCCACCAGACAGAGACAAACCCCGCTCACCGACAACCGTATCCAGCCCCTCTGGCATAGCCTGAATATCCTCATACACACCGCATAGTTGAGCGGCAGCTAGAACCTGGCTATCTGTCAGCTGGGGATTAGCAAAACGGATATTGTCCCGAATGGACAGAGCAAAAAGCATCTGTTCCTGTGGTACATAGCCGATAAGACGGCGCAAGTCTTTGAGGCGGTACTCCCGGATATCATGGCCATTCAGATAGATAGCCCCCTCCTGAATATCCTGCTCCCGCAGCAGCAAGCGCAGAAGAGTGGTCTTCCCTGAGCCCGTCTGACCAACAATTCCCAGTGTCTGTCCCTGCTCGATAGAAAAATGAATATCTGATAGGCTAACCTCTTCTGAATAAGAAAACTTCTGAATGTCATAATCCAATCGACCATTTTCCGCATGAGAGAGGGGTTGTTCAGCTTCCTTGACATCTGACTCCTGAGCCAGCAGTTTCTCAATCCGCTCATAAGAAACAGCCCCTCGCTGGCCGATGTTAAAAAGATAGCCTGTAGCCTGCAGCGGCCAAACCAGCATATCCAGATAAGTGATAAAAGTAACCAACTCTCCTATGGTAAACTGCCCTTGGGAGATGAAAATTCCACCGAAAATCAAGGTCAAAACATAAGAAAGACCGATAAAAAGCAAAACCAAGGGGTCAAAAAGAGAATCGTACTTGGCAGCTAAAACATTTTTTTCGTAGACTTCCTGATTGGTCTGTGCAAAAGACTGAGTCTCTGCCTCTTGATAGCCAAAGGACTTGGTCACTCGAATCCCTGAAACTCTCTCCTGAACCTTATTGTTCAAATCTGAAAAAGCCTCTTGAGCAGCCTTAAAACTTTCATGATTTTTTCGACCAATCAAGCCTGTGCCCCATGACAAGAAGGGCATGGGCACAATGGCAATCAAAGTCAGCCGCCAGTCCAAAACGAAAAACATAGTTAGCAGGGTCACCAGGGCTGTAATAGAAGCATCCACAGCTGACATGACTCCACCACCAGCCAGACTGACAACTGCATTGATATCATTTGTAGCATGAGCCATCAAGTCCCCTGTCCGATATTTCTGATAAAAAGAGGGAGACATGTAAGTAAAGTGCTCGAACAATCGAGAGCGCAGAATCCGACCCAGATTATTGGACGTCCCTAAGATATAAAGGCGCCAGACATAGCGCAGACCATACATGATAAAAGCTGAAGCAATCAGCAACAGCAAATTAAAGAGCAGCTCTTGAGAAGTCAGATGTTTGCTAGCAATTCGGTCAATAACCTGACCGATGACTTTGGGCGGTATCAGATTGAAGACACTGACCAAGGACAAGGCCAAGATACCGATGATATAGCGCCGCTTTTCCAACTTAAAAAACCAGGCTAATTTTCTAATGAGGTTCATAATTTCTCCTATTCTTACTAGTCTTTTTATTATACTGTTTTTTGAGGAAAAATGAAACACAGCGGATTGGAGCGCTGTGCTTCGATTCTATTTTTTACTGGTCAGCTGGTAACTAACAGCCAGTAAATCAAAGATTTCCTGATCACTCAGGGTATCATCCAAGGGCAGACTGAGCCAATATTTCTTATTCATGTGAAAGGCCGGGTAAATCCCCTTTTTCTGAATCAGCTCCGCCACATGATCATTCTTAACATTCAGCACCTCAATAGCGCCGCTTCGCTCTGCTTCAAACTTAGACCAGTCTGTGGTCAAAAAAGCTCCGTACCATTTTTTACTATCCTGGTGACGGAAAACTCCAGCCTTGGTTGAGCTCTTTCTGGACGACTTCTCCCAGAGGTACTCTATTTGCCCCTGATAAACCTCAGCCGCGTGATCCCGCAGTCGCTCACTCTGCTCATAGAGAAAGCCAATCTCGTCAAAACAGTGCTGACGGATAGCCAGCAGTACTTCCTGACAAGCTTCACGAACCTGGCCGACAAACTCCCCCGTCACCTGCTCCATCTTGACCTGTAGATAGGCATCATCAGTATCACAGTCAAAGACCTGATAGTCCAGCTCCCCATCTCTGATAGTTACTTCCAAGCGAAAGTCACCCTTCATAATCTTCTGCGAGAAACGGTAAGCTCCATCAGACTCCTTAAAACCATAAGTCTGAAGCTTGTCAGGATTAGCCTTGTATTTTTCAAATAGTTCCAACATCTTCTTAGCCGCTGCTAGCGCAGCTTACCCCTTCTTAAAATACAATTTTAGTTCCATGCAGCTGGTCTACTGCCAGACTATCTATAACTTCCTGACGATTGCCCAGATGGATGCCACCGCCCGGCATGATATCAATCCGATCAGCAGCATGCTCGATTAACTCATCCAGCCAAGCAAAATGCTCCTCAATTGGCTCACTGGTAGGTCCTCCGTGGGTCAAAATTCGCTGGACACCGTTCTCAATCAGCCAGTCCATTTCGCCAAACTGGTATTCAGCCGGTATCGCATCAAAAGCCATGTGGAAGACTACTTCCAGTCCCTTGCAAGCCTCCAGCAGGCGCTTCATATTCGGAACATCTATTTCATTCTTCTCCGTCAAGACACCAAAAACCACTCCCTGACTGCCGGCTTCCTTGGCTTTTTGGATATCAGTTAGCATAATTTCAATCTCAAAGTCAGTGTAAACAAAATCACCGCCCCGAGGCCGAATCATGGTCATCACAGTCGCACCATAAAGCTTGGCTAAGTCAACAGCTGCTTGAATTACGCCATAGCTGGGCGTCGTACCACCGACAGCCAGATTATCACAGAGCTCAATCCGCTGGGCTCCCGCCTTCATAGCCTTTTCTAACAAGGTTACATTTTCCGCACAAAATTCATAAAGCATCATCTCACCTCTGATTTAATATATTGATTTCCTTTATCTATTATAACACAAGAGCTTCGCAATATCAGCTCTTATCAAATTTTCTAGCTTCTCTTTTACACCAATCAAGCCAATGGATCTGATAGTCTTCCTTGGACAAGATACGGTTCTGTAGGCATCTTTTCTCCCTCACAATGCTATTGCTCAAATAATAGTATAAAAACTCCATTTGATTCGGAAAGACTCCTCCTCAAATGAAGTTTTCTTTTTTAGATTCCATAACCCATGCTGAACTGGATTTTAGCAGTTCCATTCTGGAAGCTAATTTTATTAATACTGAATTGACTCTGCGGCAGAGCTAGAAGGAAACTATCTCCCTCCGTTGTGATAGATGAATTAGAGGCCTGCATTTGTTGCTTCAGCATGCCTGTCACCCAAGATTTAGGGATAGGAAGAGAGCCTAGCTTGGCACTATCGATTGTGATGTGCAAGACATTATCTCTCACCGTCACATCCACCTCTAGGTCCAGCTTACTGTCAATGAAGAGCAGTTTGACCGGATACTGGATGCGCAGCTTATTGCCTTCAATACTGTAAACACTGTTCAGCAGCTCCTGATTCTCAGAGTCAGTCAGAGAAGACTTGAGCACCTGATTAAGCTGGACGCTATTGAGAGAAACCTCTGTGCTGACTCCCTGAGCCGTCACATTGGCATTGCTCAAAGCCGGCTCAATAATACTCATCCAGGAAGCACTGCCTTGAACATTCTTTAATTGTTCACTTTGATTAACAGATGCAGGAACCAGAAATAGCACCGCTGCAAGCAACAGCACCAAAGCAATTCCCACTACTCTTTTTACCATTTTCATGTTTGTATTCCTTTAATTTGAGAAAGTCCCTTTAGCCAAAAACACAGAAAGGATTTATCTTATTTTACACTATTTTTGCATAATTTTCTGTAACAAACATATTAAAAAGCTAACAATCCTGTGAGAAAAGGCTGGGACAGATCATCCCAGCCTCTCAATCACATAGCGCTAGTTTTACAAGGCTCATCATAGATAGCCAATTCTTATTTAATCACTTCTTGGGTCTTAGCATAGTTGGCTTCAACTGCTTCTTTTTCAGATTTCCACCAGTCTTGGTTATCCGTGTACCACTTGATTGTCTCTTTGAGACCTGCTTCAAAGTTAGTAAACTCTGGTTTCCATCCTAGCTCATCGCGAAGCTTGCTGGCATCAATAGCATAGCGGAGGTCGTGGCCGGCACGATCTGTCACATGATCATAAGCATCAGCTGGCTGTCCCATTTCCTTGAGAATCAGCTCCAGAACTTCCTTGTTGTTCTTCTCACCGTCAGCACCAATCAAGTAAGTTTCACCGATTTGTCCCTTGGTCAGAATTGTCCAAACACCTGATGAATGGTCATTAGTATGAATCCAGTCACGAACGTTTTTACCTTCACCGTAGAGTTTTGGCTTGATACCGCTCAAGATATTGGTGATCTGGCGCGGAATGAACTTCTCAATGTGCTGGTAAGGACCATAGTTGTTTGAGCAGTTAGAAATAGTCGCTTTCACGCCAAATGAGCGCACCCAAGCTTTGACAATCAAATCTGAAGCTGCCTTGGTTGATGAGTAAGGCGAGCTTGGATTGTACTTGGTTTCAGCCGTAAATTTCTCACCTGGTCCTTCGCCATGACCTGGCAAATCTTCACGCAGAGGGAGATCTCCATAGACTTCATCAGTTGACACATGGTGGAAACGAATGTCGTACTTACGAGCTGCTTCCAAAAGTGTGTAAGTTCCGATGAAATTGGTGTGGATAAATGGACTCGGGTCATTGAGTGAGTTGTCATTGTGGCTTTCTGCTGCATAGTGAACGATAGCATCTGCTTCAGAAGCCAGCTTATCTACCAAGGCTGCATCAGCAATATCTCCAACAACCAACTCAACGCGGTCGCCTAAAATTTCTTCAATGTTAGCCCGATTACCCGCGTAAGTCAGCTTGTCCAGCACTGTCACATGAACATCTGGAAAGTTATTGTAAACATAATGGACAAAGTTAGAACCGATAAAACCAGCTCCACCTGTCACGATAATTTTTTTGTATTCTGTCATTTTTATTCCTTAACTTTTTTATAATTGCTTTAAGTGGTGGAGACGCAAGCAAACCTTCGGTTTCATCGCTTATTTTTGAGCCTCATGTCTCAAAAATCCCCTGTCATGTAACAAATTTTTTAGTTTGTTACATGACTTACACCACAGCGGCAATCATTTCTTTAACTCGCTCCGCTCGGATAGGAGCTGAGCTAAATCATATATTTCAATATAAATTAATGCGTCAGAAAAGAATTCTTTTTACAAATCTTCTTTTCTTAAAGGTTTGACATCCTTAAGTAGCGGATGGTTCTTGTCTGCTTCTGAGACTTCTGCTGCTTCTAGGTTTTCCCACTGGATGCCTAAAGCCGGGTCTGCATAGTTGACAAAGGCATACTTAGGTTTGAGTTCTAAAGCCCAGTAGTCATTTACCAGATAGCTATAGGAAACGGTATCAGAAAGCACTTGGAAGCCGTTGGCTACACCCCGAGGTACAAAAATTCCCTTGCTGGCATCAATTACTGTCTGATAGGTATTGCCAAAGGTGTCACCCTCGCGCAAGTCAACCCAAGACCCCAGTACCTTACCGTCATCTGCAACAGAGATGTACTTGTCCCAGGGCTCTGCATGAAGACCACGCAGGACATTTTTACGAGAAAAGCTGACATTATTTTGCAGTTTTCCTTCTGCAAAGAAGCTTTCAGGAAAGCCTAACGGCAGCATTTTTTCCTTTTGGAAATTCTCCTTAAACCAGCCTCGGTTGTCCCCGCGTACAGGGATATCAAATTCCAGCATTCCAGGGATTCCAGGAACCTCACGCGCTGCTAATTCCTTATCAAAAAATTGTTCCGTCATCTTCTTATTCTTCTCCAATCAAGCGCAAGAGATAGTGGCCATATTCATTCTTTTTCAATGGCTGCGCCAATTCATGCACTTGCTCTTTAGTAATATAGCCCATACGATAGGCAATTTCTTCCAGATTTGCCACCTGAACGTTCTGCATACGCTGAACTGTTTCGATATATTGAGCGGCCTCTAAGAGACTTTCATGGGTACCTGTATCCAACCAAGCAAAACCACGTCCCATAAGCTCAACAGACAAATCGCCACGATCCAAGTAAGCCTTGTTAACATCTGTAATTTCCAATTCTCCGCGAGGACTTGGTTTGATGTTCTTGGCAATTTCTACAACATCGTTATCATAGAAATAGAGTCCTGTCACTGCATAGTTAGAGCGCGGCTGTTCCGGTTTTTCTTCGATGGAGATAGCATTCATATTCTCATCAAATTCTACTACACCAAAGCGTTCTGGATCCTTGACATGGTATCCAAAAACAGTTGCTCCTTTTTCTTTAGCAGCAGCATTTTGGAGCATTTTACTCAGACCTGGTCCATGGTAGATATTATCCCCAAGAATCAGCGCCACGCAGTCATCTCCAATGAAATCAGCCCCAATGATAAAGGCTTGCGCCAATCCATCTGGACTAGGTTGCTCTGCATAAGAGAGCTTAATACCAAACTCAGAGCCATCTCCCAGTAGATCCTCAAAACGAGGCAGATCCGTCGGAGTGGAGATAATCAAGATGTCCTTGATACCAGCCAGCATAAGAGTTGACAATGGATAATAAATCATGGGTTTGTCATAAACCGGCATGAGCTGTTTTGACGCAGCGCGGGTCAATGGATACAAACGAGTACCAGAACCACCTGCAAGAATAATACCTTTCATATGAGTTTCCTCTCTTAATGTATTCTCCTTATTCTACCATTTTTGAAAGCGGATGTCATCCTTTTCACTACCCTTAAATAAAAGAAAAAGAGCGGAAATTCCGCTTTCTTCCGCTATTTGATTCTAAGTTGGCATCACCCCAAAGCCACATCCAAGACCATCATGAGAACGAAGCCCACCATGAGACCTAAAGTAGCCACATCGGTATTGCCATTGGTCTGCGAATCCGGTATTAATTCCTCTACCACCACAAAAATCATGGCCCCTGCCGCAAAGGATAGAGCATAAGGCAGAATCGCCGTCATAGCCAGAACTGCAACAGCTCCCAGAACAGCCCCAATTGGCTCCACAATAGCAGACATAGAACCCCAGTAAAAAGCTTTAAGCCGAGACTTGCCGTCCGTCCGAATCGGAATGGACAGAGCAGCACCCTCCGGAATGTTTTGCAGGCCAATTCCCAATGCTAGACCAATCGCGCCGACAAAGGCTTCTGGACTAGGATTGGCGACCAAAGCACCAAAGGCTACTCCGACTGCCAAACCTTCTGGAAAATTGTGAATGGTAATGGCTAAGAAGAGTAGAACTGTCTTAGACAGCTTCTTTCGGCTATGCTCAGGAACACTCTCAGCCTCCGAAATATCCTTGCTCAAGTGCAAGTGAGGCACCACCGCATCAATCAGCCGCAGGAAAAAACCTCCCACTAAAAAGCCAATCGCCGCAGGCAACCAGGATAGCTTGCCATAAGAAACCTCCGCATACTCAATTGACGGTGCCAGAAGCGACCAAAAGGAAGCCGCAATCATGACGCCTGCCGCAAAGCCCATCATAATATCCAGCAGCTTGCGACTGACCTGTTTAAAGAAAAATACAACAGCTGAGCCCACAATAGTACATCCCTATGTAAAAAGCCCCGCCAAGAGTGCCTGCATAACCACAGGCTGCGATCGTAACCAGTCCATAACTTCTCCTTATCCTCTGAAATCAATCATACAAAATCGTCTTGGTTTCCCCGATACAGCGTTTTTCCTCATTCCAGTAATGAATCCGCTCGAAAGAGCCTTTCCGCCAGTAGAGAGGCAAACGTTCACGTATGTCATCCTGCATATCTATTTGGTCAAGTTCCGAAATCTTCCACCATTTGGGCTCCCCTTCATGATCGTTTCCCCTGACCTGTCCTTCAAATGCAGTACAAAGAAAATCGTAATATACATACCGTTCTTCTTTACTTGGATTAGTGAAGCCTGAAATCCCCTTCAATTCCAAGTTTAGAGCAGTCAGTCCCGTTTCTTCTTTTAACTCGCGCCTTGCAGCTTCAAAAAAAGATTCTGGAAATTCCACCTTCCCGCCTGGTTGTATCCACCCTTTAAAGTTATCATGCTGGCGATTAAGCAGTAAAATTTCATCATCTTTTTTCACACAAACATTGACCCAATTCAAAATAGTTTCTGTCATATCAAACCTTCTCCACATAGAACTAGTAACTTTAAGAAAACCTCAATCATGACACTTGCACAACCACAAGCTGTAATTTAAAGCAATACCTAAAAAACTTACTCTAACTTAATATTATGTATTTTGGATAGAAAATCTAACTATCTGATGATTTTGAACAATGACTTCATATTCACCAAATCCAGAATGTTTACTATTTTTTCCGACACTAATAGCCATAAGATAGCGAGCATTTGGTAGCTTAGTTAAATCTAGCTGTTCTTGTAAAATCTGTTTGATTTTATCATCATTCTTCTGGTCTTGACCAATACTAATGATAGTTCCATCTTCCTGCTCCACGTTCAAAGTTACCTTCACTTCGATGGCAAGAGCCTCTTTTTTCCAACATATCAGAAATAGGGATTGGATACAAGCCTTGCAAAGACTGGCCTTCTTCCAGATTCTTTTTTATAAGAGCCTTGGACAGCCAGCTCCATTTTATCTTTCGGAACTTGCGAAAAAACTCCCCACATGTCTGTGAAACTCAGAAACATAGAGACAAGAGCTAATAAAACAATGATTACCACACTAGATAGAAAACAACCTAAGACACCGAAACCTATTTTATGTTTGGTATTCTTTACTAGTGCCTGATTTTCACCATTATTATGAAAAACAAGAGGATGTTGAGAACGACTTTTGCGTCTAGTAAATAGAATAAGTGATATTGATAATACTAGTAAAATGAAAAATATTAAAAACATTTATCTTCCTTAAGCGCCTTCTTCTTCACATACCGCTCAATAGGATAGTCAGCTGGATTCAGAAACCCTGCTTCTCCTAAAGCCATCTGGGCCAATTGGCGTCCGATAAGCGGGCCAGTTGTCAGACCAGAAGAGCCTAATCCGCTGGCAGCGTAGACATGCGGTAAGTCTGGAACAGCTCCAAAGAAAGGTGCAAAGTCGCTGGTATAAGCCCGTGTTCCCACGCGCTCACCTAAAATCTCTGTAGTAGCCAACCTCGGCAAGTAAGTTTCCGCTTCTTGCTGCAACTGATTCAGTACCATCTTATCTACCGTCAAATCAAAGCCCTGATCATTTTCATGACTGGCCCCGACACTAACTTTGCCCGCCAGAAAGGGAATGATATCCAGCTCGCCCTCAGGCATAACAACTGGGTAGTCATCCGTTTGGTCAGCCAGTTTAAAATCACGTAGCTGTCCCTTTTGCGGCCGAACATCTGTCTTATAGCCCAGTGGCTGCAAGATTTCTCCTAGCCAAGCACCCACAGCTAAGATGACACAGTCAAAGCTGCGTCCGTCCACAAAAAGTTGCTCTCCATCTACTGTCAAGCTTGCCTTTTTCTCAACCAACTCTGCCTTGCTTGCTTTCACAAGCGTCTCCGTCAAAAGTGCTCCCTCCACACGGGCACCACCGGAAGCATAAAGAAGCCGCTCAAAGCCTTGCAAGTCTGGAAATTTCTCATGGGCTTCCTGAAGGCTGAGAAGACTCAAGTCCCCTATTAAGGGCGACTCTTCCCGACGATTAGCAGCCAAATCATAAAGTTCCTGCAGCTTGCTCTCGTCCCTTTTCAGCAGATAAACACCTGTCTGTTGGTAAAAGTCTGTCTGGATCCCAGCCGCTTTCAGATCCGCAATCAAGACCTGATAAAAATCAGCGCCCCGACGCGCCATCCTGTACCAAGCCTTGTTGCGACGCTTGGAAAACCAAGGACTGATAATGCCAGCGGCTGCCTTGGTTGCCTGCCCCTTGCCGTCATCAAAGACAGTCACTTCCACATCTGGGGATTTTGAAAGATAGTAAGCCACTGTTGAGCCGACAATCCCAGCTCCAATCACTGCTACTCTTTTCATATCGCTTCCTCTCAAATATGTCGGAAAGGATTGGTCGAAGCCTGACTAGCCAGAATCTCAATCTCCCAGCCCTCTTCTGCCTTCCAAGTATCAAGCTTTTCTTTTAATTTTTTCGTAAATAGAACCTCGATATGATGTCCAGGATCCAGCGCCAAAAGTCCTTCTGTCAGCATTTCCTGAGCTGTATGATAGTAAATATCACCTGTTATGTAGACTTGCGCTCCCTTGGCAATAGCCTCCGGATAAAATGACTGACCGCTGCCGCCACAAATAGCCACACGCTCAATCACGCGTTCGAGAGCCGCTTCTTCATAAGTGACCAGACGCAAACTATCTAGTCCAAAAGTTGCCTTGACCTTAACCGCAAAGTCCCCAAAAGTCTGAGGAGCAATATTCCCCACGCGGCCAATCCCGTGTTCTGGCCCCGTCTGACTGAGAAAACTTGTCTCCTCAATCTCTAAAAGCTGACAGAACCAATCATTGAGCCCATCCTCCACAACATCAATATTGGTATGACTGACATAGACAGCAATATCATGCTTGATGAGGTCTAAAATCATCTGATTTTGCGCCTTATCCGCCACTAGGTCCTTAAGAGGGCGAAAGATAGGCGCATGCTTAACGATAATCAGTCCAGCACCTGCCTCAATAGCCTCCGCCACTGTCTGCTCACGAATATCCAGTGCCACTAGAACCTTGTCCACTTCCTTATCCAAAGTTCCGATTTGCAGGCCTGAAATGTCGCCCTCCATGGACAGTTCTTGCGGGCAATAGGCTTCATAACGGGCGATGATTTCACTTGCTAGCATGGAGTACCTCCTTGATATTTTCAATTTTTTGGGACATAGCAGAGCGTTCTAGCTCATTTTTTTCTGGGATATGGGCTAGAGCTCCTTCAAGTTTCTTCAGTTCTTTCTGCCATCTTAGCTGAAAAGCAGGTGACTGTTGCTTCATCAGAAAAGACCCGAAACGCTTTTCTTGCTCTGTCAAAGTTTGCTGGCCAGCTTCTGCTACCAGGATTTCGTAAAACTTACCAGCCTCTTCTAAGATATCCTCAGCTAGCAAGTGAAAGCCGTTAGATACCAGCCAGCTGCGAAGCTCATCCTCTCGGTTATTGGGCTGCAAAATCAAGCGGGAAATAGACGCAAGCTTAGCTCTGCCATTTTCCAAAATCTCTGAAATCAAGCGACCGCCCATGCCAGCGATAACAATGGTATCAATCTGATCTTCCGCTTCAAAAGCCGCCAGACCATTGGCTAAACGAACCTCAATCTGCTCCGTCAGCCTATGTTCTGCAACATTTTTCTGGGCAGACTGAAAAGGCCCCTCTACCACTTCTCCGGCCAGAGCCTTCTCAATCCGTCCCTGCTGAATCAGATAAATAGGCAGATAGGCGTGATCGCTCCCAACATCCAGCAACTTTGCCCCATCCGGCACAAAAGCAGCTACTCGCTCCAAGCGTTGGGAAATAGTCTTTTTTTGCATTGCTTACTCTTTTCTAAACATTCTTCTATTCAGTATATCATTTTTAAGGGTATAAAAAAAGCAACGAAAGAAAAATCAGCCTGTTGATAAACTGATTTTGTCTCGCCACTTGATGATGGGGGGTCTACCCATCACTTTTTTATTTGATTTCCTGATACTCGGCAGCTAAACCACGCTGGACTGCCGGACGAGCTACAATCTTCTCCGCCCAAGCAGATAAGTATTTGTAGGAGGTGGCATCCAAGAACTCAGCTGCGCCTGGATAGAGCCTATCCTGCACCAACTGCCCATACCAAGACCAGATAGCAATATCAGCAATACTGTAGTCATCTCCAGCGATATAAGCTTTCTTGGCTAATTCTTTGTCCAACAAATCCAGCTGTCGCTTGGCTTCCATCGTGAAGCGGTTGATGGGATATTCTAGCTTTTCTGGAGCGTAGTTAAAGAAATGACCAAATCCACCCCCCAAGAAGGGCGCCGCTCCCGTCTGCCAGAAGAGCCAGTTGAACACCTCAGTCCGACCGGCCAAATCTGACGGAATCAGCTTGCCAAACTTCTCTGCCAGATAGAGCAGGATATTGGCTGACTCAAAGACAGGAATCGGCTTGTCGACTGATTGATCCAACAAGGCTGGAATCTTGGAGTTAGGATTGATTTTCACAAAATCTGAGCCAAACTGGTCGCCATCCATAATGCTGATCTTATAGAGGTCATAGGCAGCCTCCGTCACACCCGCTGCCAGTAGTTCCTCCAGCATAATGGTCACCTTAACGCCATTTGGAGTTCCAAGCGAATAAAGCTGAAAAGGCTCTTTACCGACAGGAAACTTCTGCTCAAAGCGCGCGCCTGCAGTAGGCTGATTGATACCTGAAAATTTTCCTTGGTCGCTGTCCGCAGCGGACCAGACTTTTGGCAATTGATAGGTCATACTTTTCTCCTTTTTTATAAAACCAAGAGCCTGTCATATCTAACAGGCCACTATAAATATAATAACGTCAGTCCTTCCACAAATTCATGGCATTGAGGAAATCATCTGAAACTGTCACATTTTGAGGATTAGCGGCTTCACGTTCTTCCCGCTTGGCTTCTACCTGAGCAAGCGTAGTGATGCCTTCCTTGCGCCAATTGCGCAAGATAGCCTGAATATACTTCCAGTTGGCTTTGCCATTAAACACAGCCTCACGAAGGGCAGCCTTGACCAAGTCAGGATTGGTTTTATCGTCTTGGACAGTCTTAGTCAAATCCTCAATTTCAAAGGGGGTCAAGAGACGGCCCAACTCCTGCTGGAAGGTCTCCACCAAGTCTTTTAATACATTCTGAGGTGCCTTTGCCACAGTCTGCGAACCACTTTTGGCTGCCAACAGTTCATCCAGCTTTTCCAAAGCCGGTGAAGCATCAAAGATAACCTCTGTCTCTCCATTCAGTTCAATGGTTTTATACTGCAAGAGACCTTTCTCTGTCAGATGGGACATAGAGCGATTAACTTCTGACAGGGTCTTGCCAATGTGCTCCGCAATCTGACTAGGCGCCAGCTCTTCCAAAGAAGTCGTATTTTGCAGATAGAAAAACTGCCAGACCAAAAAATCATCGCTGGAATCAAAGATGTCCTTAAAATGTAAAAGAAGAGCACTCGGGATTACTAGATTGCCCGATTTAAAAGCTGATAAATAAGTCATGTCACCTCTTATAGATAAGCAAAAAACGATACATCATTTTCAGGACTTTCCCAGTCAAAAGGCGTCTCCTGATAGACAGCATAATTGACCCAATTGCTGAAAAAGAGTGCAGCGGCCGAACTCCAGCACAAGGCCGGTGTCGTATGGACATCATCGTTTTTAAAATAATTCTCTGGAATGTGTGGATTCTTCCCTGCCTTCAAGTCGCGGAAATACTCCTTGGATAGAGTATCGCGGTCGTATTCCATGTGACCGAAGCTATACACCTCTCGCAAGTCTCGGCTAGCCAGCACAGAGAGACCCGTATCCTCTCCATACGAGAGAATTTCCAGATTAGTCAGATTGACAATATCTTCCTTCAGAACTTCAGTATGACGGGAATGCGGCGCATAAAACTCATCGTCAAAGCCACGAAAAAGCAGATTGCTGCTGTCAGCTGACTGGCTATAGACACCCGATAATTTGCGCGTCATCTGGTGCTTGTCAACGCCGTAGCGAGCGTAAAGTCCAGCCTGAGCTCCCCAACAGATATGCAAAGTCGAAAAGACATGGGTCTTGGACCATTCAATCACTTGCTGGAACTCTTCCCAATAGTCCACCGCTTCAAAAGGCAGATGCTCTACCGGTGCACCAGTGATAATCAAGCCATCAAAATAGCGATTTTTAACCTCATCAAAAGTCTTATAAAAAGTCTCCATATGCTCTGCACGTGTCGTTTTAGACTGGTGAGAGCTCATGTAGAGGAAGTCAATAGTCAACTGCAGCGGCGTATTAGCCAAGTGGCGCAGTATCTGAGTTTCCGTCACCATTTTCTGGGGCATGAGATTGAGTACCAGAATATTCAGAGGGCGGATATCCTGATGGTCCGCCCTGTCGTCATCCATGACAAAGATATTCTCAGAACTTAAAATGTCCACAGCTGGCAGTTTCTTATCAATCTTAATTGGCATGAAAATATCTCCTTCAATCGTTAGAAAGGCTTGGAAATACTTTTCCAGCCTATTCTTTGTTTATAGAATGTACTTTCATTATACTGAAAGGAGATATAGTTTTCAATTATACTTTTTCTCTAACTAGATATAGCTAGAAACTATGTATTAATAGTGCATCAGAACCTTGTAGTCGTATTCACCGATAGCTTCGCGACCCTTGAGCTCATCTAGCTCAATAAGGAAGGCGCATCCAGCAACTATACCGCCAAGGCGCTCAATCATCTCAATCGTCGCCTTCACTGTTCCGCCAGTCGCAAGAAGATCATCCACGATTAGAACGCGTTGACCTGGTTTGATGGAATCAGCATGCATCGTTAAGGTATCAAGGCCGTACTCTTTTTCGTAATCTGCTGAGATAACTTCGCGTGGTAATTTTCCAGGTTTACGAACAGGAGCAAAACCAATACCCAATTCAAAAGCCACAGGGCATCCTACAATGAAACCACGTGCTTCTGGGCCTACAATCATATCGATTTTTTTGTCAGTTGCATATTGTACAATTTCACGAATAGCGTAGCTATAGGCATTTCCATCTGCCATCAATGGGCTAATGTCACGAAAAGTGATCCCTTCTTGTGGATAATTTTCGATCGTTGCAATGTAGTCTTTTAAATTCATGATATACTTTCTTTCAAAAAAATTTTTTACTCTCTATTATATCACTTTTTCATTCAAATGGTAATAGAAAACTTACTTTTTATTGGTATCTATTATTTAATCTGAAAAATCATGTCTGAGTCATTTATAGACCACCATATTGAGACTGGGATTGAGTTGGTTATTCTTTATAATCACTTCTTCTACTAGCTCCAAGAACGAAATTTCCTTTTCCCTAAAAGGCTGAGCTATAGGTCCAAGCCACTCACTTTTTAACGAGATTAGCTGCACAATTTTCAGTCCGCTTCCATCAAATAATCATAAATCTCCTGCACAGTACCTAGAGCCATGAGTTCTTGTTCTTTGACAAGGCGCTTGAGGTCTTGGTAAATGTGACTGCTGTCAATTTCTTTCTTTTCAGCTTCCTTATTGACCGTCATGACGCCTTCCGTGATGCTGACAAAGCCCAGCTCTTCAAAAATCTGAATCATTTTGACCAAGAGAATAGGGTCTATTTTCAGATAAGCTGCTAGATTCTTGAGCTTATAGCGAACATCAAACTCGGGGAACTGATAGATAGTCTTGTAGAGTTTGGCAAATTGCTCACGGGAACCGTAACCTGTCAGATAGTATGGCTTGGCAATCTCATTCTTAAAGTAAATTGCTTCGAAATCCTGAGACTGAAGAATCTTCTTCAAGACCTGCAAATCATCAGGCAGGTCATAAACCACAACTGCTCTGCTATTTGTCAAATCCGGCAATTCCTCTGTGAAACGTAAGACAGGAACCTTGTCAGGTAGCGTCGCATTTTTGCTACGAATATTGAAAAGCTGAACACCGTCCACACGGGCATCTACCAGCATGAGCTGGAGACTGGTCTGTCCATTCCATTTATTGACAGAGAGGCTGACAGCCAGCTCCAGATTCTTGGTTTGGGCAAACTCTGTCGCCAGGCTTCCTTGCCCAAAAGCTACTACTTCAAAAGATGCATCTTCCTGAGAAATTTTCAGCTTGAGATGGCTATTGCCAGCCCCCATAGTCCGAGCATTGTCCACTTTAAAGTCCTTGAGGTAAAAAAGCGGCTTCTTATTATCCATACCAAAAGGAGCCAGTTTTTCGAAGCTTTTGAGTGTATCAAGGGTCAGTTGTGGCAGGTGCAGCTCCTCATCTAAATACAGGGCTGTTTTGCCAGTCAAATCCAAATCATTGTCTAAGATGTATGCTGTTAAGATATCAGTAAGTTCCACCAGCTTGTCTGCTTCGAGAGTCATCCCAGCTGCTCCAGCATGGCCACCAAAGGCTACAAAGAGGTTACGGTGGCTGTCTAAGGCCTCAAAAATATTGACCGCTTCAATACTGCGGGCGCTGCCCTTAGCGATGCCATCCTCGATATTAAGCACTATGACTGGCTGGTGCAGCTCTTCCAGCAAGCGCCCAGCGACAATCCCTAGCACACCGGGATTCCAGCCTTCCTTGGCCAGCACCTGCACTGGTCTCTTAGGATCCAGCATGGTTTGTGCCTCTTCATAAATCTGCTGGACGATTTCCTTGCGCTCGTCATTTTTCTGGTTAATCATAAGCGCAATATCACGAGCTTCTTCATCGTCAAAGCCTGTTAAAAGCTCAACTGCTGGATTGGGATCATCCAGCCGCCCCAGTGCATTGAGTCTGGGGGCAAGCTGGAAACCAACCGTTTCTTCGTCCAGTTCGTCAGGCTGAATGCCAGCGATTTTGAAGAGTTCCTGAAGTCCTATTCGCTGGGTATTTTTGAGGACGGAAAGGCCGTATTTGACCAAAATCCGATTTTCCCCCGTCAGACTGACCATATCGGCAATGGTACCAATAGCAACTAAGTCCAAAAGTTCGACTTGGACTTCTTCCAGCAAGGCTGTTGCCAGCTTAAAAGCCACCCCACAACCGGCTAGATGCTTGAAAGAATAATCCGCTCCGCTATGTTCCGGATGGACAATCGCATAGGCGTTTGGCAGCTCATCAGGCATGGAGTGATGATCCGTAATGATAACATCCACACCCAGAGACTGGGAAAGCTCGATAGCTTCAAGGCCAGCCACTCCATTATCTACTGTAATAATGAGCGAGATGCCTTGATTTTCAATAAAATACTTGTAAACACTGCTATTAGGGCCATAGCCATCCGTAAAGCGATTTGGCAGATAAACTTGACACTCAGCACCCAACTGCTCCAAGGCTTCCTTGACAATAGATGCCGAGGTCATCCCATCAGCATCATAATCACCATAGATCAAAATCTGTTCGTAATTCTCAATCGCTGCGCGAATGCGCTCCACTGCCCGATCCATATCATGCAGGTCATAAGGATCGTGAAGCTGGTCTAAACTAGGCTCCAAAAATTCCTGTAAAGCCTCTTCAGTCTGCACACCTCTTTGGTAAAGAAGACTGGCAGCGGCAGATTCTAATCCAGCTTTCTTAGCCTTTTTTAAAAAATTTTCGTCTGTAAAATTAGTGGCAAACTGCCAGTCATATTTTGAGCTAATCATGATGAGTGAAACACTTTCTCCGTTCAATCTTGTCTGAATATTATAACATGAAAAGACTGGTTCAACCAGTCTCAAACTTTCTATCTACGAGCAAAACTCTCAGGCTCACTCATCTAGGTAAAGCCCCTTAGCAACACTTTGATCAATAACTTCCTGAGCCAATTCCCAAAGAGATTCAGAGGTTTCTTTGATAAAGGATTTTTTCGCAATAACCTGCGACTTGGTCAGGCCATGAGGGTTATCATGAGGCTGAGCAACTTCCAAGTGATTGAGCAGGGGAACCAGAGCATCCAGCACTCGGGCATATTTAGCCTCTATGCTAATGCCTGTCTCAAACTCCTGCCAAAGCTCTAAAAAGGAATCCTGCTGATCTAACGGCAGCTTGTCTAAACTGATTTTCAAGGAGTCCAGCTCTCTATCGTAAGAATCGCTCTTGCCCACGTCGTCAAAGATAAAGGTATCGCCAGCATATATTTCGCCCAAATCATGAATCAATAACATAGACATGACCTTTTCTAGATTGACCTCTTCAGGAATATATTCTCGAAAGACGAGCGCCATGAGCGCCCCCTGCCAACTATGCTCAGCAGAATTTTCAAAACGATAAGCGTCCAAGGTTCGATTGTTGCGATGAGTGGCTTTCAGTTTTTCCAGCTCATTGGTAAAAGCCAGCTGCTGTTGTAGACGTTCAAGCATGTGGAACTCCTTTGAAATGTTTTTATAGCTAATTCTATTTAAAATTGATAGTTGTTCTTAACGCTCTATATGATTTTCTTTCCTCGCCATCGAATCACCAACTCTGAAGTCAGATGGGTCAGGATAATCGTCAGAAGGAAGGCCCAACGGCCATTTTCCCACTTGGTCAACTGCTGGGATTTGAGCAGAAAGAAAGATAACTCAATAAAGATAGGATGGAGGAAGAAATAAAGGATACTTAGATCTTTTAAATGTCGCCAGTTTTTTTCGCGCTTCCACTCTGCGTTTAGTAGCCAGTTAAATAAGAAAAGTGTAAAGGGAATGAGAGCAAAGAAAAAGTTTTTATCTAATCCCTGCCTGATATAAACCAGCACTCCTTCACCTGCTAGGAAAAGACTTACCAACAGAAGAGAAAGCCAGCGTTTTTTCTGAAATAAGGCTATCTGCCCGTAATCAGCTAGAAAGTAGCCTAAATAGATAAAAATGGGCGTATAGAAGAGGCCATTCCTGCTAGTGAAAAAGAGCTTGGCATAGGCATCGTACCAGTCTGTCAGCAGATTAGGCGCCAGATAGGCGTGATAAGTCTCAATAGCACCTAAGGCGTAGAGAATTAACAAAAGAGCAAATGTTTTCTTTGGACCCAATTTCCTATACAAGAAATGGACCAGCAGCAAACCTAAGAGAAAGGCAGGAATATACCAGAGCTGGTAGCTCATTCCGATGTAGAAGAGCGCTGCTAGAATAGCCAGCGGAGCTAGGTAGAGAGGCAAGTGCAGAGATTGGAAGTAAGTCAAAGCATAGGGGAGATAGACCAAGCTCCAAAAGCCATAAACCTTTAAAATGCCTTTAATATACAGAGTCAGTTTCGTAGAACCGTGTTCTCGCTTCCAGCGTAATCGGAAAAAATAGGCTGAAGAAATTAAAAAGAAAGGAACCGCCATGCGACCAAACATACTCTTTTGAACAAAATGCAGGGCTTCATGTTCAAAAAGCCTCTGGCAATGGACCAAAATTACCAAAATAGAAGCAATATATTGAAAAAGGCTGAGCAAGGCATAATTGACTGGCTGCCCTGGCCCTATGACTTCTCTCTTTTGCATCAAGCTTTCTCCTTACGAGGTTTGTTTAAGATGTAAATGAGCACTTTTTCCCTTTGACCTAGGACTTGGCTAGCCAAACATGCTGAAAGGCAGCGATGTCTCGATAAGGAGATTGGTTACAGACTGCTAACTCCATCTTAAGCATCTTTTCAGCCCAATCAGGGGCAATTTTGTAGTCATTGGATTGCAGCCCGTAAAAAATCCGTATCCCTTGATAATCCTCAACTTCTAAAGGCAGACCTGAAATCACTTCCTGAATCTGATAGACCTTAGCAGCTCCCATGCTGTGGGTTTGATATTCCTGTCCCGCCAACAGTTGCTGGGCTTTTTCTATGTCATTTTCAAAAACCACTGTATGCATAATGCGCCCAACCTCGTGATGCTTGACCAGAGAAATTTTGCCGTCCTTTTTTAAGAGGCGGGAAAATTCTGCTAAATAAAGAGCAGGGTCAGATACATACTCTAAGACATTATGACAGATGATGACATCAAAAGACTGGTCCGGCAGATTTTGCAGAAAGCCCAAGCTGCCTTGCAATTGCTCATAGGAAAAGTCCTGCTTGCGCTCAGCAATCATTTCTGGGCTTGGCTCGATGGCGGTCACTTGGTTCTTTTCCGCTAGAAAATCAGCCACAATCCCAAAACCGCTGCCGAAATCAAGAATTTTCTGGCCCTTAAGTGACTCTAGAAAGGCAAAAACAATATCATACTGAAGCTTGCCCCAAGGCGCCTGCAGATGAGCTTTGTAGGCTTGTAGATTAGCTGGCATAAAACCTCACTTATAGTTAAACATATTGGCTGCCATCTTGTCGGCAATTCTTGGAAAAAGGGTATAAAGCTTGTGAGCTAGATTGAGAATCCCTGGTAGATTCATTTCCCGCTTATTTTTACCAAAGGAACTGACAATTTTGCTCGCTACAAAATCAGGCTCAAGGATATACTTGTCGACTGCTTTTACATAGGAACCATCAGGATCTGCCTGATCGAAAAAGGCTGTTTTGATAGGACCTGGATTAACCGTCGTGACATAGACCCCAAAAGGCAGGAGTTCCAAACGCAGGGCATTAGAAAAGCCAATCGCCGCAAACTTAGTCGCTGAGTAAAGACTGGACTTGCTACTGGCAATGAGGCCGGCCATACTAACGATATTGACGATGTGTCCTTGACCTGCCTGCTTCATGCGAGCTCCAAAGAGCCGGGACAGATTCATCAGGGCAAAGGTATTGACTTCAAACATGGCCTCAATATCACTGGAGCTGATTTTGTCAAATTCCTCAAAAATCCCATAGCCAGCGTTATTGACCAGGACATCAACACGACCGTACTGGCTGTCAATCCGCTCAGCAAATCTTTCCAAAGCTGAGCTATCTGTGATATCCAGCTCCACTAAGTCAAGAATTTCCCTTTCTCCATATAGTTTTTCCAGCTTAGCCTTGCTCCGTCCGACCAAAATCAGTCGGTCATGGGGCAAGAGCTTAACCATTTCCTGAGCTAGCCCACCGCTAGCCCCTGTGATGATGATGGTTCTCATATCTCAACCTCTTCCAAGTCCTTGACCACATGGACCTTTTCAAAGACAGCACTGGCATCGCGACGCATTTGGCTGATGTCCTTGGCTAGAAAGCGAGCACTGATATGGTTGAGGAGAAGGCGCTTGGCACCTGCTTCCTTGGCTACTTCTGCGGCTTGCATATTGGTAGAATGACCGTGATTGCGGGCCAATTTTTCGTCTCCCTTGCCATAGGTCGCTTCATGGACCAACACATCTGCTGCCACTGCCAGACGGACGCTGGCAGCAGTCTTCCGAGTATCACCCAGAATAGCAATGGTCTTGCCTGGACGAGGAGCTGAGATATAGTCTGCTGCAATAATTTTGGTCCCATCTTCTAGGACGATATCCTGACCGTTCTTGACCTTACCAAAGAGAGGACCAAAAGGTACGCCCGCCTCTCTTAGCTTGTCTGCATCCAGCGTTCCTTCCAAATCTTTCTGCATCACCCGATAACCCACACAGAAAATTGTGTGATCCAGCTTATCCGCATAAACTGTGAACTTGTCCGTTTCAAGAATCTTGCCCAGACTGTTTTCATCAAACTCATGAAAATCAATCCGATAAGGCAGACGAGAGCCAGACACGCGCAGGCTAGACAGGACAAAGTTTTTAATGCCTTTGGGACCATAAATTTCCAAGTCAGTCTGCTCTTCATTAGCCTGAAAAGAACGACTGGACAGAAAACCCGGCAAGCCAAAAATATGGTCGCCATGCAGATGCGTGATAAAAATCTTGCTGATTTTGCGCGGTTTAATTGTCGTCTCCAAGATCTGGTGCTGGGTCCCCTCACCACAGTCAAACATCCAGACCTCATTGATCTCCTCTAACAGCTTGAGGACAAGGCTGGACACATTGCGAGCTTTGGATGGCTGACCGGCTCCGGTTCCTAAAAATTGTAATTGCATGTTTTTCTTTCTAAATGATATAAATCATAGCAGAGCGATTCTGCGAGTGATAGTATTTCCTGCCAGAATAGGACTGAGCCAGCTGACTGACTTCATCTTGATTGTAGCCCAGAACTCTCTGGCTGCCATCAGCTAGCTGCTGCCAATCGGTCAAAGCAGTCAACTCCTGACTATTAACGACTTGAGACTCAGCATTGAGAGGTACCATTTTTATTCTCCCAGCTTCTTCGTAAACCAAGTACTGTGGAAAGACTTGGGCGATTTCAAAGAGCAAGTCAGCTGATACCGGCTCTGGCTTTTCAGGGAAGACCAAGCCGACTTCCTCGCTCTCATAGCAAAATCCATAGGACTTGCCAGAAAGATTAAGCCGTACAAAAGGTTTATTTTCTACAAAGCTAGGCTCCGTATTCCACAAGTCCAGCGCCTGAGTAATTTCTAGAAAATAGGCTGTTGCGGCTTCCGGACTTTTCTTTTGATAAAGCTCAGCAAAGTAAGCATTGATAACGCTGGGCGGAGGAGTGATGAAGCTACGCTTCTGCTCCTTTGTCAGTCCAGCCAATACTTGCTCTAAGTAGACCCTGTCTAGGCTAGTAAAACCGCCGTATTTCAGGGCCAAGTCAATATAATCAGTCATAAAATTCTTCCAGTTTCCATTTGTTTTTCTCGGCAATCCAGCCTGAAATGACTTCGACATCGTCTATGTATTCTCGATTTCCCATAATCGCGACTTTCTCTAAATCATGAATCTTGTAAGCTTTAGCCGGCGCTACTTTGATGGTAAAAGGCAGGAAAATCTCTTTCATCCGCTCCAGTAGGACTTGCTGCAAAATAGCTCTGCTATTGTCCGCCTTAGCCGAAATTAAAGAATAAGGAGTCAGGGTCGGAGTGAAATACTCCGCCTTGTCTGCTTTGTTATAGAGAGTCAGCCGGGGAATATCCAGCATGTCCAGCTCTTTCATGATGTCGAGTACGGTCTTTTCATGCTCCTCATGATGAGGGTCGCTGGCGTCAATAACATGGACCAGCAAATCGACATTTTTACTCTCTTCTAGTGTGGATTTAAAGCTGGATACCAGCTCTGTCGGCAAATCCTGAATGAAGCCAACTGTGTCTGTCAGAGTGACATTGAGCTGGCCACTGAGGTTGATGTTCTTGGTCGTAGCGTCTAGCGTCGCAAAAAGCTCGTCTGCCTCATACTGGCTTTTGCTGGTCAAGCAGTTCATGATCGTAGACTTTCCAGCATTGGTATAACCGATGAGACCGATTTTGAAAATACTGGATTCCAGCCGTTTTTCACGAACGGTAGCCCGATTTTTCTCCACTGCCTTGAGCTGGCGCTCAATATCATGAATCTGATTGCGGACACTGCGTCGATTGAGCTCCAGCTGGCTTTCACCAGGACCACGGGAGCCAATTCCACCTGCCTGACGGCTGAGCATAATACCCTGCCCAACCAAGCGAGGAAGCAGATACTTAAGCTGGGCCAGATGCACCTGCAGCTTGCCCTCATGGCTCCTAGCTCTCATGGCAAAAATATCCAAAATCAGTTGCATACGGTCAATGACCTTGACCCCCAAGCTTTCCTCCAGATTGACATTTTGGCGAGGTGTCAGACGGTTATTGACGATGACGGTCGAAATCTCTTCAGCATCAACTATCTGCCGGATTTCTTCTAACTTACCAGAACCGACAAAGGTCTTGCTGTCATACTTTTCCCGCTTCTGGCTATAGGAACCGACTACCTCAGCTCCTGCCGTCTTAGCTAGACTTTGCAGCTCCTCCATGGATAGGTCAAAATTTTCCGTGTCTGCCAGCTCTACACCGACCAAAAAGACACGCTCTGTTTTTTTCTCTGTTTCTATCATCTCATATCCTTACTAAGACTTGGTCAGCCAGCTACTTGTCCAAAAACTTCCTGATGTCTTCCATGACCTGATTTTTGTAGTCTGAATTTCCCACCTGATAGAAGGTCACGGACATCCGGTTGCGAAACCAAGTCAGCTGGCGCTTGGCAAAACGGCGGGTATTCTGCTTGAGCTTGTCTACTGCCTCTTCAAGGCTCATCTGACCTTCAAAGTAGGGGAAAAGTTCCTTGTAGCCGATACCCTTGCTGGCTTGACTGGTCGGAGCCTGCTCATACAACCTGCGGGCTTCTTCTAAAAGTCCGGCTTCTAGCATCAGATCCACTCGCTGATTGATTCGCTCATAAAGTCGCTCTCGCTCATCATCTAGGCAAATCAGCAG
This sequence comes from Streptococcus sp. 20925_1_22, assembly GCF_041431685.1. NCBI lineage: Bacteria > Bacillati > Bacillota > Bacilli > Lactobacillales > Streptococcaceae > Streptococcus > Streptococcus sp. 20925_1_22. The sequence goes on along the minus strand of NZ_JAPVYE010000001.1, from coordinate 317,337 downwards.
GGCTTCATAGTCTGGTTGATTGTTTTCTAGTTGACCACCTAACTGAGCAATCTCTAGCGTCCTCATAGCCCTGCGTCGATTTATCTGAGGAATCTCGATACCCAGCTCTGCTATTTTCCTAAACAAAGCCTCATCTGACCAACTGTCCAGCTGCGCCCGATAGGCCAGAATCTTCTCGTGAGAAACGGAGCCGCCCAGATGATAGCCCTCGAGCAAGCTCTGGATATAGAGCCCTGTGCCACCGCAAATGATGGGAAGCTGACCTTGAGCCGCAATTTCGCGAATAGCCTGAGCCGCCTCAGTCACAAAATCATAGGCTGAGTAGCTTTCTCCAACCTTCCGCACATCCAGCAGATGATGGGGAATGCCCTCTTGCTCTTCAGGACGAATCTTAGCCGTGCCAATATCCAAGCCACGATAGACCTGCTGGCTGTCACCGCTGATGATTTGGCCATTGAAGCGCTTGGCCACCTCGATACTCAGAGCCGTTTTTCCGATCGCCGTAGGTCCCACTATCACAATTATCTTGGTTTTCATCTTTTTTCCTTGAAAAAATTTTGATTTTTCGTTACTATTAATTATAACATAAATAATAAAAGTTCAGAAAAGGAGAAATCACATGGCTAAAGGATTTGGAAAAGGCGTTCTTACAGGAGTTGCAGCTACTGTTGCTGCTGTGGCAGGCGCAGTATATGCAGTTAAGAAAAAAGTCATCGAACCTGAAGAACAAAAAGCGGCTTTCATCGAAGAAAACCGTAAAAAAGCAGCTCGCAAACGTGTAGCACACTAATCTTGCATATGTCACTAAAAAGCCTGGATTTTTTCCAGGTTTTTTTCTTTTGAAGGAGAAAACTTAGTCAAAATTGAGTTTCCACCTAGAACAAACGATAATGTGAAAAGACCGCTCGTTTGGGTGGTCTTTCCTCTTGCTACAATTGACACAGCATCAAATAATCATCTTCCCTCTCTTCAACCGTGACAAAGCCCAGTCTTTGATAAAAGCCAACGGCGGGATTGTCTTTGGAAACAGAAAGGGAGACACTTGGGTAGTCTTTGGCCTTGAGCAAGTCCAGCATGGCTGTCATCAACTGCTGCCCTAGACCTTGACCCCTGAACTCAGGCAGGAATGAAATCGACAGAGAACGAGTCCGGTCGTCATAATAGCCGTAATCTTTCATGATGCGAACCCAAACAGCTCCGACCAGCTGGCCGTTCACTTCTGCTGCTAAAGCCCAATCATCTGGCTGCTGACCAAAGTCCTTGATATACATCTCTAGTTCTGGCTCCTTCAAGATACTTCTAGGCAGCGGCACTAGATCTTGGGATATGAAAATAGCTTGGTAAAGAAATTCCTCTAAGAGCGGGATTTCCTCTGGTTTTAAGGACCTAATCTCGGTCATGATTTCTCCTTCTAGATCAACTGCTCTTCACCTATGCCAGCCTCCGCTAAGATTTTGGCAACTCGGTCAAACTGCAAGCGAAAATGCTCCAGCTTGTGGCCGTCTGATCCCACTGAAAAGCGCTGGCCGCCCAGCTCCTTGACTAGCGAAAGAGCGTAGATATAAAGTTCCTCATGATCATATAGATACATGGACTTGCAGTTGAGCTCAAAAGCCAGACCATGGTCAATCATCTTTTGAAAAAGCTGTAGCATTTGCGGTTCAAAAGTTCTTAACTCCTCTACGGTAAGCGCAAATTTTCGGAAACCATAGTCAAAGTGAGCTAGAACATCTGCTGGCACAGCCTCAATAGCCTCTTCCAGCTCTCTTAGGTAGTGGGGAATTAACTCCGTCTTATTCAGCTGCAAGACTGGCTCTTCCAGATAGTCAAAACTGCCATTGTGGTGGACAGACAATAGTTTGAGGTCGTATTCCTTGTCCGTTAGGAAAGCTAGGATATCGTCCTTACGCGGAGCGTAATAGCCAATTTCAATACCCTTTTTGATGCGGTTGCCATATTGCTGGTTCAGCTCTGCTATTTTTGCTGAATAGGCCTCATAGTCAGGCACATCATCGTGGAGCGAGGCAGCTTCGTAAGGGTAGGGATTGGACAAATCATAGTGCTCAGTGGTGACAATCTCGCCCTCGTAATGGTCCAGATAGTCACAGAAATCTGCCTCAGAATCATAGGAAAAATAGGTATGAAGATGGTTGTCGCGCATGCTGAACCGCCTTTCTACAAATCTTGTGTCACTTTAGTAATGGTCAATTTCAGGTCGGTCATGAATCCGGCTCTGCTTTCCCTGACGGGCCTGGAGGACGGCCTCTACCTCTTCCAGACTGACGCCAGTCTCGACGAGAGCGACCGCCAGATGGTAGAGCAGATCAGCTGTCTCATTGGCCATCTCGTTCTTGTTAGCATTTTTAGCCGCAATGACCACTTCTGTCGCTTCTTCACCGACTTTTTTGAGAATTTTGTCCAGCCCCTTGTCATAGAGATAGCTTGTATAGGAGCCTTCCTTAGGCTCTTTTTTGCGTTTGAGGGCTTCTTGATAGAGGTTTTCTAGCATAGTATCTCCTTGTTACTGTCTTTATTTTACTATAAAATACAATTCTTTCCAATGGCGGGCTGATGTCTTAGTTTTATTTTTGCATTAACCAAGTACTAAAGTAAACCAAGGGAGTTTTTAGTCAGTTTTGCTGTCTTCTTCATCCCAGATTGTATGGAAAAAGCAGGATTTGGAACCGGTGTGGCAGGCAGCTCCCAGCTGGTCTACCTCGATCAGCAGGGTATCTTGGTCGCAATCAGCTGTGATTTTTTTGACGATTTGATAGTGGCCGCTGGTGGCTCCCTTATGCCAAAGCTCCTGACGTGACCGGCTCCAGTACCACATCTGACCGCTAGTGCAGGTCAACTGGTAGGCTTCTTCATTGAGATAGGCCAGCATGAGCACTTCTTTGCTGGTGTGGTCTAGGATAATGGCAGGTATAAGACCGCCTTGCTTTTGAAAGTCTAACTTCACTTCTGTCATCAGACGCGTACCTCCAATCCAGCTTCCAGCATGGCTTTTTTGGTTTCAGCGATGGAGACCTGACCATAATGGAAAATCGAGGCTGCCAAGGCACCCGTCGCTGCAGTGTTTTCAAAAATTTCTAGGATATGCTGGCTACTGCCAGCACCACCAGAGGCGATGATGGGAACGGAAGCCACTTGGGAGACGGCTTCCAGCATTGGCAAGTCAAAACCAGACTTGGTCCCATCCTTGTCCATACTGGTCAAAAGAATTTCCCCCGCTCCAAGACTGACAGCTTCTTGAACCCAGTCTAACAGGTCACGACCGCTGTCCTTGCGGCCACCAGCCAGATAGACATGCCAGCTGCCATCCGCTTCTTTCTTAGCATCCACGGCCAGCACCACACATTGACTGCCGAATTTCTCAGCGCAGTCAGCTAAAAGCTGAGGATTTGCCAATGCTGAGGAATTAACCGCAACCTTATCCGCCCCAGCCTGCAGCATCCGCTTCATATCCTCAACCGTGCGAATGCCACCCCCGACGGTAAAGGGAATGAAAACCTGCTTCGCCACGCGCCGGACCATCTCGACCGTCGTGTCCCGCTCCTCATGGGTGGCGGTGATGTCCAGAAAGACCAACTCATCGCAGCCTGCTTCATAGTAAGCCTTGGCCGCATCAACTGGATCGCCCACATCAGTCAGATTGACAAAGTTGATACCCTTGACCACCCGACCGTCCTTGACATCCAGACAGGGAATGATTCGTTTTTTCAGCATGGCTAGCCCCTTTCTGCTTCCTTGATCTGCTCTAGGCTAACTCGTCCACTGTAATAGGCCTTGCCCACAATGGCACCAGCCAAGCCCAGCTTTTTCAGCTCTTCCAAATCCTCTGCTGACTGAATGCCGCCAGAGGCAATGACTTGAGCATCCTTGAGCGCTGCCAGCAATTTTTGGTAATGCTGGATATTGGGGCCAGTAAGAGTCCCGTCTCGGTCCACATCCGTATAGACGAAGAGGCGAACGCCGATTTTTTCCATGGCCAATGCTAGGCTGATATAGTCCTGATTGCTGGTTTCCAGCCAGCCCTCAGTCGCAACCAGCCCTGCTTTCGCATCAATGCCAATCACGATTTTGCTGCTTCCAAAGCACTCCAGTGCAGCCTCAACAAATTCAGGATTTTTAACAGCCATAGAGCCAATAATGACACGGTCAATGCCAACCTCCAGGTAATCTTCAATCTGCTCCAGACTGCGGATGCCGCCCCCGACTTGGATGGCTAGGCCAGTCTCCGCTTTAATCTGGGAAATCAAATCTCGATTGGCCGCCCGACCTTCTAAAGCCCCGTCCAAGTCAACCACATGAATCATGGTAACACCGGCTTCTTTGAAAACTCGAGCTTGCTCCAAGACATCGGGATTGACTACCGTCTTCTGACTAAAATCTCCTTTAAAAAGGCGGACGGCCTGGCCGTCTTTGATATCAATAGCGGGCAGTATTTTCATAGACATACTCCTTAAACTTCTCTAGGATACCGAGACCGACAGTCCCTGACTTTTCTGGGTGAAACTGACAGCCAAAGACCGATCCTCGGTGAATCATGGCTGGGATAGGCAACCCATAATCAGCCGTCACATCCAAGTACTCTTCCGGAACATCTGTATAGTAGCTATGGACAAAATAAACTGACTGGCCCTCTAGACCAGCTGTCAAAGCAGACGACTGCTGGACCTGTAAGTCATTCCAGCCCATGTGGGGCACAGGCAGACCAGCCTGGTCCGGAATCCGGCGGCAAACACCAGGAATCAAGCCCAGTCCAGAACTTTGACCATTCTCCAATCCAGACTCCAGCAGGAGCTGCATGCCTAAGCAAATGCCCAAGAGAGGCTTGCCATCAGCCACAGCCTGCTGGATAACGGAGGCCAGCCCTCGCCTTTCCAACTCCTGCATAGCCGCAGGAAAAGCACCGACTCCTGGTAAAATCAAACCATCTGCATCCGAAATTTCCTGCGGATCAGCTGACAGACGCGCTGCTACTCCGACCTGAGCCAGAGCGCGGAGGACATTGGCAGTATTTCCCGCGTCATAATCAATAACAATCATCATCTCTACATCAACTCCTTTCACTCAGAAGGGCAAGCTAGAGCAAGCCCTTGGTGGAGTTGACTCCATGAATCTCAGGATTTATCGTAATAGCCTCCCGCAGAGCTCGTCCAGTCGCTTTAAAGAGACTTTCCGCCTTGTGGTGGCTGTTCTTGCCATGAAGGATTTTCAGGTGCAGATTCATCTGCAGATTAAAGGCTAGGGCTTGGAAAAATTCCTCTACCAGCTCAGTATCAAAATTCCCAAGCTTGGGATTGTCAAAATCAGCCTCAAAAACCAGATAGGAGCGACCGGATAGATCCAGACTAGCCATACCCAGCGTTTCATCCATAGGCACAAAGCTAGTGCCGTAGCGGTTGATACCAGCCTTGTCTCCCAAAGCCTGACGCAGAGCCTGCCCCAGCACGATGCCTACATCCTCAACCGTATGGTGGCTGTCCACCCATAGGTCACCTTCAGCCTTGACCGTCAGAGAAATCCGACTGTGGCGGGCAAAAAGGGTCAGCATGTGGTCAAAGAATCCGACACCGGTCTCGATAGCTACCGGCTCCTGTTGGTCCAGATTCACAGCCAGTTCAATATCGGTCTCCTGTGTTTTACGCTTGATTTCAGCTTGTCTCATGGCAACTCCTTTTATTTTTCCTGTCTGCGGGCTTCGATGGCCTTGGCATGTCCCTGCAGGCCTTCTGCATAGGCCAGACTGGTAATATCCTTGTCGGCCGCCCCTACAGCATCACGGCTGTACTGGGTGTACTGGATGCGCTTGATGAAGTCATAGACACCCAGAGCTGATGAAAAACGGCTGGTGCTGGTTGTCGGTAAAACGTGATTGGCTCCCGCATAGTAGTCACCGATTGGCTCACTAGTATAATGCCCCAGAAAGACAGAGCCAGCATTTTCAACCTGATCCAGATAGCTGTAAGCATCATCCATGGCAATTTCCAAATGCTCCGGTGCCACCTGATTCATGAGCTCAAACATAGCTTCCTTAGAAGGTGCAAGGATGATGCGGCCGTTGTTCTCAATCGAAGCACGCGCGATTTCCTCCCGCGGCAGCTCTTTCAGCTGTCTGTCCAGCTCTGCTTCGACTTGGTCTGCCAGCTCCTCCGAGTCGGTCACCAGAATAGCCCGAGCCAGCTTGTCGTGCTCAGCTTGCGACAGAAGGTCGGCCGCCACATAGACTGGACTGGCTGAACAATCCGCAATGACTCCAATCTCCGAAGGCCCAGCAATCATGTCAATCCCCACGACACCATAAACCATCTTCTTGGCTGTAGCCACAAAGATATTGCCCGGTCCCGTTATCTTATCCACCTTGGGAATGGTCTCAGTTCCGTAAGCCAGGGCTGCTACACCTTGGGCTCCGCCAATTTGGAAAATTCGATCCACACCAGCAAGCTTGGCAGCGACCAAAATCGCGGGGGTAAAATGCTCCTGGGGCGGTGTAATCATGATAATTTCTTTGACACCAGCAATCTTGGCTGGGATAACATTCATGAGTACGGAGGACGGATAGGCTGCGGTGCCACCAGGTACATAGGTGCCAACCCGCTCAATTGGCCGAATCAACTGACCACGGATAACGCCCTCGCTGGGACTATCCTCAAAACCAGTCTCCAACTGCTGGCGATGGTAGGATTCGATATTAGCTTGGGCATTTTTCAGAGCGGACAAGACCTCTGGATCAATCTCCTCAAAGGCCTGGTCAATCAGCTCCTGCCCAATCTCAAAATCTGTCACCTCAACCTTATCAAAGAGCATGGTATAGTCTCTCAAAGCTTGGTCACCGTCTTGTTTGACCGTTTCTATAATCTCAGCCACCGCTTCTTCCACATCTAAGTTCTGCTGACTAAGCTGCAGCTGCTCTTCGTATAAAATCCGTGAAATTTCTTCGTTACTTCCACTTAAACACTTGATAATTGTCATTTAAAAGCCACCTCTTTTCTTCCTACTAGGGATTCAATCTTTGCCACAAAAGGAATGATATCCGGGTTATTTTTCAGGGAAGCCTGATTGGCAATGAGGCGGGCCGACACCCGACAAATGTCCTCAAAAACCAGCAGGCCGTTAGCTGACAAGGTATGCCCTGTCTCCACAATATCGACAATGGCATCCGCCAGACCCAGCACCGGTGAAATCTCCACGCTACCTTGGATGGAGATGATTTCCACATCTTCCCCTTTTTGATTAAAATAATCAGTCGCCACCGTCGGGTACTTGGTCGCAATCCGCTTGCGCTTGTGATCATGAGGGTCATAGCTGGGCACTGAGGCCAGTGAGAATTTACAAAGGCCAAAGTTCAGATCCAGCAGCTCCAGATAGCCGGTCGGATGCTCAAAGAGAATGTCCTTGCCGACAATTCCTAGATCAGCAACTCCATTGCGCACATAGGTCGTCACATCAGGCCCTTTGACCAAGAGAAAGCGAAAGCGACCGTCGGGGCTTTCAAAAATCAAGCTGCGCCCCTTGTCTGCCATGAAGGACATATCAAAGCCAGCCTGGGTCAAGAGCTTGACCGTATCTTCCTCAATCCGCCCCTTGGTCAGGGCAATGGTAATCTGACTCATCTGCCATCACCTCCCTTTCCGCCCTCGTCAGGCAGGTCATCATGAATGGCCTGATAGACACTGTCAATGTCTAGGGACCAGCCGATAGCTGTCAGCTCTGCTGCCCCGAAGCGCTTGAAAAGCTGGTCATAGCGACCACCAGATAGAAAGGCATCTGGCACTCGGTCGCCAAAGACCTTGAAGGTAAGGCCAGTATAGTAAGGCATGGCCGCTACCTGCCCCAAGTCCATGGTTGTCTGATCCAGCAAGCCTGATAGGCTCCGCAAAACTTGCTCCACATCATCTAAAGCCATCAATATCCGCTCGTTGTCAACTATCTCTCTAGCCCTAGCTAAAACCTGTTGGCTAGGACCAAACAGATAGGGAAGCTCTTGTAAAAAATCATCAAATTCACTCGATCTGGTCTGGGTGAATTCAAAGAGTCCCGTCCTATTTTTCTTGCGAATATAATCTAGCAGCTGGGCCTCCTCCTGCGAATCCAAGGCCAAACTCTCTAGGATGGTCTGCAAGATTGCCGCATGGGAAAACTCAAACTGATAAGACTTAACCTGCGCCAAATCCAGCGACTGCTTGGCTGTCTTGATAGCCTCAAGCACCGCCTCGCGAGCTGGATAGCCGATAATCTCAATACCAGCTTGGCTGAGCTCGTTGGCAAGACCGCGCAGCTCCTCTTGATAGTGAAAGACCTTGCCCGAATAGGAAAACTTGGTCGGCGTATGCACCCTGGTCGAAGCAATAACCCGACCAATCTGGCTGGTCACATCTGGCCTCAGCACCAATAGCTCGCCCTTTTTATCGAAAAGATGATAATGATGGGGCTCCACATGGTCACTGAAGACCTCAAAATGCTCCAAAGTCGGCGTGTCAATCCGATTGAAGCCCTGAGCCATCAGGAAATCACTGATGTCCCGCTCAATCTCGTAGGTCACGCGCGCCCTCTTGAAAAGCTTATCGTGCATGCCAATCGGAAGGGTGATTTTATTCATAGGCTACTTTCCTTTCTTGCTCTATTCTTACACTGGCTGCCTTTGAGTCAAACTCTCAGCTGCTGCAAATTTCCTTGATAGCTGCCAGGACTGTTTCCATCTCCTCTCGCCGTCCAATAGAGATGCGCAGAAAGTCTTTGATTCGCTCTGCTTTTGGAAAATACCGCACATAAATTCGACGCTCCTCTAGCTTCTGGAAAAGCTCTGCTGCAGAGATTCCACTAGGCTGAGCTAGGACAAAGTTAGTCTGACTTGGCAGGACTTGGAAATCCAGCACAGCCAATTCCTCAGCGAACCAATCTCGGGTCTCTTGAATGGCTCTACCGGTCTCGAGATAATAATCCCAGTCTTGCACTGCCGCAAGGGCTAATCGCTCTGCTAACATATCCACTGAGTAAGGATTGATGGAGTCCTTAACTGCTTTCATTACAGCTATTAAGTCTGGATGACCGATGCCGTAGCCTACCCGCAGACCAGCTAAAGCAGCATCCTTGGAAAAGGTCCGTGTGATAAAGAGGTTGGGATAGGTTTCTAGCATAGGCAGGACAGATTGGCCGCCAAAGTGAATATAAGCCTCATCCACCACCACTACTACATCCTGATTGGACGCCAGAATTTCTTCTAACTGTTCAAGCGGCAGATAAATCCCTGTCGGAGCATTGGGATTGGCTAGGATAATACCGCCATTGTCTCCAAAATAATCTGACGGATGGACCTCAAAATCAGCTGTCAAAGGGATTTCTTGAAAAGGCACATGGTAGAGGTCGGCCCAGACCTTGTAAAAACCATAGGTCAAGTCCGGAAATAAGACTGACTCGCCGCTGTTAAAGAAAGCCAGGAAAGCCATGGATAAGATGTCGTCACTCCCGTTACCAATAATGAGCTTGTCAGGTGATAGACCCAAGTTTGCCGCCAAAGTTTGACAGAGCTCCGCCTGATCCAAACTGGAATACTTGCGCAACTCCTGGCCATCAAAGTTCTGCAGGGCCTCTGCCACCTTAGGACTTGGTCCATAAGCATTTTCATTGGTATTGAGCTTAATCATGTCTGGCTCATTGGGCTGCTGCCCTGCTACATAGGGATTGATCTGCCTGAGTCCTTTTAGCTTAACCATCTTGCCACCTCTCTTTCACACATTAGCCATTATCTGACTCTGATTATCTTTTAAAACTTCTAATAAATGAAAAACGAAATTTATCGCTTTGCTAAAGGAAAATAGGGGAATCTTCTGGTTTAAATATAATAAAAAGCCCTCGCAAAAAAACTTTGCAAGGACGTTGACACGCGGTTCCACCTTTATTCAGCCCTCAGTCGCCTGAGGACCCTCTGGGAGTACGGGACTCCAGATTGATAACGGCAATCAGCCGTCGGACACTAGTCTCAGACTGCTGACTGATTTCGCATCCGCACTCAAGAATGTGTCGTCTAAGGATTGCATGCCGTCTCACCATTAGGCACTCTCTGTTTCTTGTCTCAGACTTTTTCTCTCATCGCTTTCAATTTATTGTTGAATATTCTACATGAATTTTTATTAAAAAGCAAGAGGAAAATTGAAAAAAATTAAATATTTTTTTCTTTCTAAATGAATTAACGTTCTTTCAGCATAGAGCTGGACAAGTCCAACAGATTAATCGCTGTTTCAAAATGCTCCCCCATCAGGTCATATACAGCATCTTCACTTAAGACGCCGCAAGCTATATTTTCAGGGAAATCCGGTCCATTCGAGAATTCTAAATCATCAAAAAATTCCTGACCAGTATAGTAGTCCCTCAACTGGATATAATCTGACTGGCAGCGCTCCAGCTCAGCTAAAGCTTCCTGAGCACTTGCTAAGACCTGAGAATATTTATTCAGGTGCTTTTCCATTTTTTGAATACGTTCTAACTGTTCCACAGGCTTCCTTCCTTTCTGGACACGACAAAATAATCAATTCACCTTAACCACCTGCAGCTGCTCACCGCCTAGCAAAATCAAATATTTTTCAATCTGCGAAATGCCATAAGAACGGCTGAGAGCTTGAGCATATAAGTCTAGCTGGCCACAGTAGCGAGCAATCAACTCAGACGAATCCTTGTATTTATCCGTCTTGTAGTCAAAGAGAATTATCCGGTCTTCAAATAGCAGGTAACCATCTAAAATCCCCCGCAAAACAAAGTTCTGACCGCTAGCGTCATCCCTCTTTAGCATGGCAAATGGTGCTTCTTGACGAACTCTGTCACTGTTCTCAATCAAGAGACGTCCCAAATCTGTCTCGAAGAAAGATGCAATCTTAGGCAGCTGAATCTGCTTTTTGACCGCTTCATCGGCCTGAACCTGAGCCAAGGCAGAACGAAGTACAGCCATGCTGGGACTGCTATCCAAAGGAATTCGCTGCATGAGCTCATGAACGGCACTGCCGACTTGCGCTCCAGTCACTTTGGCTTTCTTGCCAAAATCAGGCAACTCAAAGCTAGGCTGAGGCCGAAAAGCTGCACGCTCATCCATGATATCCAGACCATCCGTATCCATAATTGGCTCATAAAACTTCTTAATCTGGCTCGGCGTCCTTACACTAGGAAGCTCAATGGCAGAGCGGTACTGGCTATTCAGTTGGTCCACGCTTTCTAAAATATCCAGAGCCCGACGGATGTCGTAAGACTGACGATTATCTGCCAAATCATCCGCTGGAAAGAGCACAGGCTCATTAATCTGCCCTATTTCTTCAGCAGTTAGCTCCTCATCAGTGACAAAACGGGTCTCGTAGGCAAGATTCTCATCAGAAAAAACAGCCTGAATGGCATAGAGCCAGTCTTGGAAATTACTGAGCTGGCTGCGCAGACTGGCAGACAAACGCCCTTGTTGGCTCTTGCCCCACTGACGCTTATCCAAAACCTCTTGACTGCCCTTGCCGACCAGATAGAGCTTGGTTTCAGCCCGCGTCATGGCCACATAAAGCAAACGCATCTGCTCAGACAGACTAGCCAACTGCAGTTCTGCAAAATTCTGCTGATAAGGCAGCGTATCCATGGAAATGCGCAGCTGATTCGGTGCATAGGGTTCTTCCACAGACACCGATACATCCGCCACATACTTGATGCCAACTCCCTTGGTCCGGCTAAGGATAATGGCAGAGCTGCTATCCTGACGGTTGAAGGCCTTGTCCATATTGAGCAGGAAAACATACTTGAACTCCAGCCCCTTACTCTTATGAATGGTCATGAGACGAACGGCGTCCTTAGGCGCCGCCACTGGCACACTGGCTAGATCATGCTGATTTTCCAAGATACGGTCTATCATCCCGATAAAGCGAGAGAGGCCTTTAAAGCTAGACTTTTCATACTCATTAGCCCGCAAAGAGAGGGCATAGAGGTTGGCCTGTCTCTGGGCACCATTGGCTAGAGTTCCCACCATGTCATAGTAGAAACGATCCTGGTAAATCTTCCAAATCAAGTCATACAGCGAATGCGTCTTGGAATAAGTCCGCCAGCTTTGTAGGGTCTCATGGAAATGCTGCAATTTTTTCTGAAGTTCCTGGGTGACTAAAGCAGGATGCAAACCTCTTCCTTCAAGGGCATTAACCAGCTTTTCATAAAGATTTTCCTGAGAATGCTCTTGACTGGCCTGCAGGGACAACCGAGCCAGCTCGTCCTCACCAAAGTCAAACATGGGAGACTTGAGAAGGGCGGTCAAGGCATAGTCATTCAGCGGATTATTGATGGTCCGCAGAGTATCTAGCATGACCAAAACCTCAACCGACTGCAGATAGTTTGCGGCGCCATCATCTGGTACCAGCGGAATTTGGTGCTGCTCAAAGGTAGCTAAAATCAAATCATTGCGGGTTCTGGAAGCCGTCAGCAGCGTAATATCTTTAAAAGCCACTCCTTCTTCATTGTGCAGGCGGATAATTTCCTTGATGACTAGGTCCACTTCCCCAGCTGATACTGCCTGTGGCAAGCCCTCATCACCCTCCTCTTCCGGACTCTCCTTGGAGCCTTCATAGATTAAGAAAGATGCACGGTTAGCTGGATTAGGCTCACGTTTAGCTGGATTTCCAGCCACCAGATAGTGGGTTTCATTGTAGTCAATTTCTCCGACTTCTTCATCCATCAGGCGTTTAAAAACATCGTTGGTCGCTTCCAGCACCTCAAGATGACTGCGGAAATTTTCCTTAAGGACGATTAGCTTGCCCTGGCTACTATCCTCTTGATAGGCCTTAAATTTATCGCTAAAAATCTGTGGGTCAGCTTGACGGAAACGGTAGATAGACTGCTTGATATCACCCACCATAAAGCGATTTTGGCCTCTTGACAGCAAGTCCAGCATGCGCTCCTGCGTGTGGTTGGTATCCTGATACTCATCTACCATGACCTCGTGGTAGCGTTCCTGATAAAAGCGCCGCACCTCTGGGAATGTCTCTAAAATCTCAATAGCAAAATGGCTGATGTCACCAAATTCAAAGGCATTTTCAGCTTTCTTTCGCTCCAAGTAAGCCTGTGCAAAGTCCGCCACAAAATCTCGCAGAAGCTCAACCAGAGGTAGGCATTCATTCTGATGTTGCTCAATAAAGTCCAGTTGGTAAAGCTGCTGGTCAAAGCTGCGCAGCCTCTCAATCATAGGCTTCCTGGCCTCATTGTAGTCCTTGGCCATTTCTTTTTTGAGCTCGTCTGCATTCTTGCCAACCCGAGCTGTAAAAGCCTGGCCATTGGACAGTTGGGAAAGTGCCACAATCTGTTTGAGAACCTGAGCTATTTCTTCTATCGAGGACAGTTCATTCAAGCTTGCTAAGAGGGTCAGAGCATCTTGGACATTTTCCTGATATTTAGCACCCGCAAATTCTCTTCCTTCATGCTCCAAATGGGCAGAAAAGAAAGCTTCCAGCTCCCAAAGGGCTGATTTGATTTGGTCAAATATCCTCTCTCTCTCTGCTGCAAAGTCGCTGTGCTCATAACCATAGAGGAAGGTCTCCTCCAGCCAGCGCTGAGGACTGCTGGTTGACTGCAGAAAACTGTAAATCCGATAAACCTGCTCCCGAAAGCCTGATAAATCCTTACGCTTACCAGTAAAGTTCTTTACCAAACGACTAAACAAAGCCTGACGCTCACTGTCATAGTAACGGTCAAACACTTGACTGAAAACTTCATTTTGCAGAATCAGCTGCTCACTGGCAGACTGGAGAATCCGAAAATTTGGTGCCAAACCAAGCAGGTAACCATAGCGACTAAGCACTTTCTGGGTAAAGGCGTCCATGGTGCCAATGTCAGCATTGGGCAAGTCAGCTAATTGCTGGGCCAAATGTTGCTTGAGTTCAGGACTCTCGGCCTCCTTCAAGGCCTGCCCCAGTTCCTTCTCCAGCCTCTCTTTTAGCTCGCCTGCCGCCTTAACAGTGAAGGTCGAGATAAAGAGCTGGCTGACAGCGACACCTCTAAGAATCTGGTCAATAATTCGCTGGACCATGACAAAAGTCTTACCCGATCCGGCCGAAGCGGAGACCAGAATATTCTGGCCAGAGGAGTAGATGGCCTCAATCTGCTCTGCCGTCTTTTTCTGTGGCTTGTCCGAAGCAGCTTCTTGAGCTTGCTTAAGAGCAATTTCTTCTGCAGTTAAAAAAGGAATTCTCTTCATTTTTCCATCTCCTCCCTCATCTTTTCTAGCCAGGCCAAGCGTAGCTTCTCACCAGTCGGCCGCCTATCAAACTTGCTTGTATCCAGCTTTTCCAGCTGGCGTGCCTGTCCTAGGTGGAGATTGGCTTCAAAGCCAGTAATGGACTTAAACTGCTCTACATAAGGAGCAATACTGCGCCCATTCTCCGTATAAGGATTGACCGCAAAATGGCCTGATAGAATGCCTTCTGCAGCTTTTTTATAAAGGTAAGTATTGTAGGCCAGCAGCAAGTCCAAGTCTTCCTGACTCAGCAAGTTTGTCTTATTTTTCTCATAGAGCGGACCAAGTTCCTTGACAGCATCAGCCACAAAAAGTCCCTTGTACCGGAGTGGTTTCATAGACTGACTGACTGCATCCGCCAAGGTCTTGGTATCTTTAAGCGCCACAATCGGATCGGTCATCTGCAAATACATGGCACCAAATGTTCCCTTATCTTCTTGATAGTCTGCTAAGTCCTCAATCGCTGCCAGATAGGTCGGCAGCTGAGAATTCAGTCCGTTAAAGAACTTTTCAAAGCTGAACTTAATATCGCCAGACTTATAGTCAACCACTCCCAGACTCTCGGTCTTGGTCAGACGGTCAATCCGGTCCACCTTTCCGCTCACGGTTACTGCTCTGCAATTTTCCAAGGTCAGGAAAGGCTTAGAAGCAGATCCAAAGCCAGTCTCCTCACCAATGGTCTCAATCCCAGTTGGATGAGCCAGCACACGGCCAGTCGCCCGCGCCGTATCTAGTAAGAGCTGGCGGGCAAAACGGGTCTGGCCTGACTCACTGTAGATACTCTCAAACTCGGTCTCTCGGCTGGTCTCTTCCATAGCCCGCGCTAAACGCCGGTCAAAATCAGCCGACGAATCATCCTGCAGGACCTTTTCAAAGATCCGATGGAGGAAAATCCCATGACTGCGAGCATCTGGATGAATAGTCCACTCTTCCTGCAGGCGCAGAACATACTTGAGAAAATAACCATACTGATGCCGGAAATATTCGTTTAGAGCTGACGCTGAAAGTCGGATAGGCTGTTCCTGAGGGTAGAGGGCTTGCAAAGTTTCCGGCTGCAGAGTCTCCGTTTTTAGTTCCTTGCTGATTTGCGGAATGCTGATGCCCTCTGCTGCTAACTTCTTGCGGAGAACCCGCACAGCCACCGCCCAAAAAGTCTGCTCCTCTCCTGTCCACTCTCGGTCAATCTCCTCTTGGTGGAGCTCGATGATTTGAGAAAGTAGAGCTCGGTAGCTGCCAATATCATCACTTGTAGCCTGAGGCTTTTTGACAATGATGGGCAAGGAAAGGGGAGCTGCAGTCAATTCCAGCAGATAGGTCGACATGCTGTCCTCTACCTCATTGACCAAGGCTGGCGCAGACAAGACCAGCTCTTTGGTGGCAGAATTAATCAGCGACAGAGCCGTATAGCGATTCTTCTTGAGATTTTCTGAGCTGGCAATCTGTAGTTCCGCCTGAGAATCCGTTGCGTCATTGAGCCGAGCGCGATCTTCATCACTGAGCAAACTCTTGTTTTGCGCGATTTTAGGAAAACGCTCCTGTGTCAGTCCAATTGCGTAGACATAAGGAGCTGCTAATGGCTCTATCAGGTCATAAGACTGGACCTTGACCACATCTACTGTCGCCGGCACCGTCCGATAGTTGGACAAAAGCATGCCTGATAAGACCAAAGCCAGAAAATCGTCTAGTTTGACCTTACTATCTGTAAAGACCTGAGCAAATTGCTCTAGAACATGGCTGAAAGACTTCCAGACTTCCTCATGACGTTCCTGCTCCTGCTGACTTTCTTCTTGCAGCAGGGCTGTTAAATTATCCGACAAACGGGCTGCTTGGACAAACTCCGTAAACTTAGCTAGGAGACCAGACGCCGTCTGGCTACGGGATTTGAAAAAGTCTTGCAGTGGAGTCATAACCCGACGACGAATATGATTGAGACGCTCTAGGTCAAATTTCCCTTGGCTATTGGCCGTGAAATCCTTGGCTAGCTTGCCTGCTCCCTTAATGTCCGCAAAGCGCAGATATTGCTCAAAATGATCCAGCTCTTCCTGATTCAAATCTCCATAGAGACCTGTCTTTAAGAGATTTAGCAGGTCTTCCAGTTGGAAGTTATAGCGCTTGAGCCGCTCCAAGGACTCGACAAACTGGACCAGCGGATGCTGTGCCATCGACTCGCTCCGCCCCAGATAGTAGGGAATCTGATAGTGGTCAAAAATGGTCTTGAGCTGAAGCTGGTAGGCTCCCACATCTCCCAAAAGCAGACGAATATCCTTATAGCGCACACCATCATGAACCCGCTGCCGGATGGACTTAGCTACATACTCCAGCTCTTCTTTTTGGTTCATAGTAGCCCAAATCTGAAGGCGCGAGCGGTCTGTCTCACTAACTGCAACAGCTGGCTCTGAAAAGTCATAGCGACTCTCCAAGACCTTGGAAATCCGTCCAAAGGCATCTTCTGCTTCTGCATGAGGGATATAGTCAGGTTTGACCTGATAATCCTCGGCTAGTTTTCTTAGAAAGTCCACGCTGGCTTGATAGAGATTGCCCTCACGAAAGGCTGCTCGATAGGCTTTTTGACTGGCGTAAGTCCCAATAACAATCTCCACACCTTTTCGATGCAGGAGACTGACCAGATATTCCTCTTCGGCAGAAAAACGAGTAAAGCCATCAATGACCAGAGCTAGATTCTCCAATTCCTCATCTGTGTCGCCAGCCAGAATATGCTGGGCAAAAGCAGCAATCTGAGAAGACGAATCAAAATCGCCCTTATTCAGAGCAGCAGTCACCGCTGTAAAAATCTTGATCAGATCCTCCCGCTTCTCAGGCTCCTCAAGAAATTCCAAATCCGCAAAGGACATCTGGGCGGTCTGCAATTCATGGTAAAGATCCATCAGCTGCTGGATAAACTGGGGATCCTTCTTAATCCTGCCATAGACCTTAAGCTCTCCATCATCTAACTCTGTCAAGGTCCGATAAATCAGCATTCCCAGACCAATATCGTCCAAACTCTGCCCTTGCCGAACATCATTGAGGACAAAATACCGAGCCATCTGGGCAAAGCGCGTCACCGTAATGGCAAAGGAAGCCTTGTTCTCTAGGCACTCCAAAACCGCCCGCTCCTTCTCAAAAGAAAGCGAATTTGGCGCAATATAAAAGACTCGTTTACCTGCCGCCACCAAGCTCTCAGCCTCCGCCACCAAAACCTTGGTCAAAGAATGGCGAATATCTGTATAAAGTAATTTCATAGCCTGCCTTTTCCTCTAGAAAATATAGGAACATTATACCATTTTTACCGATAATTCTCATGGAGAATAGTCCCCAAACCCAATTAGAAGCCTGCATCCAAAGATAGCTTTAGTGACCATCCTCATCTTGTCCATAAAAAACGAAAAAGCCACTGCTTTCAGTGACTTCCTAAAGCCTCTTACTTCTTTCAAAATAAGAGCTCATTTAATCTTATGCTTATTCATCTTTTCTTCAAAAATACTTGTCATAATCACGCGCAATTCTTCTCTTTCCTTGTCAGGAAGTTCGCCTTGCTGCTTAGCGACAGCATAAAGTTCAGGATATTGCTTAGCAACTCGCTCAATGGTCTTGGTCGTCGCATGACCTCTCACGAAAAAAGGAATCCTATTAATCCATTCCTTAGGCACAAGTGCCAGAATCTTTTTGGCAGCTTCCTTATCAGAAATTTCTGCAGTGCTGAGCCCTTGACTAATCTGCTCTTGCTCTTTTTCTGTAAAATCTTTTAATTCCATACCCTAAATCTCCCAGTTCTATTTTCTTAATGCTAACTGAAGCAGACTACTTACCCTCTACCCATTTATCATTGTCCATGATAAAGGGCTTGGCCAGTCCTTCCCCTGTGTAGTCCTTATATTTTGTCTGCAAGTATTTGTAGACATCTTCCTTGGTCGCAAACTTGATTGCCTGATAAGGCTCTTCAAAGGTCAGCTTTTCGATAAATAAATATCCCTCTTTATCTGGAACCAAGACGCCGACATGGCCTACAAAGAGAGAATCACCGTCAAGATTGTCGTGGACTATGACGGAGAGCATCCGAGCCTTTTCGCTAAATTTGAACTGTTTGAAGTATTCCTCCATCTTCTTAGCATGGACTTTTACATCTTGAGTCGCTTCAGTCTTGACTCTTGAAAACAGGATATTAAAATCTTCCTTCTCCTTGGCATCAAAGAGCTTGCCCTTGTCAATCGAATCATTATCTATGAACAAGAGTTCGTCATCTTTTTCTATTTGAGGAATTTCGATGCTATTTTTCAGCAAAGTATAGGTATTAATCCGGCAATTTGTCCCGATAAAATCGCCCTTTTTTGCCTGCCACAGAGGATTGATTTTTTCTACATCATATTCGGTTTTGGTAAATTTAGTGAAATCGCCCCTTAATCCAATAGAGCCAACAAGTCCATTGTAGTCATTGACTAGATTGACAAAGTTATCGACACTGTCTTTATCCAAGTCGGCAGCCAACAAATTCTTAACTTCTTCGACACTCTTTTTACTGTTTAGATTTGAATAAGTCGATGTAGTTTGACTTGTTTCTTTATTTTTCTGCGAACTAGCGCATGCCGCCAGTCCAAAAGTCAAAGCCAGGCAGGCGCAGGACATGATTATTTTGCTGTATTTCTTCATTCTTATTTCTCTCCAATTCTTGTCTTCTATAGATTATTTTGCCTTGCAATTTTTTTGATGTGCCTTCAATTTTTTCATGGCCCAGTCATAATGGCTAGAAGTTGCACTTACAAAATAGGAACCTAGTACAGTCCCTCCGACCCATTTATATACATCTTTTGAAAATAATTCTTCATTTGTAAATGTGTCTGCCAACTTCAAAACATCTTGATGTGACTGATGAAAGATCTCAGTTGCCTCTTTAAGAGAAATATTCTGATGTTTCTTCCAAAATTCCAGATTCAGCTCTCCATAGGTCCTCCAGTTGTAGGGCGCAGGAAGAAAGGGCTGCTCTTGCCCCTTTTGATTGGAATACACCCAATCCAACAAGAGCCGATGCCATTCATAGAGGTGAATCAAAACATCTCTTAGATTTTTATCTCGTCTCCAATGAGCTTCTTTCTTCTTTTCATCCCGAGAGAAATCAAAGGGCGTATTTAGCTCTTGATCAGACATCTTAGAAATGAGAGTTTGTAACTTCTCAAAGTTTTCCTTAGCAGCTAGCATCAAATCTTCTTTAGTTTTCGGTCTAGGCATAAGATTGCACTCCTTTGCATAGTTTCTCAGCTTATAAACAATCACCTTACAATAATAATCATCAAGAAGGGATGCCCTAAAGTAGGATAATTTCCATCCCGCGAAAACGAAATTTGATAATATTATATCAGAAAGAAGAAAAGAAAGATAATTACTGCTACGATTAGAGGCTAGAATAAACTACAAATCCCTTTGGTAAGATGACAACTTGCTGGTCATCAGTTTGGCATTGACTCACCAAATCAGCTGAATCTCTGTCTAAAAGATAATTTTCTTTGGACTGATTAAAAATGGCTCGGATTACTTGATGATCATGTTCCCACTCTAAAGCCAGCACATCAGGAGTGATTTCTTCTAAGCTAAATTTCGCATGCTGAATAATTTCCGCAACATCCTTACGAAGCTGAATCAAGTTCTTCATAAAATTGAGCATATCATTACTACTAGAAACCCGGTCCCAAGGCATGACCCTTCTACAATCCGGGTCCATAGCTCCGCCCAAATCTAGCTCGGTCCCATAATAGATACAAGGCGTTCCTCTTTGTAAAAAGAGAAAGGCGAGTGCGGATTTGACAAGCTGGGTATTTCCTTGAGCTGTCGTCAGGATGCGCTCCGTATCATGCGAATCCAAGAGATTAAACATAACCTCAGAAATCTGTTGCTTGTAGTACATGGACTGGCAATTAATCTCAGCTATAAATTGACTGGTCTTCTTGCTCCTGCTCAAAAAGTAGTCCTTGATACTATCCGATAGAGGATAGTTCATGACAGCGTGAAACTCATCGCCATTAAGCCAAGGTTGAGACGTATGCCAAACCTCTCCAAGAATATAAAGGTCAGGCTTTTTGGCCAAAACAGCCTTACGGAAATCTCGCCAAAATTGATGATCAACTTCATTGGCCACATCCAGCCGCCAAGCATCAATATCAAAATGTTCAATCCAATAGGTCGCAACGCTTAAGAGATAGTCTTTCACCTCAGGATTTGCCGTATTTAACTTAGGCATATAGCTGGCAAAGGCAAAGGTATGATAAGGCAGTTCTTTGGGATTCACGAATTTATCATTCGTCACTGGGAACTCTTGAATGTGGAACCAGTCTTTATAAACAGACTTTTCACCATGTTTGAGAACATCCAGCCATTGAGCGGATTGAACGCCCATATGATTGAAAACCGCATCCAGCATGACCTTCATGCCACGCAGATGAGCTTGCTCCACCAGTTGACGGAAAGTCTCCTTGTCCCCAAAATATTGATCAATTTCAAAGTAATCTGTCGTATTGTACTTGTGATTACTTGGAGATTCAAAGATGGGACAAAGATAGAGCCCTGTAATCCCTAGGTCTTGTAAGTAATCCAGATGATCAATAATACCCTGCAAATCTCCACCAAAAAAATCCGTGCTTTTAGGTCTGATAGACGAATCCCAATCTAGAGCTCCTTCTGGTGAAATTCCAGCATTTCCATTGGCAAATCGTTCTGGGAAAATCTGATACCAGACCGTTTTTGAAACCCATTCAGGAACCTGGCAGCCGTCAATTTCGTGAATATAAGGAAGTTTAAAACCATTGCCCTCGTGATGAAGGTTTTCTGGACTATTGTCAACGAAACCTTTATCTCCATACAAGACGCTTTGACCTTCTTTATCCTTAAGCTCAAAGAGATACTGGAGCCTGGCAAAGCGCACAGAGACAGCCACTTGCCAATAATCAAATAAGGCATCAGAGGTCACTTTGACCATCTCTTTCACATCTTCATAAGAATCCTCAAGAAAAATAAAGGGATCGCCATAGTGCAAAACGATTTTCTCTACATCATCTTTCTTAGTCCTAATTCTGATATGCACTTTACCTTCTTTATAAAGGTAGGCATACTCCGACTCCGGTCTGTGATAAATAGCTGTTAATTCCATACTTTTCAACTCCTAGATTTCTCTGTTTAAACTCATCGCAACTTTATGCAAACGATTCCATAGCTAGCCCTAGTATACTATTTTAAAAAAATGATTGCAAGCCATTGTTCTCGTTTGGGAATAGGAGATATATCAGGAAATATTAAAAAGCCTTGAGGACAAGGCTTAATAGTAGTTTCAATTTTGAGATTTCATTGTATTCTATTCTTTTTCCAAATTGATATTCAAACGCTTAAATTATTCAGTATTATTCTTGTTCATATACCAACTTGGGACTAGTCGGTTCATATCATCATACCATTCTAAAATTTCCTTAGCTTGATTTTGTATTACTGATATTTCCTCTTCTCCATAAGGAACAGCCCATGGAAGAGCTCCAACTAGGTTACTTAGAATGTAAACGGCAAGAAGTTTCCAAAATAAATCTGGAACCTTGTCATCAAAATATCCATCTATCATACCTGATGCAAAAGAGGGAGATACTTGAGCTGACCACACAATACGATTGAACTCCTCCCAAGGATCTCCAAAGTCAAAACGATCAAAGTCAATCACATAAATCTCACAATCTTCTCCAATCATGAAATTCCCAATATGATAATCACCATGTTGCAAAACCCGGGGTCTATTTTTTAGCAGTTCACGGTTTTCGTTCAAAAAATCAATAAAGACCTGCCCACTTTCATATTGGACGGGACATTCTTTGTATTTGGAGATTTTATCATCAATTTTTCGATTAAAAAAGATTTCCCAGTCTTCACAAACTTCTGTAGCAGGAATTGTATGAATCTTTCTAAGTATTCTTCCTGCCTCTACTCCGTAAGTGTATTGTTGGTTTTCTGAATAAGTTAAAATGGTATCTATTGCATCTCTTCCATCTATCCACTCGTGTATACAATGCACTTCGTCACCGCAGAATTCAAATTTAATCGGTTTACACATACGAACTCCAAGAAATGCAACCTTCTCCATTATATCAAATTCAATTTTCTTAGAATCTAACTTTCCTTTATCAGAAACACGCAATAAATATTTTTGCTGGTTCTGGTCTGTAACACAATATTTTTTATCATCTGACCAGCCTTTACTTATGGCTATCTTACTAATAAACTCCATCAATAACTCCTCGATTAACTTTACAAGATTACTATATTCTTAACTAATGAAAAGTAATTCGTAGTCCGTACATTCTTTCACACTTCCTAAAGATACATAAATTTTGACCACGTTCTGAAATTATAATTTCTTCTTAAAATGAATAATTCTATTTGCCTCCTGAAATCCAATATTGAGATGAAATCTTATAGAATCCGTATTCGTTAAAGTACAGTCACTTGCAAATTCCTTACATCCTTTATTTTTCGCCCATTCCTCACATTTTGTACAGAGATTTTTAGCAATATCCTTTAAACGATATTCCTCGTCGACAATAATCCCTTCTAAGAATCCAACAGGACTATATTTACAACCTTCAACATAATCAAATCTGAGTGAACATAGTGCTAAACCTACAATTGTGTCACCTTCAACTTCAGTAAAGATTGCAGTATTTTTGCCATTCGTATATCTTTTTACTTCATCAATAGCTTCTTTATCGGTCAATTGGGGCCATAATTGTTTCATTAGTTTAGCCGTTTTTATAGAATCTTTTGTTATTCCATCCATATTGATGTTCCTCCGCAAATTACAAGCAAATGTTTCGAATCATGCTGTTACTTTGTTACTCATTGATTGATACCAATACCATCTCCTTCTACTTTTCGACTGTCTCAGATCGGAAGAGCAGAGCCACACACTCAGCGGTTCGGACTTACCGTATCATTTCATCAGTTTCTCTCCCCATTCTACGAGTCCTATCCCATGGGCGGAGCATCTACTTCTACTTCGCTGATACCTCAGCTCGTACAAGCAGTGATACCGCCTCAACATGTCTTGACTGTTATTCCCAATACTATGAAACGAAATGATATCCCTCTGAAGATTTGAATTAAACTATTAAACGTAAGTGTTAATTTCGAAGTCTGTTTAAAAATCTTTATGAGGCTCAAGCTGCCTTCAGAATAACAGTTCTTCCAATTCAAAATTTCGCATTTTTTTATGAACTACATAGATTTTTCTTGGCAAGTTATCTCTTGTAAGATAAAGTTTCTGATTTTCTCTAATCCCTTCATCAAGCTTCTCAAGTGCACCCTCAAAAGATTCCACTTTATAAAATAACAGTCTTTCATAGTGTTCTATACCATCATCATTAAATTCAGCGGTGTTATTGAGGAAGTCATATATTACTTTCTGTTTTTTGCCATCATCATATTCAAAAATAAAATTCTCACTGTAATGTTTGAATCCACGAATTTTCCTGCAAAGATTGTCAAATTCATCATGTTCCAGGATTGCTAACTCATATTTTTTCTCTTCAGGAATTATGCAAGATCCTAAAAGAGTGAAATATAGATAAATAGCATTCTGTCGCGTTTTATCAACCAAATTCCAATCATTAAGATTATGCGTGTGGAAGAAACCATTACGGCATTCAATTCTAAAGCAACTAATCATATCAGCAATCAATTTTGCTTTTTGTGGGTTTGAAAAAATATTCTTATTATTTCGTAAGAAGTGTTCAAATGCCCCAATTGAACTATCCATATATTCTTTCTGAAGACTAGTAAAGTCTATATAAGGATATTGCGTAAATTCATAACCTTTACCATTTCTTTTTACTAAAAGCTTCTTAAAACCTTTACCAGTTGACTCATAAGCTGTGATATTCTTATTATATACCTTTTTTAGTAAATTATTTTTAATGGCTATCTTACAATTGTTATCGATGTTCAGCATTACAATCTGATACAATAACTGTTCAATGGATTTCAAATATCCACTGATAACCGACGTATAATCAAAGTTCTTTTTTTCTTTTAGGGAATAATAAAGCCATTCTGATGTAATAAAACTCTCGGCATATTCATTAGCACCAACCATTGTCCTATACAGTTCACCTGCTACATAAGCTTTTTCCATATCTTCAAAATTATCATTAATAGTGTTATCATGTGAAATATATAAATAGTTTCGAACTAATTCATTGTTCACGTCAATAATCTGGTATCTGTAGTTTTTATAATCCCACTCAGCAAGAATCTTTTCCTCAAATAGCTTTAGGGAAGCAAGATTCATAGTAGAAAGAAAACTTATAGACTGATAACCTGTAATCTCTCTCGTAGCCTTTAAATAATCATCTATTGAAGCAATGAATGCTCTGTATTCTTCTTCTCCAAATTGGTTTTTATAAAAGTCATGAATGGATACTGCTCTTAATTTTAGTCCATCCTCCTCGTACTGTTTGTTCTCATGTGATATCCAGTCAACCGATCTATCAGAAACTTTCCAAGTTCTAAGTATTACAGCCCCATCAAGATTAAGTTCCTCGACAATTTTGTTAACATCTCCATAGTCGTAAAAATCGTTAAATCTAAACCCAATTTTTTTATTATTATAGTAGAGTATGAAGTTAAAAGGAGAATTTCCAGAATCCTCAATAGCTACCTCATATTCTATCATTACCCGACAAATTATATTAATCAATAACTGCTCGGTGGTATTTTCTTGTCTGTCAACACAAAAACGATAAAAATAGTAATCATCATCCGCATATTGAAAAAGTTCTTCATTACAGTTTGAATGTGAGCTCATCCACGCTTCTCTGAAACGTTTAAGTGATTTTATGAATCTTTCAGTTTCTTCTTTATAAATATCTCTACAATTAATTCTTTTCATTTTATTTCTCACCATTAAATATTTATATCAAACTAAAAAGGCATATAATCATAAGATTATGTGCCCTTTTTAAGTATAGGAGTCAACAATTACTGTTAATAGAAACTGCGTACTCCTTACTAGCTTCAATCGCATGAATCGAAACTCTCTCAACTGCAGACTCATCAATTTTCATAGCGAAAATTATGCCAACTGCAGTTGCACCAAGGGCAACAACGAACTTCCAGTCAATCAAGACAGTCAAGTTCATAGCTCTCACCTCCTTTCTGGTTTTAAGACCAAGAATATATAGGTGGCTATTAGTTACCCTTGAAAACGTCCTAATTGGACAGTTTTAGTATACTGCTAAGATTATAATCTGTCAACAAATTTTTAAAGTATATTATCCCATAAATTGTTCACTAAACAGAAAAAAAGTTGAAAATTAAATCAGATTTTCAGTAATAAACGCCTATAACCTATAAATAGAAAACATCTTATTTTCCAATCCACAAAAAGAGTGGCCTCTGCCACTCCTTTCTGAAATCTATGTCCCACCTATCTCACCAGTTTTATCACCTTATCATAACGCTTCAAATCCTCTTCGCTATAGTGATGAATCACTTCCATAAGTGCTTGTGGGAGAGAGAAGAGAAGTTGTTTGATTTTCTCTTGGTTTTTTAGATCCAGATTGGCCTTGACCTCATCAGCCAGGATAAATTGGCGATTGTGATAGAGCGCGCGGGCAATTTCTAACCGCTGCTTCTCACCGCCTGACAGGGTTTGGTTGCTGGGTGTTTTGCCTTGGAGAGCTTTCAGACCGGTTTGCTGCAGAATCTCTTCTATCCTTACAGAATCAAGTTCTTGTCCCAAAGCGATATTTTCCTCTAGGCTCAAACCATCAAAGACATGACTGGACTGGAGAATGTAGGCTCCTGCCTGATAGAGTTCATCCGAACTTAGCTCTTGTCCATGGTAGCGAATCCGACCTTGACTAGGCTTGATTTCACCATAAATGAGGTTAAGTAAGGTTGTTTTCCCAGACCCACTTTCTCCGATAATGGCAATCTTTTCCCCTTCCTCAATGGTAAGGTCGCAAGGAGCTAGGATTTCTTGACCATCACGCTCTACGCTGACTTGCTCTAGCTGGATAGGAAAGACGGAACCTTCAAAAACAGAAGGCATTGTCAACTGCTCTCCCAGCAAGTTTTGATATTTATCACAGAGAGACTTGGCTGATTTTCTAGTATTGATAAAGTAGGACAGTTCCTGAAATTGGTAGCCGATATTATGCGATACTAGGTAAATCCCAACAAAGCTGGCTGCAGACAGGTAATTATAATAGGTCATGAAACCACCAATGACAATAGGCGCAACCGAGCAAAAGGCATCAATCCCATTGATAAAGAGACTGTTTAATGTACGTTGCTTTTCATAGGCGATTTCTTGCTCTAAAGCCTTGTGCAAATCTTTGGAAAACAGTTTGTAAAACAAGCTTTGTCCCCGATAATGCCGTATGGAACGAGCACCCGCAATCATATTGGTCACTTGGGAGACATAGCCTTGGTTAGCTAGGGATTTCTGCTTAGTAATCGTATCCAAGCGTTTAGAGCCAATTCCACTGCAAAGGACAGGTATCGAATAAAAAATGATAAAGAGCAAGCCGAGATAAAAATTAGTCCAGAGAGCATAACAGATAGAGACAGTTGTAAATCCCAAAGAAGAAATGATAATGACAGTAGGCTCAATATAATTATCTTCTAGCTGTTTCACATCATTTTCCAGGTCGGACAAAACCTCTTCATCTGCTATCCGACGGCTATATAAGAAAGTCTGAAAGATGGCCTGCTTAATACCCGACTTGAAGTCCGTCAGCACTCGTGCATAGTAATAGCGTTTCCCAGCCAAACCCAGCAAGAGAATCAAATTCCCCACAATCCCCCAAATCAAGACCTGCCACAGCAAATGTAACTGGTGATTGGTAAAACTAGAGACAATATACTGAATCAAAGCTGGTGTAATGACAGCCTCCAGCCAAGTAATCATAATCGCCACAAAATAGAAGAATAAGTACTTTTTAGTCACATAGGATCTAAGCATAGCGTATAAACCTCCTGAAATTATCTACCAACTTAGATGGTCGTTTTTTATCTAGACGGGGATGTAATAAGAGCCCGAATATTTGAATGAAAGCATTAAACGTAAGCCTACTTTATAATTTTTCAGAGAAAGACTTAAATAACTAGTTCTAAACATATCAATTTACTTTTATTTTTTATTCAAAAATATATCCAACACATCTGCATAGCTAACAAATGGAGCAGGAAATACTAGTCCAGAATAAAATAGCATTATGGTATTAAATAAATTCAATAAGACGGATACTCGTTTAAAGCGTTCTGTTAACTTAATTGCCATGGTATATAAGACAAAAAATACAGCATAATTAAGTATTGACATCAAAATCAAATCCACTAAATGGAACGAGGGTATAAAAAATTTTCCATTAAAAAACATATGCGATAGAATAATTGAAATCAAAAAAATGAGTGTCGACCAAATAAAATAAGTTGTTGATCTAGCAATATAAATCATCATTGGTGTCCGTCTAGTTGTTTTGATATTTGTATATTGATTAGTGCGAATTTCAAATTCCAACTCCTCATTAGCAAGCAATATCACATTAGTTATGGAATAATAAATAAAAAAATAGAGTAGATTTATCGGTTTATCACTATTGAAAATAATAATGATTCCTGTAATAAAAATCATGGAATAAATCACTTCGCAAATACTATCAAACGTGTATCGAACTCTATAATTAAAATATCTTCTTAATTCACTAAACATGGAAAAGGCTCCCTCTTTTTTTAGCAATGTTCAATAAAGTGAAAAATAGGAAAGTTCCAGCTGACCAATAGACTGCACAATAAACTATAATAAAAAAGATACTCTGGTAGGACGGAGAAATAATAAAATTTCTCAAGGCATAGTAAGGGAAAAGCTTTCCTATAAAGCCAAATAAACCACCTAGAGGTGTTAGTATGCCAGTAAAATACAGCATGAAATAAGAAATTAAGGATGTAATGCTAGAAGTACGATTAAAAACGAAGCAGAGGCTTGATAGGCAAAAGCCCAAACCATACATGCTAATAATAGTTAGCATACATGCAGCCAGATTTACAACTAACTTTAAGATACTATCCGGAAAATCAATATCATTTAACGTGGATAAAACGATAAATATAGGTATAGCTTTAACTAGATCCACCAATATCTGAACCATAATTTTAAACATTAAAACATGAAAAACACTCTTACTACTCTGGATTACACTAATCAAAGTTCTGTCATAAAGGTCATCCTCAATAAAAAAAGTTGGATGCGTAATACTATGACTCGTAAAATACCAAGTAAATAATAAACATAACAATAAAAATTTACTTTGTGTATTTTTAAAATATTGAAGATAAGCTGAAACCATTATCAAAATTCCAAAATTTGAAAAAAATAAATTAAATTTAAACTGCATCATCTCCTGCAGCTGCCTCTTTAACTCCCTTCTTATTTCTTTAATCATCATTGATAACCTCATACAATATTTCTTCGATGCTTTCCTCAACTTCTTCAAAAAATATCATCTCAAAATTATTAAAGATATTATTTTTCACCTGACTATCTTTTACTTCAACAATCAACCTTTCATTTTCTACTTGATAAGATAAATCAGGAAACAGTCTCTCAAAAGCATCTTTATCAGAGTCTGAAATACCTATTCTATATTTAACCCACCTAGTATTTTTCCCAAAGATTTCTAAGAAACTACCTTGCTGTATTATTTTCCCTCTACGCATGATACAAATTCTTGTTGATATTTCTTTTGCAAAATAGATATCATGAGTCGTCATGAGGACAATGGTTCCTTTTTCTTGACTGAGAGTTAGTAATAATTTCGCAAACTGCTTTTTGGCAATGACATCCAGACCATTGGTTGGCTCATCTAAACACAATACTTTTGGCTTACAAAGTAATGCAATAATCAAAGACAATTTTTGTCTCGTTCCTTGTGACAATTCGGACACCAAGACATCAACATATGGATGGAAAGCTAGTCTATTAAATAAATCCTCTAATTCTTCCTTAACCTGACTACGCGAACTTTTATTCAAATGTAAAAAGTAATCAATATTTTGATTTGCCGTCAGATATTCATAGTAGCCTCTACCGCTTTCTAATACAAGCTTGACATTGTTATGAATATCTTTCGAAGTATTCTTACTGCCAAAAACAAATACATCACCTGCATCTTGTAACATTAAGCCAGAGATAATTTTTATGAAAGTTGATTTACCTGCACCATTGGTGCCCACTATAGAAACAATCTCTCCTGAATGCGATTCAAAGCTAGGAATGTCCAATACAACTTTACCACGAAAATTTTTCTTTAGATTGCGTACAATAATTTCATTCATGCCTGCATTAACCTCTTTCGATTACTAATACTTTGAACTGTCAAAAATTTAAAAACAAGGACTTTTGAATTACTTTCGCTAAAATATTCCTAGTTTTTCACCAGCAGACCTACACACTCAGCGGTTCGGACTTACCGTATCATTTCGTCGGTTTCCCTCCTCATTCTACGAGTCCTATCCCATGGGCGGAGCATCTACTTCTACTTCGCTGATACCTCAGCTCGAACCAGCAGTGATACCGCCTCAACGTGATGCGTTTGCGGAAATAAATCCACCGGCTGGACTTTCTTCAACTCATATCCTAATTCTTGATAGAGTTTGATATCACGCGCCATGGTTGCGACATTGCAGGAGATATAAGTGATTTTCTTGGGCTCCATGCTGACGCTGGCTTTGATGAAGCTCTCTGTCAGGCCTTTTCTTGGTGGATCAACTAGGATGACATCCGCTTGGATACCCTCTTTGAGCCAGTTTTGGATGGCTTCTTCAGCAGGGGCGCAGACATAGCTAGCATTGGTAATACCGTTGATTGCCGCATTCTTTCGGCTATTTTCGACCGCTTCTGGAATCACTTCCACACCATAGATTTCCTTGACATGCTTCGCGACAGAGAGCCCAATCGTTCCGATACCCGAGTAGGCATCGATAACCACATCATCTGCAGTCAGCTCAGCAAAGTCAATGGCTGTCTGATAGAGCTTTTCTGCCATTTCGGTATTGACTTGGTAAAAGGCGGGCGCAGCAATCTGGAAGTCATTTCCCAGCATCTGGTCGGTAATGTAGTCTTGGCCATAAAGCGTTCGCCAGTCTTTTCCGAAAATCGCATTACCCGGCTGGTCGTTGATATTCTGCATGATGGACTTGATAGCTGGGAAAGCTTCTGTTAAACGCTCTATCATCTGCTCCACTCGGAAGATTTTAGGCCGAGTTGTGACCAAGATTACCATGATTTCCCCTGAATAATGGCCACGGCGAACAACTAGATTGCGAATGAGTCCCGTCTTTTCCTGCTCATCATAAGGTTTGAGGTCAAAGCGACGCAGCAGGTCGCGTGTAAAGAGGATAACTTGGTCAATGACTGGGTCCTGAATATAGAAATCTTCAATCGGCAGGAGGTCATGGGAATTTTTCCGGAAAAATCCTGTTTCCAGCTGGCCATTGACACGGCGGACAGGCACTTGAGCCTTATTACGGTAGCCCAGCGGCTGCTCCATACCAAGTGTAGGCGGCACCTCAACATCAGACAAACCAGCAATCTTATAAAGACTATCCTTGACCTGCTTGCGTTTGAAGTCCAGCTGGGCTGGGTAGTTCAGATGCCCCAAGTCGGCAATCCCCGTACGCAGATAAGCCATATCAAGATTTTCATTGCGCTGGTTTGAAGTACGGAGAAATTCCTCTACCTTGCCAAAGCCGATTTTTTTGTTGACCTTGAGTACACGCATGCGGATGAGCTCACCCGGCAGGGCATTTTCCACAAAGAAAACCAGGCCTTCTGCCTTGGCCACCCCTGCTCCCTCGTGGCTCAGATCCACGATTTCAACTTCAATCACATCATTCTTTTTTAACATATTTTTCTCTTTCTGCTTTATCGCTCTGCCATTTCCTAAAAGAAAAGGCAGGACATCGTCCTACCTTTCATTATATCATATATCTTATCTGAGACCCATTTGCTGCAGTCTTTCTTTATAGGCTTCAAAGTCAATCAAGAGTCCTTGGCCACCGTACATATCATAGGTATCAACCCAGTCGCCATTTTCAGGAATCGTCAGGCGCTCAACTCCATTGCGGGAATCTCCGGCCATAGAGAGACCATTAGTCAATAAGAAGCTGTAAGGCACATTGGTCGAAGTCAAGGCAAAGACCTTACCCAGAGCCTCTGATCCAGTAAAAAGCTTAGTCGGATCCTTGACCTGCTGGAAAACAGCTGTCAATACTTCCTGCTGGCGGCGGGTCCGGCCAAAGTCGCCCTCGTCATCCTTACGGAAGCGAGCATAGTTGAGCAAGGTCCGACCGTCCATCTGCTGCTGACCGACCTTGATTGTTTGATTAGGCACCACACCGTCTTTCATATTCAGGTCATCTGGCACTTCAACTTCTGTCACTTTCTCCCCATCAATCGTTGAGAACTGGGCATTCATACTGACGCCATTTGGGAAAAGGGTGTCAATAGCTGTAGCAAAGGTCTGGAAATCCACCAGTGCATAATATTTGATGTCCAAATCGAAATTATCTTTGAGCATCTGGCGGACATAGTCTGCACCACGGTTGTGGTTTTGCTCCCCAATCGTATAGGCAGAATTGAGCTTTTGGTCATAGTAATCTGCCTGCGACGGATCGGTGTACTCATTGCTGACGCCGTCAATGTGAATGAGGGTATCACGCATAAAGCTGACCAATTTCACCTTGTGATCCTTATTACCAACATTCAAGACCATAATAGAGTCGGTCCGCGTCTCAGTCGAGTCGTCACCAACCCGGCCGTCCGTTCCGAGAATGAGGATATTCACTCCGTCCTTAGTATCCTTGCCGTCAAAAAATTCCGTTTCTGCTGGTTTAGAATTGCCAGTATGAGCTGTCGTCAAGCCTTTGACAAACATGAAAATCATGCCCCCCAAGACCATCAGCAGGAAAATCCCTGCCCAAAGCAGAATTCGTTTCAAGCGGATTTTTTTGCGGGTTTTTTTATGCTTGTCTTGTCCCAGACCAGCTCCTGCCAGAGCTTCAGGCTCCTTCTTTTGCTTTCTGCTGCGAGAAGAACGCTCAGGGTACTTGGGCAAAAGACCAGAAGAATCCATTTCCACTGGCTCTTGCTCATAGGTGTCACTAGCTGTATGCGGCTGCTCTTCATGGTCAGGCACACTGACTGAACCGCCAATCCCCTTGGACTTCTGACGCAGATAGTCAAATTCTTTCTTTTCTTTATCGTTTAGATAATAATAATTTTTGTAGAGATAATCTAAGCGGAGCTGTTCATGATGGCTAAGATTTTCTGGTTTCTTCATCTCTTCTCCAATCTACTGCTACTTGTCCTGAATCAGAAACACACTGTAGCTACCAAAAATTTTATAAGTAATTCCAAGACTTGTCAACTCTTGATAGGCAAAATCCGCCAATTTTTTCTGTTCGTTGTCAATGTCTATAATGAAGAAATATTCTCCCAGAGCCGTTTTTAGAGGCCGGCTCTCAATCTTGGTCAGGTCAATCCCACGCCAAGCAAAGGTCGACAAAGCCTTATAGAGGGCACCAGGCAGATTGTCCGGCAAGGTCAAAGCCAGTGTCTGCTTGTCTCCTGTCTTGGTCAGTTGAAGCTCAGGCACCTCATGACCCAGAATCCAGAAGCGGGTATAATTTTCTTCCATTTCCTGAATGTCGCTGGCCGCTACTTTGAGCCCGTATTCTGCTGCAGCCGTGCGCGGGGCAATAGCCGCAAAATTCTTTTCAGGATGCTCTGCCACAAAACGAGCTGCATAAGCTGTACTAGCCGTGACCTCAATGGCAGCCTGCGGATAATGCTGGCGGATGTATTTCTTTCCTTGAGCAATAGCCTGCGGGTGAGAAAATATCTTCTCAATTGGCTTCTCCAAATCAGTCACTAAAAGCTGCTGCTTAATGGGCTGGACGATTTCAGCCACCGCCTGAATGTCTGCTTGATGAAAGAGATAGTCCAAGGTTTCATGGACACTGCCCTCAATGGAATTTTCCACCGGAACAACCGAGTAATCCACTTCCCTAGCCTCATAAGCCTTCATGACCTCGGTGATATTCTGATAGGGTACCAAGTCCTCAATGGGAAAGGCAGCTTGGGCTACATGGTGAGAAAAGGAGCCTCTAGGACCTAAAAATGCTATTTTCATTGAATTTCCTCAATAATTTCCTGCGGGCTTTTGAGCCTCGTATCGACAATCTGGGTCGCTACTTCCTCATACCAGGCCTGACGCTGATCAAAAATCTTCTGCAAGTCTGACTTGCTCTGGTTTAAGAACAAGGGCCGTTCCTGCTCAGCATCCTGCTGGATTCTCTGATAGAGTGTTTCAAAATCTGCTTTCAGATAGATATTGTCAGCATTCTGAGCCAGTAATCTGCGGTTTTCTGGGCTGACGACTACACCGCCGCCAGTTGAGACGACCAAGTCCGTATCGATCAACTCAGCCAAGAGTTGGGCTTCAGCAGCCCGAAAGGCCGCTTCACCGTGCTGGTCAAAATAGTCCTTGATAGACATGCCCAGCCGCTGGCAAAGCAGTTCATCCATATCGACAAAATCTTGGGCTAAGCCTCTGGCTACTGTGGATTTTCCGGCTCCCATAAAGCCCAGCAATATCTTAGCCATGCATCAAGCCCTCCAAGTCGCTGAAGAAACTTGGATAGCTGGTCTTAATAGCTTCAGACCGCTCAAGTTCTACCTGACCGCTTTGAGCCAACAAAGCAGCAATTGCCGTCATCATCCCGATGCGATGGTCACCCAAGGTGTTGACCTGTGCACCATGAAGAGGTGTTTTTCCTTCGATAATCATGCCATCTTCCGTCGGGGTAATAGCTGCGCCCATGCTATTGAGCGCGTCTGCCACTACCTGGATCCGGTCAGTCTCCTTGACCTTGAGCTCCTCAGCATCACGAATGACAGTCCGTCCATGAGCTTGAGTCGCCAGAAGCGCAATAATCGGCAACTCATCAATCAAGCGTGGGATAATCTCGCCGCCAATCTCAGTGCCCTTAAGCTCAGACGTCTCAACGGTGATGGTTGCAGACTTGGCTACTTGATCGACATCTGACAGCGTCATCCGTCCGCCCATAGCCTCTATCACTTCTAGAATCCCTGTACGAGTTTCATTGATGCCGACATTTTCTAAAACAATCTTAGAGTCCGGTACAATCAATCCAGCCACCAGCCAGAAAGCCGCACTGGAAATGTCACCTGGAACCGTCACTTCCTGAGCAGTGAATTCCTGACCACCCTGAATGCGAATTTCCTTGCCCTTGACCTCAATCTGCCCACCAAACTGGGCAATCATATCTTCTGTATGATTACGGGTGATTTCCTTTTCTATAATAACCGACTCTCCCTGAGCCTGCAGAGCAGCAAAAATCAAGGCCGACTTAACCTGAGCAGAAGCCACTGGCAGCTGATAATGAATAGACTTCAGTTCCCTACTGCCCTTCATCTTGAGCGGTGGTAAATCACGCTCAGTCCGACCAGCAATCTCGACTCCCATCTGCCGCAGAGGAATGGTCACCCGATCCATAGGGCGCTTGGATAGACTGTCGTCACCAAACATCTCCGCTTTGAAATCCTGACCGGCCAAAACACCAGAAATCAAACGGATAGACGTTCCAGAATTGCCCATATCCAGCTTATTTTTCGGTGCTTGCAGGCCTTCAAATCCTACGCCATGAATCTTGACTAAATTTCCATCGTCCTCAATCTGCACGCCTAAGTCACGAAAAACCTGCATGGTAGACAGCACATCTTCTCCTCGCAAAATGTCGCGAACAGTAGTGACCCCCTTGGCCAAACTGCCAAAAATAATGGAACGGTGGCTGATAGATTTATCTCCAGGTACGCGGATACGGCCCTTCAGGCCTCTTACATTGATTGATAATTTCATAGGTGACCTCGTACTTTCCTTTGTTGCTTCTTATTTTATCATAAAAAGACCAGAAATTCTTAAAATTTCTGGAATCCTAGCTAAAGCAAAAAGAATCCGAGTATTCATCCCAGATTCTTCTTTTTAATAGCCTACTTAAGCAAATCCTGCACTGGATCAAAGATGATACGCTCAATGTCCGCTAGATAGATGGACAGTTGCTGCTGCTTATTGAAAAATTCAGAAAGAACAGCATTGCCCTGAATCTTCTCGCCAAAGGAAGTCATCTTGTCCTGCACCTCCTGAGTAGGTACCTGACCAGTCTGAGCCAGCTGTTGCAACTCTTGCTGGAAAGCCAGATAATCTGTAAAAATAGCCTTCGCTTCGCTATCAGCATCTACTGCTTTCTTGCTTTCTGCGACTGCTTGGTACTCAGGCAAATCACGCAGATTTCTGCTCAGTTCATTGGCTAAATCATAAATATTTGACATAGAGTTCTCCAATCTATATTAGTCTTCGGACACTAGGTAATCCGTATTTTCTCTTACTATTGTAGCAGATTTTTCCAAATCTTGGTGATTTTTAAAGGTGATTTGCAGAATACCGTTGATATCTTCTCGGTTTTCCTCGTTAATCCGAATATTGACGACAGAAATTCCTCGCAGGAGTTCCAAAATACCCAAAATCGCATCTTCTTCGTCAGGCACTTCAATAAAGAGGTCATAAAAGCTATCCACACCAGCTCGTTTATGAATTTCCATCTGCTTGCGACTCTGCCGTCCTCGGTCAAAAAATTTCCAGATAGCTGTCTCGTCCTTAGCCTCAATCGCTGCGGCAACCTTGTCTAACTGGTTTTTAAAATCTTCCAGCCGCTCCAAGATAGCTTGAGGATTTGTCAAGAGGATAGAGGTCCACATACCCGGCTCACTCTCCGCAATCCGCGTCATATCGCGAAAACCACCAGCTGCAAAAGACTGGGTCAGCTCATGCTCTTGGCTATAAGCTGCCGCTTGCTCCATAAGGCTGGAGGCTAAGATATGCGGAAAATGGCTGATTTGACTGGTCACTCGGTCGTGCTCGGCTGCGTCCACTTGGATAAAGCGGGCATGAAGACCACTCAGTAAGTCTTTCATTTCCTCAAGTGTACCTGGCTTGGTCAGACTAGAGGGCGTGAAGATATAATAGGCATTTTCAAA
This sequence comes from Streptococcus sp. 20925_1_22, assembly GCF_041431685.1. Classification (NCBI taxonomy): domain Bacteria; kingdom Bacillati; phylum Bacillota; class Bacilli; order Lactobacillales; family Streptococcaceae; genus Streptococcus; species Streptococcus sp. 20925_1_22. Next base: position 280,954 of record NZ_JAPVYE010000001.1, on the reverse strand, counting down.
GAGAGTGACATGAGCAGCCTTGGCTCCGGTCTTGTGACTTCCAGCCATGGGATGAGCACCAACAAAGCGGACAGCTTTATTTTGCAGATATCTTTCTGCGGCCGCCACAATTTCCGATTTAGTTGAGCCTGCATCTGAGATGATAACATTTTCCTTCAGGTCCAGCTCCGCTAGTTCCTTGATAAATGCTATGGTCTGTTTGATAGGCACAGCCAGAATAATCACATCAGCCAAAGGAGCAAAGGCGGCAAAATCATCCGTTACCCGGGCTACCATTCCACGTTCTAAGGCAACCCTGCGTGATTCCTCACTGCGATTATAGCCAAGAATCTCTATCTCAGGATGAGCTCGCCTGATGCCCAGAGCCAAGGAAGCTCCAATCAGTCCCAGACCTGCGATATAGACTGTTTTTCTCTCCATGCCCTTCTCCTTACTTCTAAAAGTTCTTGACAAATTCCCGATGGCGGGCTACCGCATCCTTTAGTTCTTCCAGATTGTCCGAAGAAAACTTCTCCAGAACTTCGGTGGCTAAAACTGTTGCCACCACGCTTTCCATGACAACACCTGCCGCTGGCAGAGCCGTAGGATCGCTCCGTTCCACTGTCGCCTTATAGGGCTCGTGGGTCTCAATATCAACGCTCATCAGTGGCTTGTAAAGGGTTGGAATGGGCTTCATGACACCTCGCACTACGATTGGCTGACCATTGGTCATACCGCCCTCAAAGCCGCCTAGATTATTGGTTCTGCGAGTGAAGCCTTCTTCCTCAGACCAGAGGATTTCATCCATGACTTGACTGCCCTTGAGACGGCCGGCTTCAAAGCCCACGCCAAACTCAACTCCCTTGAAAGCATTTATGGACAAGACTCCCTGAGCAATTTTGGCATCCAGCTTCTTGTCCCATTGGACATAGGAGCCCAGACCGACCGGCACACCACCAACGACAGTCTCAATGACACCACCGATGGTATCCCCGTCTTTCTTAATCTGATCAATGTAGGCCTTGATCTCTTCTTCGCGCTCGGGATTGACAATGGAAACCTCTGACTGGGCAGCTCTTTCCTTGATTTCTGATACAGTGAGCTGATCTGGAACATCAATATCAATGCCTCCGAAGGTTACGATATGGCTGGCTACCTCTACACCGATTTCTTCCAGCAAGCGCTTGGCTACCGCTCCGACTGCTACACGCATGGTCGTTTCGCGGGCAGAAGAACGCTCCAGAGAATTTCGCAAATCGTCAAAGCGGTATTTCATACCACCAACCAAGTCCGCATGGCCAGGGCGTGGTTTGGTAATCTTGCGCAGCCCTTTTTTCTTTTCATCCACATCTGCCTCGCTCATAATCTCCAGCCACTTCTGATGATCCAGGTTCGTGACATTGAGGGTAAGCGGGCCGCCCATGGTCAAGCCATGGCGAACCCCAGACGTAATCTCGACTTGGTCGCTCTCAATCTTCATGCGAGCACCGCGACCGTACCCACCCTGACGGCGCTTGAGCTCAGCATTGATATAGTCAGCTGTCAGAGGAAGACCAGCCGGCACTCCCTCAATAATAGCTGTCAGGCGTGGTCCGTGGGATTCTCCTGCTGTTAAGTATCTCATACATTTTCTCCTATTTCTGGGATGGAAAGATATGGACAACTTGTCTATTTTTATCCAAACTGTCCAATCGTCTTAAACTCCATCTGGCACTTATTTCTTCAGAAATTCTTTCATCTCTTCCAGCGGAATCTGGTGAATACTAGCCGACCCTAGCTCGGGCACCAGTACTAGTTTGATAGAGTTGCCTCGTGCTTTCTTATCGTGGATCAGAGCCTGATAGAGAGCATTCTCATTCCAAGGCTGGTAATCCACCGGCAAGCCAAACTTCTGACACATACGGATGATATCTTCTGTAATCCCGGCTGGCATGAGGCATTTCTTTTCAGCGACTCGAGAAACCTGTACCATGCCAATCGCCACAGCTTCACCGTGCATGACTTTTCCGTAGCCTGCTGTTGCTTCAATAGCGTGCCCAATAGTATGGCCGAAATTCAGATAGAGGCGAACGCCATTATCCAGCTCGTCCTCGACCACAATCTTACGCTTGACATCGCAGGAATGGTAGATGATGCTCTCTGCATGCTCCAAAATCGACTCTGGACTGCCATCCATTTTTGACAGCTCATCCCAGAGTTTCTTATCCTCAATCAAGCCGTACTTGACTACCTCGCCCATACCTTCAATCAGTTCCCGCTGGCCCAAGGTATCCAAGACTTCTGGGTCAATCAGAACTCCGTCAGGCTGGGTAAAAGTCCCGACCATATTCTTGGCCCAAGGCGTATTGACACCTGTCTTACCACCGATAGAGGAGTCCACTTGAGCTGTCAGACTAGTCGGAATCTGCACGAAATGAACGCCCCGCATGTAGGTCGATGCAACAAATCCTGCCAAATCACCAACAACGCCGCCACCCAAGGCAACGATCCCGTCGCTGCGGGTCAGACCAACCTTGACCAAAAACTCATAGACCTTGTTGACCGTCTTTAAGTTCTTGCTGGCTTCACCCTCCAAAAAGTCAAAGACCAAGGCCTCAAACCCAGCCGCTTCCAAGCTCAGCTTGACCTTTTCCGCATAGAGTCGAGCCACTCGATTGTCCGTTACGATGACTACCTTTTGAGGCTGCCAAAGCTGACTCAGCCAACTTCCAGCCTGAGATAAAGACCCTTTTTCGATGAGAATATCATAGGGATGATGCGTGAGATTCACATTTAGTTTCATAAGCGCCTCCTTATTTATACAATTCTTCTAAACACTGCAAAATTTCCTGACTAGGCATGGTTTTACCAGTCCAAAGCTCAAAGGCTTCTGCTCCCTGATAGAGCAGCATACCAAGTCCGTTGACCGCTGTGACATTTTGATTTCTGGCCCATTTGAGAAAGGGCGTTTCAAAAGGTTGGTAGATAACATCCGCAACTAAAATCTGGCAAGGCAGCTCAAGCTGTTCAGGCAGGGGCATGCTGATACCATCCATTCCTAAACTAGTCCCATTTACCAGAAGGTCTGATTGGTTGATTTTATCCTGCAAGCTATCCACATCTTCCAAGGTTAGTACCTGGATCCGACTCTTGGTTTGGTGGCTGATAGCTGCTATCTTTCTGACAGTCTTCTCATAGGAGGCTTGCCGAGTAAAGACGAAAATTTCCTCTGCTTGGTCCAAAGCTGCTTGAGCAATAATAGCTGTCGCAGCTCCACCTGCTCCCAAAATCGTCATTTTTTTGCCCCGAATAGCAAAAGAAGGCAAGCTCTTAAAAAATCCCTTGCCATCTGTGTTATAACCAACTAAAATTCCATTTTTATTCACAACCGTATTGACCGCCCCGATAAGGCGGGCGCTGACATCCAGCTCATCTAGATAAGGTATCACTTCCTGCTTGTAGGGCATGGAAAGATTGACACCAAACATATCGTATCTGCGGATATTTTCTATACTGGCCTGCAGATCCTTCGCTTCTACTTCCCAAGCTAGATAGACACCATTGACACCAGTCTTTTCAAAAGCCATATTGTGAATAAGAGGAGAAATACTGTGCTTAATTGGCTTAGCAACCACAGCAGCCATGCGGGTGTGCCCATTAATTCTCATTCAAAATCTCCTGGATTTTCTTCATATTGCTCAGGGAAATCTGACCAGGTGCTGACGCCATATCCTGACTGGCAAATGACCAGCTGGAACCTGTCAAATCAGCCGCAATGCGTGAAATCTTGCCGACTTTTCCCATGGAAATGGTGACAAAATCCTGCTCAGGATTCAAAGTCTTGAAACCGCGAGTATAGTTCATCAAGTCCAGCACATCCTGCTCATTGTGAGCCATGACAGAAACCTTGACCACCTTAGGGGTCAGAGAAGTCAGCTCAGACAGGATTTCCATCATATTTTCAGGCGTCTCCTCAAAGTTATGGTAGCTCAGCACCAGATTAGGAAACTCAAGCATTTCTTCAAATTTCCCCTTGTGAGAGAAGTATTCAAAGTCAATATAGTCAGGCTGGTAAAAACCGGCTACTTCCTTGATGAGAGCTACGTATTCATCATCGGATAGTTCGATTTCTCCACCTTCCTGACGAGTCCGCAAGGTGAAAATCAATTCACGTCCGGCAAATTTTTCAAAAATAGCTGGCGCAACATTTAAAATGTCATCCTTGGCCAGAAAATCTGCCCGCCATTCAATAATATCCGCATCTTCGTAGCGTGATACATCAATTTCTTGAGCTTCTTCTAAACTCTTGGGCATTACAGAAACGACTAATTTCATTGGTCCACCTTTATTGTAAATACCTTGAGGTAATTACTGCTCCCGTCTTTTTTATTATAGACAAAGTCTGCTGGCAAGCCATACTCCGCAAGATAGCGGTGCTTTCTGCCGGCAAGACCTTTTTCAATTTCTTGTTTAAACTTACTTTTGGAAAGATTGGCTGCATTGGTACTTAAAATCATGATTCCCTGAGGATTCAGAATTTCCAAAGCTTGTGCAACAAAACGATGATAATCTTTAACAACTGAGAATGTTCGCTTTTTATTTCTAGCAAAGCTGGGCGGATCTATGACAATGACATCAAAGCTTAGATCATGACGCTTAGCGTATTTGAAATAATCAAAGACATCCATCACCTGAAAGCGATGCTGATCCAGTGTCAGACCATTGGCCATAAAATGAGCTTCAGACAGCTCACGGCTGCGCTTGGCCAAATCAACTGATACTGTCTGACTGGCGCCGCCCATAGCTGCTGCTACTGAAAAAGCTGCTGTGTAGGAAAACATATTGAGTAAACTTTTACCAGCAGCCAGACCATCTACCAGACTTGCACGCACATCGTGCTGATCCAGAAAGATACCGGTCATAAGACCGTCATTCAGAAAAACCTGATAGCGAACACCATTCTCCAAGACTGTGAAGGTTTCCGGTGCTTCCGCTCCATAGAGATGAGCCGATTCATAGTCCAAACCCTTGAAACGAATCTTTTCATAAACTCCCTGAATCTCTGGGAAAACCTTAGCGAAGGCTGTCAGAATCTGCTCCTTGATAGCAAAGACAAAGTCATTGTACCAAGAAAAAAGCGCAAAGTCATTGTAGAAATCCACCGTGAAGCCACCAAAGCCATCCCCCTCTTGATTAAAGAGTCGAAAGGCTGTCATGTCAGCCGAATGAAAATAAGTAGAACGTCTGCTCTTAGCCTGCTCAAAGAGGCCTTGAAAAAAATCCGAGTTCAGCTCTACCTTCTTCTGGGAAACCAGCCAGCCTACTCCCTTATTCTGCGGAGAGAGATAAGCTGTGCCTAAGAACTTTCCCTGACGGTTTTGCAGCTCCACACATTGATTCTGAAGCGAAAGAGCGCCAAAATCCTTTTTATCTAATAAAAGAATGCCCTTTCTCAGTTTTTCTTCTGCCTCTTGACTAACAGTAAGTTTATTCATAAATTATATTATACCAAAGATTGTGAAAATTCTCAAAACATATTTTACATTTGAGTTAATAAAAGATTTCACAAACAAGTGCAAAACGACTATAAACCTCTCTATAGAGAGGATAAGGCTTTTATAGAAATATTACAATTTCGCCGATTTAAAATATCTCAAATGCGGCTCAAATTTTCCTTAACTGGAGAAATTATGTTATACTTAGAGGAGAAAATTTTTAGGAAATAAGACAAGGAAGTAACTTTTTGTGAAAAAAATAACCAAGAATTTACTCAATTTCATGAGTACGAGACTAGGTTTTGTCTTGATTTTACTGGTCCTCTATTGGATAAAAACCATGTGGGCCTACACGATTGATTTTAACCTTGATATTCAAGGTGCCTATCAAGTATTTTTAGCTATTATAAACCCTTTCCCTATCAGCCTCTTGCTGCTGGGACTGGCACTTTATGTAAAACGAACCAAATTATTCTACAGCCTAGCCTTCGGAATCTATCTGCTTCTCTTTGCTTGGCTGGTATCTAACTCCATTTACTATCGCGAGTTCAGCGACTTTGTTACAGTCAATACCATGCTGGCTTCTAGCAGCGTTTCAGCTGGACTTGGGGAAGCAGCACTTGAGCTCTTCCGCCCTTGGGATATTCTTTATCTGATTGATTTCCCGATTTTGGCCTTCTTATTCTTTAAGAAATACATCCGCATGGATGACAGGCCTTTCAATAAACGCGCCAGCTTTGCTGTGACATCCCTGTCTGCCATGCTATTCTCAGCCAACCTTTTCTTGGCTGAAATTGACCGGCCTGAGCTCTTGTCACGTGGATTTTCCAACTATTATGTTGTTCGTGCTCTGGGCTTGCCAGCCTTTCTAGGTTACAGTGCTAACCAGACATATACCGCCAATCGTGAGCGCTCCAAAGCTTCTGAAAAAGACTTGGAACCAGTAACAGAATATATCCAATCCCACTATGCGGAACCAAATCCAGAATATTACGGGATTGCCAAGGGTCGCAATGTCATCTACGTCCATCTGGAAAGCTTCCAGCAGTTCCTGATTGACTATAAGCTGCAGGCAGATGGGAAAGAGTACGAGGTGACACCTTTCCTCAATTCCCTCTACCACTCCAATTCGACTCTGGCTTTCTCTAATGTCTTCAACCAGGTCAAGGCTGGTAAGACTTCTGATGCTGAAACCATGATTGAAACTGGGCTCTTCGGTCTCAATCAAGGATCCTTCATGGTCAACTACGGTGGTACCAATACCCAGCAAGCTGCACCTTTTATTCTTTCCAAAAATGGCGGCTATACTTCTGCTGTTTTCCATGGAAATACAGGAAGCTTCTGGAACCGCAATACAGCTTATAAGCAATGGGGTTATAACTATTTCTTCGATGCGTCTTACTTTACCAAGCAGGACGACACCAACTCCTTCCAGTACGGCTTGAACGATAAGATTATGCTGAAAGATTCCATCAAATATCTGGAACACCTGCAGCAGCCTTTCTATGCTAAATATATCACGGTTTCCAATCACTATCCTTACACGACTAGCTTGATTGGTGACGAGATTGGCTTCCCGCTGGCCAAGACCAAGGATGAAACCATCAACGGCTACTTTGCCACTGCCAACTATCTAGATTCTTCTGTCAAGGCCTTGTTTGACTATCTCAAAGAATCCGGTCTCTATGACAACTCTATTATCGTTCTCTATGGAGACCATTTTGGAATTTCCCAAACCCGTAATCCTAACTTAGCCCCTCTTGTAGGCAAGACTTCTGAGACTTGGTCCAACTACGACAATGCCATGATGCAGCGCGTACCATACATGGTAGTGGTGCCTGGCATGGACAAAGGAAAGATAATTGATACTTACGGCGGTCAAGTGGATATGCTGCCAACATTGGAGCATTTGCTGGGCATTGACTCTAAGAACTACCTTCAAGTTGGACAAGACCTACTGTCATCTCAGCATCAGCAAATCACAGCTTTCCGATCCAGCAATAACTTTGTCACTCCAAAATACACTAGCTTCAACGGACGGACCTACTACACCCAGACCGGTGAGGAAATTACCAATCCAGACGAAACCATCAAGAAAGAGCTGGATGAGATTCGTAATGCCGCCAATACTCAGCTGAAGATGAGTGATGCTATTCAAACCGGTGACTTGATTCGCTTCTACAAGGGAAATGACTTGAGCAAGGTCAACCCTAAAGATTACTCTTATCTTAATTCAATGAAAGCCTTGTTAGCTATTGAAAAAGAAAAAGGCGACCAATCAACCAGTCTTTACTCCAAGCGAGGCAATGTCTCCACTGTGGACTTATTTAATTCGCCAAGCTACCGGGCACTGCATCCAGAGCAGTTCCAAACTAGCAGCAGCGACGAAGACAGCAGTCAAGAAGACTCAAGCTCTTCCAGCTCTAGTTCCACAGCCAATCCATAGGTAGCAAAAGCCTTAAGTCCAATGGACTTAAGGCTTTTCAGGCTCTATAATTTCTGTAGTGGGTAAAACCGCTGTAGGAATGATGGAGTCTATTTGTTGTAGAAAAAAGTCCCATAAGACCTATAATGAAAAGCAACGATTCGCAATCATTTCCTTCGTTATTCTAAACAGGTGAGAAGCCTAGTAAAAGTCATAACCATTGACATGTTTAGCCCCTACTACGATATTGCCAGAAAACTATTTCCTTCAGCTAAAATCGTCCTCGATTGATTTCATATTGTACAACATCTCAGCCGGTCTATGAACCGTCTTCGCATCCAAATCATGAATCAGTTGGATAGAAAATCGTACAAATATAAGGCCATCAAACGCTACTGGAAACTCATTCAACAGGATAGTCGAAAACTAAGCCATAAACGTTTTTATCGTCCAACTTTTCGCATGCACTTAACTAATAAAGAGATTCTTGAAAAGATTCTCTCGTACTCTCAAGAACTCAGAGAACACTATAAACTCTACCAACTCTTACTTTTTCATTTTCAAAAGAAACAAGCTGAACATTTCTTTGGACTCATTGAAGATAACATTTCGTGTGTGAAGCCTATCTTTCAAACTGTTTTTAAGACCTTTATGAAAGATAAGGACAAGATCTTGAACGCGCTGGAACTGCCCTACTCAAACGCAAAACTAGAAGCTACTAACAACCTCATCAAGGTCATCAAGCGAAACGCTTTCGGCTTTCGGAACTTTGACAACTTTAAAACTAGAATCCTCATCGCTTTGAATATCAAAAAGAAGAGGACTGATTTAGTCCTCTCCAGATTATAACTTTTCATCAACCCACTACAGTTGACAAAGAGCCGCTTTTCATGTAGCTAATAACTTATTGAATAACTTCAAAAACAGAAACCGTCAGATTTTCAACATAGAAAGGCTTCTTATGACGGCTATTGCCAACTACAAGGCGCAGCTTATCTGCATTAGGCAGATAGTAAGGCAGGCCGCTGGCATTAAAAATGACTTGATAATGCTTGTCGTCCTTGATTTCGAAGATAATCAAGCCACTGCCCTGCTCTGCTGATTGGACAAAGACATGCTTATAAATGTCTTCATAGGTCTGATAAGAAAAGGCCTTGCAGCTTGTCTTGAGGCGAATGGTGTCCTTGATAAAATCAATACTCTCTTGATGGTCCTGCAAAATATCCCAATTCACCTGATTGACTGCATCTGGCGCATTGTAGCTGTTCATAGCCCTTTCGCGATCACTGTGAAGAACTTGGCCGTCTTCCTCCGTAGCTACAAGCTTGGTGCGGGAAAATTCCTGTCCCACTTCCATGAAAGCCATACCCTGCATGAGCAGGTTCATGGCAGTTGCCAGCTCAATCCGCTTGGTGCGAGTCAGAACATCATCATCAGGATGCAGCTCCGCAAGCAAATCATGCAGATTGAAATTATCGTGTGCCTCAACGTAGTTAAGAACTTGATCAGGACTGAGATAGCTGCCTAGCTCACTGCTGCCAAGGATAGACTTAGCGACGATATCCTCCGTCGCCTGACCACTAACAAAACCAGCCTTGATGCCACCATAAACTTCTGCACCTTTGACCGCATCTCGCTCTGTATCATTGAAAAATCCAATCCGCGGCAACTGATAAGCATTGTCCTTTTTGGCCTTGTCTTCTGGCCTCAAGCCCGTTCCCATATCCCAGCCTTCTCCATAGAGCAGGATTCTCGGATCCACCTCATCCATAGCTTGACGGATGGCATTCATCGTTTCCACATCATGAATTCCCATCAGGTCGAAGCGGAAGCCGTCTACATTGAACTCCTTCACCCAGTAAAGCAGAGAGTCAATCATAAACTTGCGAAACATTTCGTGCTCGCTGGCCGTCTCACTCCCCACTCCAGTTCCATTTTGGAAAGAGCCGTTAGGATTCATCCGATAGTAATAGTCCGGTACCGTAGCTTGGAAAGCAGAATCATAGGTCGAGTAGATGTGATTGTAGACAACATCCAATGTCACAGAAATCCCCGCATCATGGTAGGCCTGAATCATCGTTTTCAAATCACGAATGGCCTGCGCAGGATCAGCAGGATTGCTGGAAAAGCTGGTCTCCGGAGCATGATAATTCTGCGGGTCATAGCCCCAGTTGTAGATCAGCTCTCCATTTTCATCATAGTCCTTGTGACGATCAGACACGGGCTGAAGTTGGACAACATTAACGCCTAAATCGCAGATATAGTCAAAGCCTGTCTTTTGCCCACGATGATTGGTAGAGCCTGTTTGACAGGCTCCCAAGAAGGTCCCGCGCAGCTGACTATCCACGCCTGAAGTCTCCGACTTGGTCAAATCCCGAATGTGCATCTCATAAATCACCGCCTGATTGGGATTGTCCAAACGCCAGACAGCTTCTTTGCCTTGCCGAACTTGAAAACCAGCTACTTCTGTCTCATCTGCTCCAAGAATCGCTGATCGCTTGCCATCTGGACTGGTCGCAACAGTATAGGGATCGCGAGTATAGAAATTGCGGTATTCAAAGCTAACATGGTATTGATAAGTTTTGCCGGTCAAGTCTTCTGCTATTTCAGTTGACCAGACACCGATGGTATTTTCCTTATGGTCGTGAGAATATCGGTCTCCTTTTTGCATTGGGAAGATTTTATAAACAGGAGCTTGATTGTCAGCCGATTCATAGACTACCAGCTCTACCTTCCTAGCTGTCGGTGCCCAAACCTTGAAAGTATGTGCGCCGTCCGTCTGACGGTGTCCCAACCAGCCTTGATAGCCCCAGCACTCATCGAAATAGTCTGTTCTCAGGGCCATATCAAAGTTATGAGGACGCCGGCGTGAATACTGGTGACTCGTCGTTGCAGCCTGCAAGGAATAATAAACCTGCGCATCCCCCTCAATCAGCCAAATTTCCGTCACCAGATGAGGAGGCAACAGATCAATATGATAGTCACAGGACTGGCTAGACCAGTCTGAGCGTTTGATAATCACATGAGCGTGATTTAAGGGCTCCCATGTCTCAAATGATAATTCCCCCTGAATACCAAAATAATCAAGTTTGGAAAAGGCTGCTTCCTTTCCCCATTGGTTTATTTGCCACTGCCACATATCATAGGAGAAATAATCTCCAGTAGGATTGTGGTAATGGACTAAGACTTTATAGTCTAGCATGTTCTTTCATCTCTTATCTAAAATTATTCTATTGAAAGGGCTGTCTGACTGATTTCGTCAATATTGGCAAAAAATTCCAAATGTCCGTGCAGCACTTCCAGTTCAACAGGCGTATCACCGCCGTATTCTCCATCCAAATTCAGCATAAATGGACCTTTTTTATCTAAAACTTCCAGCTGCAGCTTGCTTGTTTTGAGGTATTCTACATTGATATCGCCAACGTGCTGACCGCCATTGATAGCCTGCATCATCAGACTCAGCATGTCAAAGAGATTAGCTGTCTTGACCAAAATCAAGGTAAAATTCCCGTCGTCTAATTTAGTGTCTGGCGCTAGCTTTTCAAAACCACCGATAGAGTTGGTCAGAGCCGCAAACATCAGCGAAATCTTCCCTTCAAAGACACCGTGGTCGTGCTTAATACGAACCTTGCGGAACTTAGAGCGAGGGAGCTTTTTTGCTCCTTCTGCGACATAGGCAAAGTAGCCTAGGCGGGATTTGACCTCGCTAGGTACGCTGTAAGTTAGCTCTGTCAAGGTTCCAGCTGCCGCAATATTTATAAAATACTTGTTACCATAGGCCCGGCCAATATCCATTTTAATGGTCTGGTTCTTTTCAATAATGCGGGCTGCCGCTACTGGGTCTCCCATGGGAATCTTCAGAGCACGCGCATAATCGTTGGTTGTGCCAGTTGGGATAAAGGCCAATTTAGGCCGTTCATCCAGATTCGCCACGCCATTAACTACCTCATTGATGGTACCGTCGCCGCCTGCCGCAATAATCAAATCAAATCCTGCTTTTGCTGCTCTTTCAGCTTCTTTTTGAGCAGAAAGAGGCGCTGGAGTAGTTTGGTAGGCGCTGGTTTCATAGCCCACATCCTCCAAGACATCCAAAACTTCCGCAATATTTTTCTTAATAATTTCCTGTCCCGAAGTCGGGTTATAAATCAATCGTGCTCGTTTAATCTTATCCTTCATACTTCAGCCTCATAAGCTATCAAGCCAATCTTCATCCCGAATTTCAATTCCTAACTCCTGAGCCTTGTCCAGCTTGCTGCCGGCATCTTGGCCAGCCACTACCAAATCCGTTTTTTTAGAAACAGATCCAGAAACATTAGCACCCAGACTCTGCAATTTTTCTTTAGCTTGATTGCGTGTCAATTTTTGTAATTTACCAGTCAAAACAACCGTCATACCTGATAGGGCTGCATCAGCCGCTGCCTTTTGCCCCAGATAGTCTAGATTCACACCTGCTTCCTGCAGCTCCGCCAAAAGAATCTGAGAGCCTTCCTGCTCAAAATAGGTATGCAGGCTTTGGGCAATCACAGTTCCAAGACTGTCAATAGCCGCAATCTCTTCTTGGCTGGCCTGAGACAGCTTAGGAATATCATGGAATTTCTCCAGCAAAATCCGACTGGCCTTACTTCCCACATGGCGAATCCCCAAGCCGAACAAGAGACGTTCAGCCGAGTTTTCCTTGGAAGCTTGAATAGCAGTATACAATTTATTTGCTGATTTTTCCTTAAAGTTTTCTAGTTCTAGTAAATTTTCTACCGTCAGCCGATAGATTCCAGCCACATCCTTGACTAGATTTTGAGCAAAGAGCTTCTCTACCACTGCTGGACCAAGGCCAGTAATGTTCATGGCATCCCGGCTGGCAAAGTGAATCAAGCCCTCCTTGATCTGGGCCGGACAGAGAGGGTTGATGCAGCGCAGAGCGACTTCATCTTCAAAGTGCACTAGCTCACTCTCACAGCTCGGACAGTGACTTGGTATTTCCAGAGTCTCCTCTGAGACACGCTTGGACTCAACCACTCGCAAGACAGCAGGAATAATATCTCCCGCCTTATAGACTATAACTGTGTCTTTCTGACGAATATCCTTCTCCGCAATATAGTCCACATTGTGCAAAGTTGCTCGGCTGACAGTCGTTCCCGCTAGCTGCACTGGCGTCAGATTAGCTGTCGGAGTCACAACTCCCGTCCGCCCCACTGTCCAGTCCACAGACAGAAGCTGAGCTTCCTTTTCCTCAGCCGGAAATTTATAGGCGATGGCCCACTTAGGTGCCTTGACAGTAAAGCCAAGCTCCTCTTGCACCGCCAAGTCATTAACCTTGATGACAATACCGTCAATTTCATAAGGCAGGCTATCCCGCTCCTCAGCGATCTTTTCGATAAACTCCCAAACTGATTCAATAGAGTCCGCCAGAATATGAGTAGGATTGACTGAGAAGTCCAAATCTGCCAGCTTGTTTAAGACTTCTTCTTGGCTGCCAACCTGAGTCGGACTAGCTTCTTGGTAGAGGAAGGTTGCTAGATTGCGCTTGGCCACAACTGCTGTGTCCAGCTGGCGCAAGGTTCCCGCTGCCGCATTGCGGGGATTGGCAAACTCAGGCTCACCGTTCTCCTGCCGCAGCTGATTGACCGCATCAAAGGAAGCCTTAGGCATGTAGCACTCTCCTCGAACGGTAATGTCCAGCGGCTCTTTCAAGGTCAGAGGAATATCCTTGACCCGCTTGAGATTTTCAGTGATGTTTTCACCAACAGAGCCGTCCCCCCGAGTCGCTCCTGCTACCAAAATTCCCTTTTCATAGGTCAGGGAAATAGAGAGCCCGTCAATCTTGAGCTCACAAAGATAAGAGACCTGAGGAAACTCCTTACGAACTCGCTGGTCAAAGGCTAGTAATTCTTCACGTGAAAAAGCATCCTGCAAACTAAAGAGAGGATACTGATGTGGATATTTTTCAAATCCTTCTAAAATCTTCCCACCCACCCGATGCGTTGGGCTATCAGGTAGGATATCGGTTGGGTACTTTTCTTCTAACTCCGCTAACTCACGATAGAGTCTGTCATACTCGCTGTCCGATACACTTGGCCTGTCTGCCGTATAATATTCATGGGCATATCGGTTGAGCAATTCTACTAATTCTGACATTCTTTCTTTCATACTTCTATTTTATCACAAATACACAAAATCTTCCTCTATTTGTTCCGAATTCTTCCTAAAAAACAAGAGGATATGAAAAGAGCGGAAATTCCGCTCTCTGCTGTCTTATTTTGTCAAATCAATCCTTTTCGCAATCTGATTAATAATGATAGCTCCAGCAGTCAAGGAAGCAAACTCTCCAATGGCTGTTGTAAACCAAGTCAGGAAGAATGGCAGACCTTGCAAGAAGTGTAACTCTGCAGCAATGGTCACCATCGAAATAGAGAATAAAACTGCAAAATAGAAATGATCCAAACGAATCAAGCCTTTAATCAGATATTGATTCTTATAGCGACTGAAAAGGTAGACACCCAGTGACAGGAAGACTAAGGTGGATCCGCCGCCAACAAAGACATCGACGATTCCAAAACTATAGAGATTGGCAATCATACAGCCAATAGTCACTCCCATGATATATTTCCGATTATAAAAAGCCATAAAGTTCATCATTTCAGAAATTCTGAACTGGTAAGCACCATAGCTAATGGCATTTAAAGGCGGAGTAATCGTAAGAGCTACATAAATGGCAGCGACAATGGCAATCTGAGCCAAATCACGAACTGTCAGTTTTTCTTGTTTCATGTTTTCTCCTTTAGCGGCTTTACCGCGTGTAATATGCTTGGCGAAAGAAGCTAAGCGCCAAGGGTTGCGTCACATGAGAGGAGCATCATTAGTTGATTCCCCCACAGATTTGGCAACCCAACTAGTATAGCATAAATCCTAGAAATATGATAGACTATCTTTATGAAAACTTTAATCAAAAAATTCTTTGACAATGAGGTTCTGTCCTATCTCTTCTTTGGTGTGGCAGCTACCCTTGTTTATATGACCACTCGTCTTCTTATCTTCGCTCTTGCGGGACAGACATTATTTGCCACTATTACTGCTAATGTCACAGCAGTTCTTTTTGCCTTTATCACAAATGATACCATTGTCTTTAAACAGCAGCGCAAAGGTTGGCAAAAGCGACTTTTTAAATTTGCTCTGGCGCGTTCTGGCACTCTTTTGCTAGACATCGTTCTTGCAAAATTATTAGTGGATACTTATCCTAATATTATCGGGCAATTTGTCAACAATAACCGCAATCTTATCAACTCTATCGAGTCACTTTTTTCTCAAGTACTTATTATTGTTCTCAACTATGTTTTCAGTAAACTCTTCATCTTTGAAAACAAGAAAAACTAATTGACTATGACACTTCAACCTTAAAAATATCAAATCTGGACCAGAATTATCTGATCCAGATTTTTTTAGTCTCAGATTTCCAAGCTTGGATTGTCAAGCGTCAGATGAGTGATTTCACCTTTGACACCAAAATACTCCTCAATCAGAGTATGGAGTTCTGTCATAGCTGCTTGGGCACGCGCTGCTTGCTCTTCATTGATGGCCTCAATGACCAAGATGGCATCCTTGGTCTCCTCTGTTAACATAGTCCGCTGGGCTTCTCGCCAGTTAAGGCAACGGCAGACAGCCCCCTCTTCATCATAGTAGATGATTTCTTCTGGCAGAGCCGGCGCGTCACTCTCAGCTCCCAGCGGGAAAAAGGCTTCGCCACCCTTGGCTTTTCCTAGATGAAGACCTCCGACAATTTTATCCAAATCCTCACCGCCACATGGAACCGCATAAGACAGCGAGACACTGTTGTAGATATCGACCAAAGGATTGATTGGATGAAATTCCCGCCCCTGACTAACCCGCTTGAGCAGGGCTTCGATAGAGGATCGTGCTCCTTTCTTGGTCTTGAATTTGCTGAAAGCCTGCCGCCACTCCTGAATGACTTCATTTTGAGTGAAGTTCTCGTCTGGGATAAAGTCCCCAGCTTGCTTTGATCCCTTATCCAGCAGGGATTTGAAATATGGGTCCTTACTTTCATCCACACTATTATCCAGCCCTTTGACCACTAAAATACTAATCTGAGCTTCCGGAAATACTTGCCAAAACTCATGTTCAACTGTAACTTTCATATTCTACCTCTTCAATCTTAATAGTTTCTTTTTTGTCCTTTTTTGACGGCTTCCCAGTTACCTGTGATGTTTTCACGCACTCGGACCAGCATTTCCTCCAAGGCTTGAACTTCCGCCTGAGAAAAGCCCTGCAAGGACGTCTCTTCAGAATAGTCATTTTCAGCTAGGATAAAAGGATAAAGTTTTTCTCCTTTTTCCGTCACAAACCATTCCTTGTTCTTCTTGTTGTCCTTGGCTGCCTTCTGCTGCACCAAGCCCTTGGCCTCTAGCTTCTTAACAGAACGGGCAACCGTTGAGCGATCCACCTTGAGAAGCTCCGACAGCACCTCTTGAATGATCCCTGGATTCTCCGCGATTCGAACCAGATAAAGATATTGCCCCCGTGCCAGCTCTATGTCACGGAACTCAATATTAGCAATGGAATCCAAAGCTCGGGCGATAATCCCAATTTCCCGCAATACTGACATATCCCCTCCTTTAAAATTTTATTTAAACATATTATATCACATTTTATTGCAAATGCAATAAAATTAAATAAAAAGAAAAAAGAGGAAAATCCTCTTTAAAATTGGCAAAAATATCTTTTTCTAGTTTTCTCATTCCTTATAGTATTTTTGTAATTCTTCCGCTGAATTAATGACATGTTCCTGCCCATCTACTGAATATTTAGCTGGGATAGTCACGTTCTCAAATACATTAGTCCCTGGCGGAAAGAAGAGTTCAGTTACGTTTTTTACTAATTCAACATCGGTTTCTTTATTTAAGAAAGTAATACGAGCATCCTCACCTTGCATAATTTTGTATATTTTGGGATATTTACTTGATAGAAGTGAATTCTCAAATTGTTTTTCTGAATAAGAACTTTCCATAGACATCCATGTTAAATGAAGCGCGACACCTCTTTTTTCCATACGTTCAGCAAAATTAGTGGAGGTCGTAAAATTATTAGGAAGATCTCTATATGGATTAATTCCCTTATCTGAAACAATTCTCCCTTCATCTAGATCAATACAATATGCCTTTTCTTTAGCAGTTGACTTCTTTCTTAAATAGATTACTGCATAATACTTTTGAGCGTTTGAGTCCGCTATAATATGTGAACGTATTTTTATCGGAATCAAATCAGGGTCGTAGTTACGAACCATTTCAAAAACATCAAATTCTCTCTTTTTTAATTTTTTATTCTGGAATTTGTAGACTGCCAACTTCCAATATTCCCCTTTTTGAGGAATATTTCGATTAAATTCATCTTTATTCAATAGATTGGGATTAGCTTTGAGCTTCATGTAACTATTGACGAAATATCCGGAGTCAAACTCTCATATGACATTATACTCAGGATCTATATATGATTTTGCTTTTTTCATATTTTCCTGTTCTTCAGAATTTACAACTTTCCAATTATAAGCAATAGCCTTACCGTTTTCAAGAAACCTATAAACAGGTTCATATTCAGGAGAATAATACGTAAACTGTCCGTATTTTTCTTGGAACTTCTTTGCCTCTTCCTTGCTCCAAAGGAAATAAACCGCTGCTCCTAGAAGCAAGAGCAGAGTGATTACAATACTCTTCCATTTAGTTATTTTTTTACTTTTCATACTTATTTATCCTTTTCCGCTCTAAAACAACGTCACTCCTCTTCCCCATCCTGCTATTTCTTCTTGAAAGTAAAGCGTCCTGTGCTTTCAACTTGAAACCCTGACTCACAATAGCTCTGGATACTAGCATTGAGCACTGCGCCAACAATCAAAATTTTAGCAATCATGATAAACCAAAACATCATCACAACCATAATAATGGAGCTAAAAAAGCGAACATCAACCAGATGATTTAAATAATTATCCATGTAGACGGAAAAGATATTCATCAAAGCCAGAATGGTCAGGAGCACAAAGGTGCTGCCCGGCAGAACATAGCGTTTTTTGTTGATTTTCACGTTAGGCAGGAAATAATAGAACATAACCAAAACCGCAAAGAGTAAGGCGTAAATCAGAGGCTCGGTAAAATTCTGTAAGTGCTGATAGATCTGACTGTCAAGCTTCAAGTAAGTACGGAGGAAATCTAGCGACATATGGCCGAACATGGTCAGAAAGAGAGCCAAGGCAAAGAGAATCTGCAGACCTAGACTCACAAAGAGACTCATGACGCGATGAGAAATCAGCCCCCGGCTCTTGGCTACTCCATAGGCTTTATTAAAGGCAATTTGCAGGAAATTCATAGACTTGGAAAAAGTCCAAAGAGCCGACAAGACTGAGAAGCTCAGCAGGCCAGTGGAAGGCTGGGTCAGCACTTCACGCATGACTTTTGCTACAACATCATATAAAGTCTCTGGAAGCATGTCCTTGATGGCTGTCAAAAAATCCGCAATTGGAATATGGAAATAAGGCAGAATATTGACGACAATCAAGAGCAAAGGAAAAACGGAAATCAGCCAATAATAAGCAACTGCAACGCTGCTCAGCTCACTATCTGACTCTTTATAAAAACGGAAAAATTCTCTTAAAAACTGATTTCTGCGAATCTTGGCAAAAAATTTCTTCACTCTCTTCTCCTTCAAAAAAAGCTGAGACAATGCCCAGCCTTTGATTTCTAATAAGTCCCTTCTTCTCCCTGGCTGGTCAGAATGACAGGACCATCTTTTGTAATGACAAACTGATGCTCATACTGACAGGACAGGCCGCCATCCAGTGTTTTATGTGCCCAGCCGGTCTCAAAGTCCGTATCAATTTCCCAGGTACCTGTATTGATCATGGGCTCGATAGTCAGAACCATTCCTTCACGCAAGCGCAAGCCACGTCCTGCTCGACCATAATGCGGCACCATAGGCTCCTCATGCATGGTTGGGCCAACACCGTGACCGACCAGATCCCGCACAACGCCATAGCCATGACTTTCAGCAAATTCCTGAATAGCTGCACCAATGTCGCCAATACGATTGCCAACCTTGGCAGCCGCAATTCCACGATAGAGACATTCCTTGGTCACATCCATCAGCTGCTGAGCCTCTGGGCTAATCTTCCCTACTGCATAGGTCCAGCAAGAGTCTGCCACACCGCCCCGGAAGCTCTCTGTGTGCTGCTTCATCTGCGCTACATTATCAAAATCTAGCTTTGACACATCCAGCTCTGCCTTATCGACCAAGCCAACCACCATATCAACGCTGATGACATCACCTTCTACCAGCTTCTGATGACGAGGAAAAGCATGAGCCACTTCGTCATTAAGAGAGCAGCAAGTCGCATAAGGATAGTCCATGATAGAACCTTCAACACCAATCTGCAGGGGCAGCGCATTGTCTTCTTTACAACGCTTGCGAACATACTCTTCAATGTCCCACATGTCAATACCTGGCTTAATCAAGTCTCTCAAACCAATATGGACAGAAGCCAGAAAATCTCCACTCTTGTCCATTAAGTCAATTTCACGCTGTGATTTTAAAGTAATCATTCTTTCTCTAATTTCCTCTTCTTAATTAATTTTCACTGTAATTGTGGCTTTGGCAACCAGCATCGCTTCCAGATACATCTCAAAGTCAATAATGGCTGTCCGCCTAGTCTGACGGATAATACGCGGCTGGATATGCAGCAGGTCATCAATCTGAACCGCCTGAAAGAAATAAAGCATCAGCTGGTCGATAATCAAGCTGCGGCCGCTGTTGACCATGAGCTGCTGTGTAATCCGAGTCAAAATTTCTGTCAGCACACCGTTGGCTAGAACACCATTTTGCTCCAGCATAAAAGGCTCAACGGTAAAGGAAAACAAATCATCCTGACGACTAATCTTCTGTCCCACCTGCTCACTGAAAGTCGGCAGGCTGGAAATCTGAGAACGGCTCATTTTTTCCATAATGTCCCGCCGTGTAATCACACCCAGCAAGGTCTGATTGCTGCGCACTACTGGTATCATTTCAAAATCTTCTGCAATCATACGCTGACTGATATTGGCAATATTGGCAGATAGGCCTGTCATAAAGACATTTTTCGTCATGACCTTGTCCAAGGTTGTCAGAGGAGACTTATCCCCCGCGTCTCGCATGGTTACTACTCCTACCAGCATCTGCTGCTGGTTGATAACCGGAAACCGGCTGGCGCGATTGCGACGAACTAAGTCTAGATAGTCACGAACAGTATCAGTATCATGCAAGAAGCCGTACTCGTGGCTGGAGCGATAGACCTGCTCCACTGTTAAAATATCAGTCTTGATTTGCATATTGGAAAGGGCACGATTAATCATGGTTGCAACGGTGTAGGTATCGTGCTTGGTCCTGAGCACTGGTATATTAAGCAGATTAGCCATCTTCAGAACTTCTGAGCTGACTTCAAAGCCTCCGGTTACCAGCACCGCATTCTCATTTTCCAGAGCCAAGAGCTGAATTTTCGTCCGGTCTCCAACAATCAAGAGACCACCCTCTGTCAGATAGTGCAGGATATTCTGCTCCGTCATGGCTCCGATGGAGAACTTATTAAACTCTTTTTCTAGACCATCTTCTCCAGCCAATACTTCTGAGCCTGTAATATCAACGATTTCCTTGTAGGTCAGATGCTCCAAAACAACTTTCTTGGACTTAACCCGAACCGTACCACTCCGAGGCCTGGTCTCAACAATACCGCGGTTCTCTGCTTCCTTGATCGCTCGATAGGCCGTCCCATCACTAACTCCCAGATAGTTTGAAATACTGCGGACACTGACCCTCTTGCCAATTGGAAGATTTTCAAGATAGGTTAAAATTTCCTGATGCTTACTCATTAAAATCTCCTCTCTCATAACGATACTCCAGATAATCTCTCATCTTCCTCGTGTACCGGTCACTTCCTTTAAACTGCCGGTAGAGGCTGAAGCCAGATTTTTGAGCCACCTTTTGACTAGCTAGGTTCTCTGCATGAGTGATAATACTAAGTCGTTTGAAGTCAAAGCGGGTAAAAGATAGAAAAGCAATCTCTCGGACAACTTCTGTCATCAGCCCTTGTCCCCAGTAGTCTTGCCGCAGAAAATAGCCTAACTCAGCTTCTTTCTTGATCTCATCCATCTTTTCAAACTTGACAGAGCCAATCATTTCCTGCGTTTCCTTATTACAAATAGCCCAAATCCCCAGAGGATTTTTCATAAAGAAATTGGCAATGACATATTCACTTTCCTCTAGGCTTGCCTCTGTCGGAAAGATGAACTGAGTATTTTCCGGATTGGACGCAATCTTATATAGGGCCCCCGCATCTTCAAAGACAATGGGCCGCAAAAAAGCATGCTCCGTCTCAATAAATGAGCAGGCTGCCAAATGTGTCCACAAATTCATCTGCTACCTCTATAAAAAATAAGCGAAAAACGCTTATTCTTCTATCAACTGGATATCTGCACCCAGACTTGTTAATTTTTCAATAATATTAGAATAGCCACGCAGAATAAACTCGATATTAGTAATTTCTGTCTTTCCTTGAGCCATCAAACCTGCAATAACCAAGGCAGCTCCTGCTCGTAAATCGGTCGCCTTGACCTGAGCTCCCTGCAGTTGATTTGGTCCCTCATAGACAATCTGATCACTACTGGTCGAAATTTTGCCTGCCATCTTAGCCAGCTCCGCCACATGGTTAACCCGCTTCTCATAAATGGTATCCGTAATCTTTCCGTGGCCATTAGCTGTCAGCAAGAGCGGAGTGATGGGCTGTTGTAGGTCAGTTGCAAAGCCTGGATAAGGAGAAGTCTTAATGTTTATAGCTCTCAGAGTTTGCTGCTCTTCGACAAAAATGCTGTCTTCAGAAACCGTCATCCGAACACCCATTTCCTCAAGCTTGGCAATAAAACTCTCCAAATGCTCATAAAGGACATTATTAATCTGAATTCCCTGACCAATAGCTGCAGCAAGGGCGATATAAGTCCCTGCCTCGATACGGTCTGGAATCACTTGATGACGAGTTCCATGGAGATGTGGAACCCCCTCAATCGTAATAATATCAGTTCCTGCTCCGCGGATATGCGCACCCATATTGTTCAAGAGAGTTGCTACGTCGATGATTTCAGGCTCCCGCGCTGCATTTTCAATAATAGTCCGACCTTTGGCCTTGACAGCAGCCAACATCGTGTTGATGGTAGCACCCACGCTGACCGTATCCATATAAATGCTAGCGCCTTTCAGCTGCAGACCTCCTGTGGATAGGTTCATGTAGTTGCCGTCCATGGTCATCTTAGCCCCCATAGCTTCAAAAGCCTTGAGATGCAAGTCAATAGGACGCGGCCCCAAGTCACAACCACCAGGCAGACCTACCGTTGCTTCACCATAGCGGCCGAGCAAGCTGCCATAGAAATAATAGGAAGCTCTTAGACTGTTGATCTTTCCATAAGGCATAGGGACGTTTTGGATACCACGCGGATCAATCGTCAAACTGTCCTCAGAGCGAGTAACACTAGCTCCCATGGCAATCATAATATCAATCAGGCTATCCACGTCCGAAATATCCGGAACGCCATCCAACGTTACAATATCATCTGCCAGAATCACAGCCGGAATCAAGGCAACGACACTGTTTTTAGCACCATTAATAGTCACCTCTCCTTTTAAGGGGCGACCACCATGTATTACAATTTTTTTCATGTTTAAATTAAAGCTCTTTCAAGGTATTGCCATTTATTATACCACAGATTCGGGAAATTTCCTATACTTTTAGATAAATAAGACAATTGAAATTAAAATGAAACAGGGGAAAATGGCTTTTTCAATAATTTTTCAGAAAAAACAGTATTGCAAAAAATGAGAGAATCGCAAGTCTAGACTGCTTGGCTTTTAAAAGTTGCCTGTATAGAAATGACTTTTTCTTTAGAAAATAGAAAAGTTCCCAATCATGATGATTGAGAACTGTCATCTTACTGCACTGCTGCCTTCAAAGCCTCTACCTTATCCAACTTTTCCCAAGGCAGGTCAATGTCCGTCCTACCCATGTGGCCATAAGCTGCTGTCTGACGGTAGATTGGGCGTTTCAGATCCAGCATTTGAATGATACCGGCCGGACGCAGATCAAAAATCTGACGAACAGCTTCCTGAAGCTTGCTTTCTGCAACAGCACCAGTGCCAAAAGTATCAATACGTACAGAAACCGGCTGAGCCACACCAATGGCATAGGCTAACTGCACTTCTGCTTTCTTGGCCAGTCCCGCCGCCACTATGTTTTTAGCAATGTAACGAGCTGCGTATGAAGCTGAGCGGTCGACCTTGGTTGCATCCTTACCAGAGAAGGCACCGCCACCATGACGAGCATAACCGCCGTAAGTATCCACAATAATCTTACGTCCAGTCAAGCCAGAGTCACCTTGCGGGCCGCCAATTACAAAGCGACCGGTTGGATTGATGAAGAACTTTGTCTTATCATCCAGATACTGGGCTGGGATGACTGATTTAATCACCTTTTCAATCACATCACGATGAATCTCTTCATTGGTCACTTCTGGGTCATGCTGGGTCGAAATAACCACTGTATCCACACGCACAGGCTGGTCATTTTCATCATACTCAACGGTCACCTGAGACTTAGCATCTGGACGCAGATAGGCAATCTCTCCCGATTTGCGCAACTCTGCCAATCGACGAACAAGCTTATGGCTGAGCGAGATAGGCAGCGGCATGAGCTCTGGCGTTTCATCCACTGCAAAGCCAAACATAAGCCCCTGGTCTCCAGCACCAATCAAGTCCAATGGATCTTGATCCGCATTCCCACGAACTTCCAGAGCTTCATTGACACCCTGAGCAATATCTGGCGACTGCTCCACCAAAGATGGATGAACACCGACCGTCTCTGCTGAAAAGCCATACTCTGTATTGGTGTAGCCAATTTCTGCAATGGTATCACGAACCACACGATTGATATCCACATAAGCTGTGGTCGAAATCTCACCAAAAACATGAACCGAGCCCGTATAAACAGCTGTTTCAGCAGCCACATGGGCGTCTGGATCCTGACTCAAAACAGCATCCAAAATAGCATCGGAAATTTGGTCTGCAATCTTATCAGGATGCCCCTCCGATACAGACTCAGACGTGAAAAGTTTACGTTCTGACATAGAAATGTCCCCCCTTAAAAAATATTAAACAAGTAAACAAACTCAAAAACTCTTTAAAAACATGTCACCTGCGAGTTACGACGCGAAAGAAATAAAAACAATACCTTTTTATTTCTGAAGCTAGTAAGACGCATAGGTTGACCGCAGAATAGCGGCAACCGTAGAATGACGTGCGACTTTGGAGGCGTCATTGTTTGCGAGTTACAAAGTACTGATAGAAGTTTCCTACCACCTTATCGGGACTATATAACTTTCTCATTATACCACTTTTCACTAAAAAATTCAGAATTTTTTAAATAGAAAAAGCTATAGCCGAAAACTATAGCTTTATTGCAATGATAAACTAAAGGCAGCTTGCTAACAACTGTTCAACTTCCGCCTTACCGATAGCATCACCAGCTTGATCAAAAAGTCTGATAGCAGCCACAAAGTTGGTTCTTGCTTCTTTGAGATTTCCCAAAGCTTGAGCAATTTCACCCAATCCTCGGCAAATACATGCATGGTTTACTACATCATCTGACTCCTTAGCATAGATATGCGCCTTTCGCATAAACTCCTGAGCTTGAGTCAATCGGCCTAATTTAAGATTTAGGTAGCCTAGCTCATAGAGATTAACTGATTGACGATAATGGTCATCTGGGAAATACATCGCTAGGAAAGCAGCTTCTTTTTCTATCCACTCTAAAGCTTGATAAAAATCTCCCGCAGCTCTAGCAACATAGCCTAGCTGATGATAAGCGATATGCTCATTTTCAATATCACTATCATTCTGAGCCTGAATCAGATAAAGCTCCAAATTTGCAAAAGCATTCTGATAATCTTGCCTTTCTACAGCTAGATAAGCTCGTAAATTCCAGCGGCTAAAGGAATCTTTTCCCAGATGCTGCTCTAGTTCTTCGGCCTTATTTAACTGTCCTTCAAAGAAATGCTGCCAAGCGACTGCCAATTTATCATTCATCTGTCTTCTCCTTTTACCTCCAGAACTTCTCCCACTAAACCAAATCCGTCTGAGCGATAGCCTTCTTGACATCATCCAGCGGCAGATGAACTAATTCCACATCTTTTTCCTTATAGAGATGCTGAGCATAGTCATCTATGCGATATTGGTTAATGTAGACCACCCGTTTGCAGCCGACCTGAAGCAGTTGCTTGGTACAGTTGAGACAGGGAAAATGGGTCACATAAGCCGTAAATCCCTTGGGAACCCCCCGCTCGGCTCCCTGCAAGATGGCATTGACCTCAGCGTGCAAGGTCCGAACGCAGTGACCGTCAATAACCAAACACTCATGGTCAATACAGTGCTCAGTCCCTGAAACTGAGCCATTGTAACCAGTTGAAATAACCTTATTATCCTTGACCAATACAGCGCCAACCTTGGCTCGCTTACAGGTTGAGCGATTAGCGATTAAGAGAGCCTGAGCCGCAAAATACTGATCCCAAGCCAAACGATTCTCTGACATAATTTCTCCATTCTACTGATTTTTTATTTACATAAATGTCTGTTTTTTCTATTATATCGCAATTCCCTATTTTTAACTAGCTTTACCATGAAAGCTGTCTTATCAGTAACAAGCCTTTATCTATACTATAAGTGGCATGGCAGGCTATTTCTCTCTTTATACTTTTCATTAAGAGTTATCGAAAAAGAACCAAGGAAATCCTCAGTTCTTATTTTAATTATTTACCAAGCTTAGCTTTGGCTGCATCTGCAAGAGCTGTGAAAGCTGCTGCATCGTTAACAGCCAAGTCAGCCAACATTTTACGGTTCACTTCGATTTCAGCCAACTTCAAACCATGCATCAATTGTGAGTATGAAAGTCCGTTCAAACGAGCTGCCGCATTGATACGAGTGATCCAAAGTTTGCGGAAATCACGTTTTTTCTGACGACGGTCACGGTATGCATAGTAGTAAGAGTTCATTACTTGCTCTTTTGCAGTACGGAACAAGATATGTTTTGCTCCATAGTAACCTTTAGCTAATTTTAAAATACGTTTACGGCGTTTGCGTGATACAACGCCACCTTTAACACGTGCCATTTATATTTCCTCCAATATTTCCTAGATAATCGTTTCAGTAGCTCTTATTTCAGACCTGTAAGCATTGCTTTGATACGCTTGAAATCTCCTGCATGCACCATTCCTGCTTTGCGAAGATGACGGCGTTGTTTCTTAGTCTTTCCGTGGAAACGGTGAGAAGTGTAAGCACGGAAACGTTTCAAGCCACCAGAACCTGTACGTTTGAAACGTTTAGCTGATGCGCGGTGTGTTTTTTGTTTTGGCATAATGTTTTCTCCTTTTTCTGTCTTTCTGACAATCTATTTTTTGTCAGGAATTGGCGCCATCTGCATGAACATCTGACGTCCATCCATCTTAGGCTTTTGCTCAATGATAGCAACATCTTGAGTCGCTTCAGCAAAATCTGCTAAAACTTTAGCCCCGATTTCTTTGTGGGTAATCATCCGGCCTTTGAAGCGGATAGATACCTTTATTTTATTTCCTTTTTCAAGGAACTTGCGTGCGTTGCGAAGTTTAGTATCAAAGTCTCCCTTATCGATAGTTGGACTCAGACGAACTTCTTTCACAGTAACAACACTTTGTTTCTTGCGTTGTTCTTTTTGTTTTTTCTGGTACTCAAATTTGAACTTACCGTAGTCCATAATTTTTGCAACAGGTGGTTTAGCTTGTGGCTGAATCAGGACCAAATCGACATTTGCTTCATCCGCAAGAGACTGCGCTTCGCTCAGCGGTTTAATACCTAATTGTTCGCCGTCAAGACCGATCAAGCGAACTTCACGCACACGAATTTCATCATTGATGAATAAGTCTTGTTTTGCTATGGTTTTCACCTCTTTTTTTATTTTTAGAGAAAAACAAGTGCGGACCTGCTAACGCAAACCCGCACTACATGATAGTATTTCATTACTGAAACTGAATCCTGTAGAGCCAGACAACGTTAGTCGCAAGGCGAGAAGCTCTCACTTCTGCTTTTCTCAACTCTACTATCATACCAAGTTTCGTTTTATTTGTCAATGATTTTTTTCGCTTTTTCTTCGATAAATGCAACAACTTCAGAAATACCAACACCCGTAGTATCAAAATGAAGGGCATCTTCTGCCGGTCTCAATGGTGAAACCTCGCGGTGACTGTCCTTATAATCCCGCTCTGCAATTTCTTCTTTCAATTTCTCCAAATCAGCTGGAATGCCTTTTGATAGATTTTCCTTATAACGGCGTTCCGCTCTTTCGTCAACGGAAGCAACCAGATAAATCTTGAGCTCAGCCTGAGGCAAGACAACCGTTCCAATATCACGGCCATCCATGACAATCCCTCCCTGAGCTGCAATTTGCTGCTGCAAGGCCACCAGTTTCTCACGTACTTGAGGAATGGCTGATACCCAGGAAACATTATTGGTAACTTCATTTTCCCGAATCGGGTGAGTCACATCCACATCGCCGACAAAGACTAGCTGCTCGCCATCTTCCGCTCGGCCAAAACTGACCGAATGATTATTGAGCAAGTCTACAATTTCAGTGGCATCCGCTTCCGTCAGATGATGACGCAAAGCCAGATAGGTTGCAGCCCGGTACATGGCTCCTGTATCTAAATAAGTATAGCCAAAATCCTTAGCAATAATCTTGGCAACAGTCGATTTTCCACTGGAAGCAGGACCGTCAATCGCAATTTGAATCTGTTTCATGGCTAGCTCCTACTCAATCTTCACAACGTCACCTGGATTGGCATACCAAGAACCAGTGGACATATGAGAAGGGTTAAGCTGTTCCAGCTTGGCAATAGAAATACCTGCACGCGCCGCAATAGCCGCTTCACCTTCACCAGGCTGGACAGTCAGAGTTCCTTCAGAGGATTCTGTGGTATTTGCCGCTGTCTGCTCTGCAGTAGAAGACGCTTCACTGCTGGAACTTGCTGCTGAAGTGCCGTAGAAACCTTCCATTTGGGTCTGTCTATTACTTCCCCCAGTAGACAGATAGGTCAAGAAGCACACCACCGCAACCACTAAAATACAGAAAATAATGGTTAATATGGTCAACAAACGATCAGCATTCAATGCGCTGAACTTCTTAGTTCGTTTCAACTTATCTTCTCCGTTATCGTATACATCTTCTTCCCATGGTTCTTTTTCCATGACTTCCTCCTTGAGTTTTTCTTAAAATCTTATTACAATATGGGTATGAAAGTAACACTCATTCCCGAACGGTGCATTGCCTGCGGGCTCTGTCAAACCTACTCAGATCTTTTTGACTATCATGACAATGGCATCGTCAAATTTTACCAGGACGATCAGCTCCTAGAAAAGGAAATCGCTGAGGATCCCGATGTCGTGGAAGCCATCAAAAACTGCCCAACCCGAGCTCTTTTGAAAGACTAGGATTTTTTGGACTGACTGCCATAGTATGCTTCAAAATAGTCAATATGGGTAAAATTATCTACTAATTCTACCTCACCCTTAAAATGCTCATTAAGGGCCAGGGCATTGACAAAATATTTCTTAGGCCACTTGCGCATACAAAAACTCCGGCTGCGGTTCTGCCCTTTAAAATATAAGGTAATTGACGTCTTAGTCACTTCGACTTTTTCAATATCTGAAATCTTGACCTTTATCGGAGTAAAGGGATTGGCTGTGATAATTCTCAAGGTTCCATCGTCATAAATGGTAAAATAACGATGAACTCCCATTCCCAACAAAACCATGAACAAGAAGAAAGAAAACAGAACAAGAGTCGGCACTCGTGAGCTTTCATACATCAAAGCCAGGCCAACAAAAATCGGAATGACCGATAAAGACCAATATATTATCAGGATAGCTACATCTGGCTGCCAGTGATAGCGAACCTTACCGAAAATCTTTATCATGCTCACACCCCCATACTACTAGTTTAGCATAAATTAAGAAAAAATAGAACAGGTAGACTTGCCTATTCTATTTTTTTATTTATGATTTTGCTGTCTTAAAGAAGCTATCAGACAAGTAGCCCTTGCCTCTGACCATATCATACTCAATCAGTTTCAAATCATCTGCTATTTCTTGAGCTTCTTCGTCCAATTCCTTTTTATCTACACTGGCTTTATGCAATACTTCTGTTAATAAAGCATAGTAAGGTGATACTTTGGAATTTGTCTGCTCCAGTAAGAGAGCGGAGAAATCGCTAGAATTGACTCTTGGATAATCGAGTTTAGGAGTTTCATAATTGCTCCAAACGAAATAATCCGTCAGATATTGGCTTTCTGGATCTTCTTTAAAGGCTGACTGAGGATAGAGACCTGGCAGATGATCGCCGTAAAAGACGACTGTTACTTTTTTATCTACCTTTGAAAGCTTCTCCAAAAACTCCTTGGTCGCCTGATCTGTATGGTAAAGCATTCTAACATAGCTGGAAAGAGATTCGTTCCCTTCCTTGCTAAAATCAGGATAGCTGGCAGACATGTAGACAGGATTGGGCTCACTCCAAGGCATGTGGTTCTGCATGGTCATGACAGAGAAAAACTGTCCCTGCTTGCCATTCAAATGCTCCAAGACTTGATTATAAGTCGTTTTATCGCTGTAATTACCACCTATATTATCCCCCTTCAGGCCTTTGGTACCATAGTGAATAAAGGTATCAAATCCCAAATCCTGGTAAATGACATTTCTGGCATAATTGCTAGGGGAGGCCAGATGGATTACTGTCCGATTCTTAGATGAATAAGCATCGCTAACGGAAGGGAATCTATTCATCCTCGGGACAATTTCAGTATAGAGAACCGAAATAGATGGAGACAGATTATAAAAAGGCAAACCAGTCAGAGTTTGAAATTCCATGTTGGCCGTTCCCCCACCATAGCCGTCTGACTTCATAAGTCCACTGGTGGTGCGAGTTTTAACTTCCTGAATATAAGGAATTGGATTCTCAGACATAGTAACACCGTCAACCCGAGCAGGGTCAGAAAAACTTTCACTCAGGAGATAAATTACCGTTTGATCTTCGATTTTATTCTGGCGTTCTTTGTTAATAGCTTCCGCAAGATTCTTATACTTTTTTTCTATCTCTTGAATCTTTTCCTTAGAATAGCCACGCGGCTCAATCATGGTTGTATCCGACATCTGTGAAAACCAGACAAAAGAAAGGGAGCGCAGCTGTGAATTGACAGTATTTCCCATCCAAGTCAGGTCATGGAAATTATTTAAGATCGAAATAACTGGGATATTCTCTACTATTTTGCCATTCTTTTTAGTAGCAAATATATCCATGACTCCCAAGAAAAAGACCAGGGGCAGGACTAGCAAGAGGAGCTGGTATTTAAGAACGGTAATGAGCTTTCCTGGCAAGATTTTCTTACGCAAATACCAATAAAGAGCGCCTAGAGCAGCTAGTCCCAAGATAGCATAAAATCCATAATTGCCTCCGAGAAAGTCAAAGAGGGTCTTGGGATTTCTCAGCCAGACCATATCACTAGGCAATATTGGCTCTTGGCGATACTGAAATTTCAGACTGCTGGCTATGGTAGCAACCACTACTAGCGCTGTTATCAGGATAGTTGGCAGGAGAAAATGATTGAAAATCAGGTAAAGAGCCATAAAAATCATGAAAAAAACGATGATTTGAAAGAGACTGGCTCCAGTGAAAAGATACTGATCCAAAACAATCACATCTCCTCGGATACTATTTTGGATTGTATAGTTAAAGACAAGGGCAAACACTGCACTCAACACAAAAGCAACAGAAACACTGGCTTTATTCTGAGCGAGATCACGCAATCCCTTAACAGCTAGCAAGCTGGGGAGAGAAAGCAGGATAAAGATTAGTGCGATAAGGCAGAGGAAAGTTAGCACAAAGTTCTGCGTTATATCCAACTTGCCTTCCTCAAGGAAATTCACTAAATAGCTTTGGTGATGCAGCAATTCCGGCATCTTATCGTCCATCAAAGCAAGAAATAGAAAGAATTGGGAGAGAAAAAGATTTTCCAGTACCTCTCTATTTTTCTTATTAACCTGCAAGAACTTACCTGGAAAGCGTTTTTTAAGCTTTGGAAAATGGATAAAAATATACGCAAATAAGAAAATCAAAAGCAAGCCAGGCAGGGAGTTAAACTGCCAAAAATGATTGCTGAAAACCCGTTCTGCTTTGAACTCAAAATCATTGACATGCTGCGTTACTGTCAGTAAGTAAGAAAATCCTGTATAAAGAGCGTAAATAATAGCTGACCATAGGAAAAATCTTTTGCTGAAGAGCTGAGACAAAAGCTTGCCCAAGCCAAACAAAAGAGGAAGCAACATCAGAAAGGCCAGCCACAAGGCTGGATAGCTCCGCAAATCTTCGCCTTCCTCCAATAGTAAAACTGTCGTGACAGCGACTATATCTAAAAGTAAAAAACTAATCAGCAGGTATGAGAACTGCTTATAGTGGTTGAATAAAAATTTCATTTTTCTTTCTGGTAAATAGTTAAATTCTCTAGCGAGATTTTTTGTGAATTAAGAATCTCACTTTTTCTTTAAAAGATTTGACAAACGATTTCTAATCTTTTGAGATAAATTTTTCTGACTTAATTTTTCTTTTTGCTCGGTCAATTCTTCCCTTTTCCTCTGCCAGTCCAGTAAAGAGGGGAGGGAAGATAAGGGCATAATCTTGAAATCATAATGACTGTCCCAAGCTAGATAAACCAATAAATGCTCTAAAACATCAGACAGCTCCTGCTCAGAGGATGGCAAGCTTTCTAAACTCTTCATCTGGAACAAACTAGCCAAAGCAGAGTATTTAAACCATACAAAGCCACCATAGACTCTCGTTAGAGAAGGGGGAGTCATAAAGTCAAAAGACTTATGCAAACCAGCTTCCTGCCAGATAGCAGCCAGCCTTGGACGCGGCGGTTCTGACTCAAACAAGCCATCTCTGACTAGGCGCGGCAAATCTGGAATAACCAGCCCTACAGCAGACTCCTGCTCTAGCGCTTCTATGCTTGTATCTGCATAATAAACCATCATATTTATCAAATCAGAGCGCATAGCTTGGTCAAAAACAGCCTGATTTTCCATTATTCTATGAGTAGATAGATGGCCGATATAAGCATAGTCTTGCAGAATTTCCTTCTGCTCCAGCATGGCAAGCCAGGCATGAGATTTCTGGCTTAGTACAAGCTGAACTTTATCGTCCAGATGAGCCAGCGCTGTCTGCAGCTGTTTCAACACTTCTGGCTGATTTGTTGTCACCAAATACTGGTACTGAGGCGACAGAGAAAATAGCTTGTCCTGATACTGCTGAAAAATAGGAAGATCCGTTACATGAATATGCAGGAGGACAGGCTGATCTGTCCGATAGTTCGAAGTTGCCTGAGACAAATACTTGTCCTGCAGCAAACAAGGAAGGTCTGGACCAAAATGATAGAACAGGTGTTCCCTAATAAGCGAAGCTGGATAGGATGAGTTGGTTTCAAGATCTTCCAGCAAATACCTAGCTAAAAAAGGATTACCCGTGAGAGCCTTCACCTTTAGAAAAGGAATCTTTGCTTCCAGAATCCTAAGAGGCTTATAGTATGAAAAATCTGGATGAACCAATTCTCCTGCTTCTTCCTGACGGGTATCAAGGAGAGCTTGATATTTGAATCCTGCCTCTACAAAACGTTTGGTAAACTGGGTCTCGTAATGTTCTATCACATCTTGAACGTCAGTAAAATCTTCTACCTGAGACCAAAATTCACGGAAAGACTTGTCTTTAAGAACTGACTGCTTAAAGGTGACAAAGTAGCTCTGCAGGTGTTCTTCAAAGTACCTGGTCTTGCGAAAATTAGTCATTCCCCAAAAATCGACTTGCGAATCCTCCTCAAAGCGCTGATAAATGGGCGCCAAATCCCATAGTGGACCAAAGCAAGTGTCGTTCATGAGAGTCAGAGAGTCTGAGTTCTGCAAAGTGTCAAAAACCAGTCGGTTCATACCGTCACGCCAGGCTGCAAAATCAAAGCCTCGGTTATCCCGCTCAAGCAAGTCAGCAA
Organism: Streptococcus sp. 20925_1_22; assembly: GCF_041431685.1. Classification (NCBI taxonomy): domain Bacteria; kingdom Bacillati; phylum Bacillota; class Bacilli; order Lactobacillales; family Streptococcaceae; genus Streptococcus; species Streptococcus sp. 20925_1_22. The sequence continues at coordinate 247,904 of NZ_JAPVYE010000001.1, read as the reverse complement.
TTCCCAAGTCTTCTCTCAGCCGGCATTTGTCCTCATCGGTCAAAGGACTATTTGAAATAAATATGATCTTAGAAAAAAGCGGCTTTAGCTGCTCCAATTGATAGAAGACATGACCGCTTATATGATTGCATTTATTGAAATGAACATAGAGTAATATTCGTTCCATGAAAATACCTTATTCTTTATGATTGAGAAATCTTCCAACTGCCATTACGCTGGATTAAGCCAGTGGCAGAATCCTTAGCAGAGACATCGTCATCCTTAATATCCTGGCGATTGACCAAGATAACTGGGTTGTTCTGAGAGTCTGCAAAGGCTAAAATCTGTTCTTCCTGATCCCGCACCGAAACCTGCAGTTTTAACTTAGCGTTATTTATCTGTGACACATGACACTTGTAAGTCAAGCGCTTCTGTCCAGGTCCTTCTGTCGGCTGATCCATGGAATTATCATTGTAAAGCCAGATAGTTCGATCGATATCTGTCAGAGAAAAGGAAACATAGGTCGGAAGGTCTTGATTTACCTGATAAGAAATTTCAAATTCAATTTCTTGTTCAGGTGAAATCTGAGGCGAATGCAAGAGCTTAACCTTCAAATCAGAAACTGCCGCATTCTCAACCTGGAATCCCTCGTTCATGGCTTTTGTTTCAGTCGCATTGTCCAGACTGTACTGGTTTGCCACATCATCTGGATTGCCGATAGCCTTGACCAAGCCATTTTCAATCAAGACGGCCTTATTACAATACTTTTTAACAGCTCCCATGTCATGGGTCACCAGAATGGTCGTCTTGCCTGACTCCTTGCGATCTTTGAAGTAATCATTACACTTACGCTGAAAGGCTTCGTCTCCAACAGCCAAGACCTCGTCCAAAATCAGAATATCACCCTGAGCCTTGATGGCCACAGAAAAAGCCAGACGCACCTGCATACCGCTGGAGTAGTTCTTAAGCTTTTGGTTCATAAACTCTCCTAGCTCAGCAAACTCCACGATATCATCGTACATGGCGTCTACTTCTTCTGTTGAGAATCCCAGCATGGCACCGTTCATATAGACATTTTCGCGGCCAGTTAGTTCTGGATTGAAACCTACACCCAGCTCAATAAAGGAAACCAACTTACCATCAATAGTTACCTTGCCCTTCTCCGGAATATAAATCTCAGAGATAATTTTCAGGAGGGTAGACTTACCAGAGCCATTGCGGCCGACAATACCGTAGAAGTCACCCTTTTCGACCTCAAAGGAAATATCTTTCAAAACATGCTGTTCTTTGTAGCCTTTGATCCCCTTAAAACGATTGACCAGACTGGTTCTCAAACTCTGAGTAGCCTCAGTAGGCAATCGAAAGAATTTACTTACATGGTCGACTTTTACTGCAATATTATTTGACATTATAAAATCTCCGCAAATCTCTTAGCATTTTTATTAAAGAAGAACAAACCTAGAGCCAATATCACAAAAGGAATCAAGTAAGGGATGAGGGCGATTAGTTTGTTATTCACAATATCCCAGCCTCTGACATTAACAGGAGCAACAATGAAATGGCGCATATCCTGCAGCATCTGGGCAATCGGATTGAGCATCATAATTTTAGCTACAAAAAGTTTTTTACCATCCAAAAGGAAGTTCAGAGAGTAGATAATCGGGCTGGCGTACATTCCTGCTTGAAGAGCCACTTCCCAAATCGGTCCAATATCCCGATACTTCACAAACAAGGAAGAAAGCATGAGGGCACAGCCCATTGCCAAGACCAATACTTCCAGAAAAAGAGGAATAATTACTAGCGTATGCAAGCCGAATTCCACCTGATTGATCAAGGCGAAAAGGAAAACAACGACTAGATTAATCAGAAAATTGATAGCTGCTCCAAGAACCGATGAAAAGACGATGGTATGTTTTGGAAAGTTCAATTTACGAAGCAAATCTCCCCGAGAAACGATGGAAAGCATGCCCATATTGGTGGCTTCAGTAAAGAAAGACCAGAAAACCATCCCCAGCAAAAGCCCTACTGTATAGTGGGGTGTCCCGTCATCAAAGCGCAAAAAGCGGACAAACACCAGATACATGATAGTAAACATCATCAATGGCTTCAAAATCGACCAGAGATAGCCGACCAAAGATCCTTGATAACGCAACTTAAAATCCGTCTTGATTAATTCTTTCAAAAGAATTCGATTTTTTTTACTAAAAAAATCCATGAATATTACTCCTTATAAGCAAACTTTGTGAGAATGAGGCTTGTAAAAACAAGGGTATGGAAAGTGCGGTTTTTACGGTAGCCATACTGGCGAATCCTGCGCCAGCGCTCCTTGGTAGAAACCTCCATAATGGTCACAAAGTTCTCAATTAACTCTCTATTTTCAGCAGTCAGCGGCAGGACCAGCAAATTTCTAGCCTGGGTCTGACTGTCTTTTATCAATTTCCAATATTTGGTAAAAAGAACATGGGGACGCACCCAGTTTTTTACTCGTTTTCTGAGCGTTCGAGCTCCCAGCACATTATTCGAATGCTGACGATAGAGCTCACCCGGCTTGTCAATATAGACTAGATTGCCAAAAGCCGCAGCCAGCAAGCCCAAATACCAGTCGTGCATGAGCAGTTCATGTTCTTCTTTCCCAGTCCAAAGTTGGGCCAAGGCGCGATTAATCATAGAAACGCCACCCGTCACCGTATTCTCCGTCAACTCTTGGACTAGTTCTGTATTAGCGTGATCTGACTGAGTGCGAATCATACTTTCATGAACAACCTGTAGCTCTTGATCCACGACCTTCAAGTCAGTATACACCAGCAAGGGCTGACTGCTATCATACTTGTCTGCCTCAGCCAATTGCATGGCAATCTTGTCTGGTAGCCAAACATCATCTTGGTCGCTAAAGAGATAGAAATCCGAATCTTGGTATTGAAGCAGGCTATGAAAACTCTGAATGACACCTAGATTTTGTGGATTTTCCCGATTGATAAAGGCAATGCGGTCATCCTTGCAGCAAAAGTCTTCGATGACAGCCCGCGTCCCATCCGTAGAGCCATCATCACGAATCAGCAGCTGCCAGTCCCTATATGTCTGCTCTTGAATACTCTTAATCTGCTCGGCCAGAAACTGCTCCCCATTATAGGTGGACAGAAGAATGGTCACTTTCATGATAAAAATAAATCCTCGTATTCACCCACAATTTTTTCCCAGGTGTAGTTTTCTTTCATATTTTCTTTAGCGGCTTGACCTAGCTCCGTAAAATCTGTTTGAGTATCTACTCGGTCAATCAGCTGGCCCAGCTGGCCAGGTTCTTTTTGCCAGTACAGAGCCGTTTCTTTTGCTACCTTACGGTTAAAGTCCACATCCAGCACCAGATTGGCATCTGTCTGAGCCAGTGCTTCCAAGAGTCCCGGATTAGTCCCGCCAACCTCATGGCCATGTATGTATGCAAAAGCATGATTACGGATATATTTGAGCAGATTCTGGTCATAAACCGTCCCGACAAACTTAATGCGAGAATCACGGTCAAAGCCTGTTTTCTGCTTGAGCTCTTCAAAATAGGGATTGCCCTCATGATTGCAGATAATCAGCAAGTCACGTTGGGTTTTGGATTTCATGAATTCTTGAATGATGGTTTCATAGTTGTTTTCCGGAACGAAGCGTCCGACAATGAGGTAATAGTCTTTTTCCTTACTGGCCCACTTTTCAAAGAAGACCCTGACCTTGCCTTCGTTTTCCGTCAGATTAGACAGATAAACGTCTGTTCCATAAGCGATACAGGTCGTTTTAGACCAAGGATAAGCTTTTTGAATATAGCTTTCGATGCCTTGATTGTCCGCTATAACCAAGTCTGCATGCTTGGTCATGACCTTCTCAGAATACTTGAGATAGGCTTGAACTGGCTTAGACCACTTGGCCCGCTTCCACTCCAACCCGTCAGGATTGATAAAGAATTTACCACCTGCCTGATGGATACGACGAGCAAAGGGAAGGATAAAAGCACCAATCGTATTTCCAAGAATGTAAAAAATTGGCTGCTCAATCTGCTCTTTCTTAGCAAACTTGAGGGCATAGGAGACAGCCATCATGTCATAGGCAATTACGCGGGCCGGACCAAGCTTGGGTGGCTTGACTGTAAAACAGTCTACCCCCTTGTAGTCAAAATGATGAAAAGCTTCATCATCTGATAAGCAAGCCACATGATACTGGATTTGAGAAGAGATTTGATGCTCTGTCAATTTTTCGACAAAGGTTTCAAATCCTCCATATTTGGCAGGAAGTCCCCGACTCCCAATGATGAAGACATGTTTCATGATTTCCCTCAATTCAAGATTTTACAATCCATTCTATTATACCACTTTCTAGTGTGTTTGTATAATACAAAAAGGACAGGTAGAGCCGCGGCCACACTTGTCCTTTTCTTTCTTTAACCTCTTCTACCAGAAAGCAGCTTATTTTTCACTTTGCGTAAGAAAGAGCTAGCTGGTTGAGAAGGTAAATTTGTATCCAATAAGCATTTGACATGGCGCAAGGAGTTAGCCTGGTACATTTCAGTGTTTTCAATCTTATCCAATAAGGTTTGGTAAACACTCTGAACTGTGTAGCGCTCTTGAATCTTGCCAAGATTAGCCACCGACTGGTCTTTTAATCCCTCAAAATTTGCCAAGGCAATGTTTATCTTATCAGCCAACTCCTCAATATTGCCAGATGAATACAGCTGACCTTCTTCAAAGATTTCATAGGCGGATAGATGACCAGGATTGTCCGACAAAATGGTCGGAAGGGCATTCATAATCGCTTCAATATAGACTAAGCCAAAGGTTTCCATCGCAGACGGAAATACCGCAAGATCTGCTTCCGTCACCTCTGCCCAAGGATTGTCCTTGTGTCCCAAGAAGCTAATATTTTTGACCTGATGTTCGGAGATATAGGTCTCGCATCTTTTCTTGTACTCCTCATCCCAGGCACCGATAAAAACCAAGGCCGGTTTTGGCTGAGATAGCTGGTCATAGGCTTTTATCAATTCTAATTGATTTTTTCGCTCTGTCAAGCGTCCGACTGACACGATACGCCTTTCGGCCCAGTCTTTTTCTCCTGTATCAGTAGGATGAATTTTCGTAAAAGGGGCAAAAGACAAGACTTTTCTGTCTGGCAGCAGCTCCTGTAACTGTCTCTGCAAGGCACCTCTAACTGCAAATATTTCCTGCGAATAATCACTGATAAAATCTAGATTTTCCTTATAGTAGCCAAACTCTCCGTCAGGAAATTCATGAATCAGCCAGAAATGCGGAACATCCTCGCAGGCCGCTGCCACTGCTCCTTGAAACATATTGACCGTATTGGTAATAACCAAATCAATCTTTCGCTCCGTTAGTGTCTTTCTAAGCGCCGAGGTATTTTCTTGATAAGACCGAGCTCTAGACTCAGGACTACCTGGCAGGCCACCAGGCGCGTCCTCCCACCACCATTTAACTGACGGCAAGGCTATAGTCTCAATACCCAAGGCTGCCAAGCTGGATATATAGTCCTGCTGAACGGCTACATGATAATCTGGAATCGCATTGATAACCTGGTGGCCTGTCTGGACCAAGTATTCCATCAAATTGACAATAGAGATTTCAGCTCCATTATCCAGCGTTCCAGTTGGCGAAATGAATAATATCTTTTTTTTCATAGCTTATCCTAATACATTCCAATAAAAGGGCACCATCAAGTAAAGGGAGACCAAGAAGTTAGCTAACAGAGTCCCAACCATCATTCGATTCACCACCCTGTCTTTAATGTCCAAGGTTCCTAGATTAGCAACAGTTGGTAGCAGTAAGATCAGGAAGGGTGTAAAATAACGTCCCTGAGCACCAACAGATATCATGGCACCTTTACCTAGGACGATTGGCGTCCACTGCAGATACATAATCGACACAACAGCAATCACTTGAACCAGAAACAGATAACGCGACATGACTGTGTAACCCTTGGTCATAAAATCTTTCTGCGACTGCAAAAAGATAATCGCCAAGACTGCCACATCAATAAAAATCAGCCAAAGCGGCAGCTGGATAGTAAAATTCCCCAAAAAGCCAAACATACCGATTGTCAAAATCGTATTCAAGTCGCCATTAACACTTTGCTTAAAGAGCGTATTCAATAAGACTTGGCCATAGTGCAAGAGCCCACCCTGATTGCGAAAGGCCAGATGCAGGGCAAGAAAGAAAGCGGAAAAGCCAAGTACATAGAAGATAGGGCGATAGCGATCTATAAAAGCTTTGGTTGCAATAAAAGGCTTGTTCAGAACCGCAAGGAATCCTTCAAACTCAAAGTCAACAAAAGGCAGCAAGCCTAACAAAAGAACATTATTCGGTTTGGTGACAAAGAGGCCTATAGAAATCACCAAAAGCTCAAGTACATTTCTGTTGGTAAATTTCTTATGGTAGGCAATATTGGTCAAAAAGCCAACCGCCAGCATAATCTCCAGATAGCTCATCACATCGTAAGAGAGAGAAGCTGCCTGCTGGACCATAATAGGCAAAAGAGATAGGAAAAGCAGAGCTTTTTTGCCATATTTGAAGTATTTAATCAGCAGATAAACCCCTATGATATACGCCAAGGCATTGAAGAGCCGCCCCATCATCACGATGAAGCCTACCGACGGATAAAGCATGCTTCCCAAGGTCATACCTAGCAGCTGAGGCAGGAAAGAGATGGCCTTGAGATTAAAGCCAAAGGTAAACTCTTCTTGCGCCAGATCTATCTTCTCTGTGAACAGCTGCTTGTACTCTGCCAGCGAAACATTCGGAGTGGATGGGATTTTGTCCATCCATTTATATGTCCGACTGGTCGGTTTATGGAAGATTTCCCATGTCATACGAGCGTGATTGGTCTCATCAGGCACCCGATTAATCGGCTGTGCAATCATAAAAGTCAAGACAAAGACAGTTGCTAGCAGCAAGAAAATATTCTCAACTTTTACTTCTTTATTTCTTTTCAAAATAAGTCACCATTTCATCTTTTTTATCTAAACTGCAATTTTCTAATACAAAATCGTAGGCATTCTCTGCTAGTTCTCTGCGTAAATCCGCAGAAAGAATCAGGCTTTCCAGCTTTTCTTTCCATTCACTATCTTTAGCCAAAAGTCCCGTCTGACCGTCAATCATCATGTCCTCAAAGGATCCGATATGACTGGCAATCGTTGGCACTTTGACTAGAGCAGCTTCTATCCACTTGATTTCTGACTTGGCCCGATTAAAGACTGAGTCAACCAGAGGAGCCAGATTAATATCAACCTGACTAATCAGCTGAGGTAAGGCTTTCCAGTCCACATACTCATGGACGACAATACGCTGCGTATATTGTTTCATATCCTGCGGGATATCCAAGTGTCCTACAATATGAAGCTCCACGGATGGGTAGTTGTCCAGCACTTCTTTGATAGCCGGTTTGATGAGCTCAAAATTTTCATTGTGGCTAATAGATCCAGAGAAATAGCCGATTTTGATTCTGTCGTCTGCACTAAAGTCTTCCTTCAAAAACTGCGAGCTAACCGTAATCAATTCGCTGGACGCCAGATTACGATTCAGCAGGACTAAGCCCTTGTATTTGAGCAATTCCTCTTTTAGCTGATTCGTAGAGGTAATCGCCCCATCACAAGCCGCCAGCATTTTCCCGTAATTTTTCACCCCAGCATCGTAATTGCCCTTTTCCTTCTCAGACAAGCCTTGGGTATAGCTTAGCTGGTCCGTATAAAGGGGATCAAAGACCAAATCATCAATATCAAAATAGACTGGCTTATGCTCCTCCCGAGCCAAATCACACAAAAGCTGGAGCTGGACGGACCAAGGAGCGCGGTAGATAATGATGTGGCTGGCATACTGGGCCTGAGCCAGACTAAATTCAGACGCATTAACCACTTTCACAGCAAAGCCATTCTTTCTAAGCTGCTCTGCCTTATTGAGCACACGGTAGCGTGTACACTGCGGAATGATATTCTCTACACCGTCAATGATGAGGATATATTGATCACGAGGCACATCTTTGAATTTTTGAACGATGTTCTCAAGAATTTCTACTGGATAATCTGTCTTCTCCCGAACATAGTCCAATACATCAGGAACCTCTGACTCTCTTTCCAGAACCTGCCATAAAAACTGCTGATCATCATAATTCTTCAAAGAAGTATACTTAATCAGAGGACTGCCCGCCTTTAACATCCTTAATGGATGAATATACATAGCCGAATCCCGATTTTCGTGAACCAAGGCATCGTAGCGATAGCCCAAGTCAGCAAAGTACTTGGTAAAAGTCGTTTCATGCTTTCCAATCGCTTCTTCCCTTGAATCCGTGTCAGTCAGCACTTGCCAATAGTCGTAGAATTCTTCGGACTGAAGCAGCAAAGGCTCAATCACCAAAAAATAAGACTGTAGGTGATTGGGAATGTAGCCATAGCGGTTAAAACCAGTGATATCTTCCTGGGTCTCACCATAGGAAATTCCCCAAAAATCAAGATTTCTGCCAGCCATAGTTTGAAAGACAGCCGCCAAATCACTCATAGGGCCGATATTGGTATCATTGACGAGCATCAGCTGAGAGCAATGCTGCAACGTTTCCTTTCCTAAAGAAAGAATGCCTTCACGAAAAGCTGCCGTATCATAGCCACTATTATCCCGCACCAAGACTTGCCCATACTGCTCTAAAGTTTCTATGTCCTCTTCAACCAGTCCGCCGTTAACGACGATGAGAGTCTTATCAGCCAAAGCTGCTAACTTTTCTAAAAAGATAACCTTATACTGCTGCAAGCGTGGCTCGGATTCAAAAATGACATAGACTAAGACTTTTTCTCCGCTTGAAACTGAAGCTAAAGCTTTTTCCCTTTGAGAGTTCCGCAGCCATTGATAATAATAAACCTTAGGAGACTTAACTTGGCGTTTAAAACGAACCAGCTGTTGCTTAATCCGACTTAAAACAGCTTTGATACTGCGAGGATTCTTGATTATCTGAGCCAGACGTTTCAATGGCGTAATCATGCCATTCCCCAATCGATAGGAAATAGATCGGCGAATACGAAACTGCTCCTGAATAGCCTCATCACGCTGTTCTTTTATCGTTCTCAGTCTGGATTTCAAGGAGTCTAGATTTTTATGTAACTGCCTCTGCTCCTCCTGCAGTTCAAGAACATAGTCGTTCACTTTATCCATATGCTGAATCAACTCATCCAAACGACCTTCCAGTGTAAATATGTTCTTTCCCAGAGCTTGATATATTTCATCTGGTATCTGTTTTACATACTTACGCAGAATTTTCAGATACATTTCGTAATGATATCTCGTAGAATCCCGTTTAGAGATTGATTCCTTATCAAAGACCCGGTAATTCAGCTTCGTTTTTGCATCATAAACTGGTTTCGCACCTTGATTGATAATTAAATTTAAAAGAAAATCATAGTCTTCCAGTTTTTCACGATTCAGCGCTTCATCATAATAAATACCATCAGCAACCGAACGACGAATGAGGGAACAGTTGGAAATATAATTCTCCGTTAAGAAAGCTAGCTTGTCAAATGGTCGTGATTTAAGGTAAACTTCCTTTTTATCAGGGTCATACAAATCACCATAGACAATATCTGCCTCTTCTTGCACCATGCTTGTGTAGAAACTCTCAATATAGTCCGAATCCAGAAAATCGTCACTATCCACAAAAATAAAATAAGTGCCTTGAATTTGCTGCAAAGCCTTGTTTCTTGTCTTGACAACCCCCATATTTTCATGGCTTTCAAACCGCGTTGGAAAAGGGGAATCCACCAAGACAGCCTCTATGATTTCAGCTGAATGATCAGAGGAGCCATCATCCAATACCAGTAACTCAATATTTCGATAGGTCTGAGCAAAAATACTGCGCAAACACTGTTCAATGTAATCTTGATGGTTGTAACAAGTTACAACAACAGATATTAAATCTTTCATATACTTTCCTTGTAAATAACTCTATTAGTTTGAGTTAGCATCTTGACTCTTCATATATGCTTTATTTATTAGATTAGCAACCCACTTAGGCCAGAAAAGCTGATACATGAACAAGTCTTCTTTGGTTCGAGTATTATCTGAAATAGTCTTGGTTGTTTCCGACTCTCCATGAATCCGGTGGCACATAAGCTTCTCAGAAATATAAGCAAAGCGACCCTTATAGGCGCTAATCTTGTACCAAGCATACCAATCTAAACTCACGCGCATTTCCTCATCAAATCGAAAATCCCTTAATGCCTCTATGTTGTAAGTTACTGCCGGACAGGAAATGGGATTGCCAAAAGCTAGAACCCGATTTCTCCAAAAACGACTGGATGGCATCAGATTCAAGGTTTTAAGCATGAGAGTCTTTATTTTCAGATTGGTATTAGCCGGAATTTTGACTCCATTTTTCTCTTCAAAATAGTCTGTATAGGCAATTAGAATATCCTTCGACTGCTCTATTTTCTGTATCACAGCCTCCAGATAAGCAGGCTCATAATAGTCATCCTGGTGGGCAATGGTAGCATAAGCCGTCTCAACAAAAGAAAGGGCATTGTTCCAGTCCTTGCCGATACCACCGCCTTCTTTCGTATAAAAAGGAATACCGTATTTCTGGCACAACTGCTTGATTGAATCCAACGGTGTTGAGCTATAGCAGATAATTTTTGAAGGCAAGGTTTGAGCTTGCAAAGACAGGATACAAGCTTCTAAAAATTCACTTTCGCCATAGGCGCAAATCACCCAGGTATGGTTATTTTTCATCTTTTTCACTCTCTAACTTGGACATTCTTTGCTTCATGATGGACAGTTCTTGCACCAACTGCTTGATTTGCTCCTTTTGCTTGGAAATAGAAATAGTATGTAAAAAAACAATAACCAGTAGGAAAAAAATGGCCAAGGACATGACAAAGTTTGAGGTCAACTCAAAGCCTAACAATTTGGCAATCGAAACTGGAATCCAATCAAAAATAGAGATAACAATCAGTACAAAGCCAATAATAATCCACATAAAGGCTTGCTCAAATAAAATATTATTTTGATTGATATTCCGAAAGACAAAATACAGGAATAGAACTGAAGCCACTAGCATAACAATAGACAAAATGGACATTATTCACTCTCTTTCATAAAAGCAGCAATAAAGATCGAAGAGCAAACTTCAATCATATAGCGAATGGACTTAATAGGAGTAATCGAAGAGACTCCTCCTGCACGTTCAAACATATTGGCTGGTGCTTCCACCACTTTATATTTCCGCTTCAAGATATGGACGATTGATTCTGGCTCAGGATACTTGATAGGATAGCGTGCAGCGAATTGTCTAATAATGTCTCGATTGGCCAAACGATAACCTGATGTGGTATCCAGAATCCTTTTGCCTGTTGTTAATTTAATAAAAGCTGAAATAATGGTAATGCCAAAACGCCGCATAAAAGTCGTCTGAAATTCCGAAGACTTGTCACCGATAAAACGAGAACCAACAACCAAATCAGCCTGCTGACGACGAATAGGCTCCAGCAAAGCATCCAGCGACTCAATATCATGCTGACCGTCTCCATCAAACTGTACGGCCACATCATAATTCTTCTCAAGAGCATATTTATAGCCCGTCTGAACAGCTCCACCAATCCCTAAATTCATAACCAAATGAATAGCATTCAGATGATGGCTGTCCAAAATCTCCTTAGTTCTGTCAACTGACCCATCATTGATAACTACGTAGTCTAAGTCAAAATCAACTTTCTTCCGATATTCTACAATGCTCATAACCGTATTTAAAATACTTTCTTCCTCATTATAAGCAGGAATTATCATTAAAACTTTCATTAATTTAATCTATTCTTTCTATAACATGTCATCACATTATTTTTTGTTTTTCTGCAACTGTTTTTTCCTATATCTCATAAAGCTCGGGATTAGGGAATTGATAATCTTATATCTTAGCATTGGAAAAGGCTTCATAACAATATTAAAGATTCTAAAACAAACAAAATACAGCTGCCAACCTTCTTCCATTGGTGTATCCTTCCATGGGGTTTTGTGGAGATAATAGAGGTACTCCTTTTTAAACCTATGTGTATTCCCCTTCCGCCAAGGTCTCTCTTCACCAAGATAGTGAATAATTGTAGGTGCTTTCCGAAAATGATTAAAATCTTCCAATGATATAAACTTAGTTGGCTTACTTAATTCACTCAACGTTTTATAAGGATAGACATCATAAATATTAAAATAATTAAAGGAAATTGGCAAGGTAAAAATTTGCTCTTTCAATGCTCCATTTAAGGCATCTTGGTCTGGTGCGAATAGCTTTCCTTCGTGAAACTGATAAAATTCTATGACCTTTTTACCAATCTCTTCCCTACGCCATTTTTTTAGATCGATCAATAGGACACCCGAATTATGATAGGGGTACTCTTTCAAAGCTAGAAATTCCTTTCTTGACTTATCCACAGTTGGTTCGGGACACATACCTATTACCTTATCTCCTAAGTCGCTATAAAAAAGAGAACCTATATCTTCTAGAACTAGTGTATCTCCGTCGAGATATAAAATCCTATCAACTTCTTGTGGAAGAAGTTTATCTAAAAAAAGACGTGCCAAAATAATTGAAGACCAACCGTTTGTATCAAAATCAAAATCAATATAGTCTGCGATATTATTTATAGAAATAATACAAACTTTTCTATCGTAACTTTTAGCGAATCTTTTTAATTTGTCTTGATTCTCTTGGTTTATCCTCTCGCCAATTAAATATACTGTAATATTCTCTGCAGATTTATTATTCTCAAATATAGAACACATACAGGTTGCAACTTGAGGTACGAACGCATCATTTAATGTAAATAAGATATTCATAAAATTTTACTTCTTTCTTTTTTCCTGATTTTTAGCAATGCCATAAATAATCAGACTTGTTGCATAAAAGACGCACATGGAGATTAAAAAGGAATTAGCAGCTCCCAGCAATTTTTGATCGCGAATAAATGGTAAAGTAATAAATTTTGAAACAGCAAATGTCAATAAATAGGCTATCATCAGATAATGCTGTTTTCTAAAGATGGTCATAATGATATCAACCACTAGAGCAAAAACATTCAAAATACCACCTATAAGTAATATTGTGAAAGGAAGTTTATACTCCTGTAATTGGATACCATAGACAGCACTAAGAACTTCTGTACCAATCAGATAACCCAAAATAACAATAACGAGTCCTAAAACAGTCATTACTAGATTTAGAGTATTGACCTGTTTGAAAAATAGTGTAAATTTCTTTTCAGTCCAATAAATAGAAAGCTGTGTAGTCAACGGTCTCAGGACGAAGAATAAAAGGGATAAGACAAAGACAGGCATGAATAGAACATTAAAGTCTCTTTGAACCCCAGATGAAAAATAGCCATTTGTCAAAAGGTAATCAATATCAATTTTTGGTTCGTTATAGATATACGTTATCAAAAATCCATTTAAAAACAAGGGAAAACTATTTTTCAAAATAGAATACACATTTTTTCTGTCATCATGGAGTTTAGGCAAAAACTTTTCCTGAGAAAAATGTAATCTACAGTTTCTGAAATCTAGGGGGAAGGTCAGAATGAAATTCGCACAGCAAATAACAATACTAGCTGCCATCAATGATTTTGTAAGCAACAGGACTATTGCAAATATTAACATGCAAATCCAGCTCCTATAGAATTGCACCTTTCCGGCTAAGTCTGATCTATTTTTTTGCTGAAATAATCCTTGAAAAACATCTGAATACGCATCTATAGCCCGATAAAGAACAAGCAATAAAATAATACTAGATTTGTAAACATCATACCCTTGCCAGAGAGTATAGATAAACGATGTTAAAATCATCAAAAAGACAGTAAAAAGTCTCGTGTTATGATAAGAAGCAAATTGGTATCTTTCTTTTACATCCGTAGATTGCAAATTTCTAACCTGAAAATAACCTAAAACAAAGAACTGCTGACCAAGAGCGTAAGCAATACTAAAAATATCAGAATCTCTTGAATCTAGAAATCTAGAAGCTAGTAGAAGCAAGACGACTGATATCAATGAGGATGAGACTGTCCCCAGCATGTTCCATATGTAGTTATTTTTCAGTCCTTCTTTTGAGATTATTTTTTCTATTTCTTTATTACCGTCATTATTTTTAGCATAAGGTGATGATCCTGATTTTAAGGGCATTTTTCTTCTCCAAATGTATTCTATTTCTTATTATACTATACTTTCAGTGAAAAGTGAAAATCCTTCCTGAAAGAATCTCTGTTTTAAATGATACTTTCTTCCCCAACCTAACCAAAAGGACAAAACTTCTATCAAGCTTATATATACACTTCTTCCCTTCCCGTCTGCTAAATCATCTTCAAGTTACTTCTGTAAAATCGAGCTATCTACTCTGGAGATTACCGACTACTTTCTATTCTTCTTTTTTTAAAAAAAACAATTACAATACTAAAAAACCCCGTTCTCACGGGGTTTAGTGTCTGACTATAATTGTTATCTGGGAACGGAATCGAATTAAGCTTCGATTTCTGTAACCATACCTGAACCAACGGTACGTCCACCTTCACGGATAGAGAAAGTAGTACCTTGTTCAACGGCGATTGGGTGGATCAACTCAACGTCGATTGTTACGTTATCACCAGGCATTACCATTTCAGTACCTGCTGGAAGTTCGATTGAACCTGTAACGTCAGTTGTACGGAAGTAGAACTGTGGACGGTAGTTGTTGAAGAATGGAGTGTGACGTCCGCCTTCTTCTTTAGTAAGGATATAAACTTCACCCTTGAATTTAGTGTGTGGGTTGATTGAACCTGGTTTAGCGATAACTTGTCCACGTTCGATTTCATCACGTTGAATACCACGGAGAAGCACACCTACGTTGTCCCCTGCAAGACCTTCGTCAAGCTGTTTACGGAACATTTCAACACCAGTAACAACTGCTTTTTGGATTTCTTCTTTGATACCAACGATTTCGATTTCGTCATTGACTTTAACGATACCACGGTCAATACGTCCTGAAGCAACTGTACCACGACCAGTGATTGAGAATACATCTTCAACTGGAAGAAGCAATGGCTTGTCAGTATCGCGTTCTGGTTCTGGAATGTACTCATCAACAGTGTCCATCAATTCCATGATGATGTCTTCAAATTTAGAGTCACCTTCAAGAGCTTTAAGAGCTGAACCTTGGATAACTGGAAGATCGTCACCTGGGAAGTCGTATTCTGACAAGAGGTCACGGATTTCCATTTCAACCAATTCAAGCAATTCTTCATCATCAACCAAGTCAACTTTGTTCATGAAGACGATCAAGTGCTTAACACCAACCTGACGTGAAAGCAAGATGTGCTCACGAGTTTGTGGCATTGGTCCGTCAGTTGAAGCTACTACAAGGATAGCTCCGTCCATTTGAGCGGCACCAGTGATCATGTTTTTAACGTAGTCCGCGTGTCCTGGAGCGTCGATGTGAGCGTAGTGACGCTTAGCAGTTTCATACTCAACGTGCGCAGTGTTGATGGTGATTCCGCGTTCGCGTTCTTCTGGAGCAGCATCGATAGACGCATAGTCTTTAGGTTGGTTAACTGCTGAAGGCAAGCGACGTGCCAATACAGTTGTGATAGCTGCAGTCAAAGTAGTTTTACCGTGGTCAACGTGTCCAATGGTACCAATGTTAACGTGTGGTTTACTACGATCGTATTTTTCTTTTGCCATTTGAGTAAAAGCCTCCAATAAAATATATTTTATAGATAGACAGTAGGCAATACAGTCTAACTTTCCTTACTATTTTATCAAATTTAAATGAAAATGCAAGTCTTTTAGCATTTTTTTGTGAATTAATCCTTGTCTAATTTGTAGTAAGGTTGATTTTGAATTGAGGCTCCAATACTGGAAGCATAATTCCATTCTTTCCCCTCTAGTTGAGCAAAATTTTCAGATTTTCCGGTAAGAATGACACCTGAAAAAGTCAATTGATCTCGATTCTTTTCCTCGCGAATATCTAGCTGGCTGAATTTCTTGAGATAGGTTTCAATGTCATTGTACATATTGTAATTGTTAACAGTTGGGAAAAAGGTTTTATCAACTTCTTTTAGATAGTCCAAGAAGGTCTTCTGTCCCTCTTTACTGCTAGTTGTTGGATCCATAGCTAATAATTCAGCACCAGCTCCATAGGTCGTCTTAGGATCAGAACTCAGTACCATGCCATTTTCACCGTCCTTCGATTGACTACCAATCCAATACCAATTAATCTTGAGATTATTCGGTATCATCTGCTGGATTTCCTTATAGGTATAGGGTCTATCAAAGGTCACGGCTACTTCAACCAATTGATCAGGCATTTCTTTGACAGAAGCCAACTCCTTAGGTATGGAATTACTATCCTTTGTTACTTTGGCATTAACATTGTAAAAAACCGGATATTTCTGGCGAAGTTCTCGCGTATAGGTCCCTGATTTAGTGTAATAAGTCCCTTCCGAAGTCGGATTTTTATAAGAGCCTGTTAGTGAATAGTTACCCTCATAAGCTGGATAAACCACTCTCACTCCATTCAAGTCTTTAAAACGATCGGAACGTAAGGTTCCTGAGAAATAAGAAGTTTGTGTGTAATAAAGACTATCATAGTCAACATTAGGGTAGGCGATTTCGGACATAATTTCGTACTGTTTCTGCAAGTTTTGTCCATTCTTGGAGGCTAATTCTATTAGTCCCTTTCCTAAGAGACCTAAAATCACTAAAGAAACAAAGGTGCTAATAGCTACTGTCTTCCAGAGTCTTTTTCTTCTGCTTTTCTTTGCAAGAATTTCAAATGTTTCCATTTAGGTATCCTTTCTTTTCCAGTTTCTTTCGGAGTTTAGCACGACAGCGCATCAACTGAATCTTGACCTTACTTACTGAGTAAGACATGATTCGGGCAATCTCCTTGACTGTAAAACCCTGAAAATAATAGAGTTCTAAAAGTGTAACTTCCTTAGACGGAAGTTCCTCTATTGCACTTCGTAGCAGCTCATAATCTTTATTTTCAAAGGGAATAACTGAGTGATTTTTAAAAAATTCCTTTTTTAAAATCTGCAAATATCGCTTATCTCTCCTATATCTGTCTATGTAGCGCCGGATAGAGACCCGATACATCCAAGCTCGCATCTTCTCTGCCGGGATAATAATTTCTGTTTCCAACATCTTAACAAAAACATCTTGAACCACGTCTTCTGCTTCTACTTTAGACGCGCCTGATTTCTGCAGATAGGAGATAATCTCACGAGCAAAACCTATCAAGATTGTTTCATATTCATCCAGTCTAATAAGCTCACCCCCCCTCCTCAATAATATAACGAATTAAGAAGCCTTTTGGTTACAAAAATAGAAAAAACCGGAACAATTCCGATTTTCTCTTTGTATCAGCCAGAATTCCGAAGTCCTGTAGCAATTCCGTTGATGGTGATGTGAATCAGCTTTTCTTGATCTGGTGTAAGCTGACCGTTGCGCTGACGCTTGATTAGTTCTAGCTGGATATAGTTCAAAACATTAAAGTAAGGCATACGATAGTGCAAGCTATCCCTCAGATAGGTATTTTCTGCAAGGAGCTCATCGTGCCCTTCAATCTCTAGAATGACATCCTTAGTCAGCTGCCACTCATCCAAGATAATATTGAAAATATCTCGCACATTCTGATCTTCACAAAGCTGCGCGTACTCAAAAGCGATATTCATATTTGACTTAGACAGAACCATGTCTACATTTGATAAGAGCGACTTGAAGAACGGCCATCTCTTATACATAAATTGCAGGAAGGCTAGATTGTTTTCTGGGTCTTCATCAATGAATTCCTTGAAACTTGATCCGACACCATACCAGCCTGGGAACATAACTCGACTTTGAGACCATGAAAAGACCCATGGAATAGCTCTGAGACCGCCGATTTCAGTGATGGTTTTACGGGCAGCAGGACGAGAACCGATATTAAAGCTAGAGATAGCCTTGATCGGACTGGATTCGAAGAAGTAATCGTAAAAACGCTCGTCGCCAAAGACCAAATCACGGTAAATCTGATAACTGCGATTGACTACTTGGTCCATGATCCGCTCATATTTATCAGAAGTATGGCTATCGCTCTTCTTATGAGTTACCATGCGGTTAATGGCAGCAGACACTAGCATTTCCAAGTTATAGTAGGCTGCGTCTTTGTTTCCATATTTATTACCAATGACTTCCCCTTGCTCAGTCAGACGAATTCGGTCATTGATACTGCGGAGTGGCTGAGAAGTGATGGCTTCATAAGTTGGACCACCACCACGTCCTACTGTACCTCCCCGGCCATGGAAGAAGGTGATTTTCACGCCAAACTTATCACCGATGGCTGTCAGCTGCTGCTGAGCCTTGTAGAGAGTCCAACAAGAAGACAGGTAGCCACCGTCCTTATTACTGTCTGAATAGCCCAGCATGATTTCCTGATAATTATCCTTAGAGGCAATCCACTTCTGAGCAATTGGCAGAGACAGGTATTTCTCCATGGTATCACAGGAATTGTCCAAATCCTCAATGGTTTCAAAGAGCGGAACAATTTGGACACGAGCACCATTTTCATCAATCAGCCCCACTTCTTTAAGCATAATAGCTAACTCAAGTAGATCTGATACACTGGTCGAGTGAGAGATAATATTCTGCTTAATGACTTCCTCACCGATGGCATCTTTTAGCTGACGGGCTGTTTTGAAAATCTCCAGTTCTTTTTGCAGGAGTTCGGATTTAGACTCATGAGTAGCTGACAGGATACGAGGATCTTCAAGCAGCTGTTTAAGGAGGACCTGGCATTTTTCTTCTTCCGACAGGCTACTATAATCCTGAACAATATTAGCCGAAGCCAAGAGCTCAGCCACACAGGCTTCATGAACACTGGAATCCTGCCGCATATCAATACTGGCCAAGAAGAAGCCAAAAACATCAACCGCTTGGAGAAGCTCAGTCAAGTCGCCACTTACCAAGGCTTCTCCATGATGTTCGATAAGAGAATCATAAATGACCTGCAAGTCTTTTTTAAATTCCTGAGCTGTTTTGTAAGAAGGTGTCTCCTCTTTCTTCAGCTCAGTCAAGGTCTCGCTGATACGAGACTGGATATAATTAGGGATGATTTCTCTTCCTTTATTGCTGACAGAAAGGTTGGCTTTCGCAGACAATTTTCCCTCAGCTCGGTCAGTCAATCGCTGACCGTCATTTGAGAAATTACCTTCTTTAAGGTAAAGCAAGGTTTGAATCAGCTTGGACTGGATATAGTGGAAAGCACGGCGGTAAGGCTCATTTTCCCGATAAACAGACTTGTCTGTAGACAGAGCTGCCATTTCTGCTACTGCCTGACTGGTTGCTGAGAGGTTGGTCGAGAGTGAGAAGGTGCGATAGAGTGTATAAACCTTGTCAATGTAATAGTTGAGGATGACTTCACTCTGGAGGGTGGCTGATAGTTTAAGGGTTTCTGCTGTTACAAAAGGATTGCCATCCCGGTCGCCGCCGATCCACATTCCCATGGTAATAGGCTTAGGATTATCCAGCTTGATGCCCCGCTCTTCTGCCAAGCGTCTGTATTCGACCATAAAGTTGGTGATCGCTTGCAGGAAAGAGCTGTTATAGTACTCCATGACATTGGTAATCTCATTGGTCACTTTCAGCTTCTTCTCACGGATCATATCTGTCTGCATCATAAGCTCAATATAGCGGCGGAGATTTCCTAGCCACTTCTTCTCATTTACCAGGCCTGCTTTAACATCACGATGCTGACGCAGCAAACTATGAATATGATTGGTTAAGTCCAGAACGGTCTTACGCTGAACCTGAGTTGGGTGAGCTGTCAGTACTGGAACAACATTCAGGTTTTCCAGAATTTCCTGAGCATTTTCCCGCGTTGAAATCAGGTCAATGGTTGTTGACAGCTTTCCAAGATAATCCTGATTGATATTGTTTTGATGGTTGATTTCATAAGCTAGGTCCACGTCTTCTGAGATATTAATCAAAAGCGGCAAAATAGAGAAATAACGGGAAATATACACCATTTCATCTGTCGACAGTTCTTCTACAATCGCTTTTAGCTCATGATATTTGGAATTAACAGCCAACTCCTCCATGAGGGAGATTTTTTCAAAGGTCTCAGGGCCGAGAAGATTCCGAGTAATATCGGCAAGTAAGTCTGTCAAAATGGCGACTTCTTCTCGAATCACTTCTTTATTGCTGTAGCTTTCTAATTTGTTAAATGACATAATCTGCACCTTTCATTTTTGCAACAACTGTTCACACGAACTGCGATTAAGCTTCCTCAGACCGGCCTTGCGCCTCCGCTTCCATCTGCTCATACAGGGCATCACGGCGCTCGTTGGCATCAATATTGAGTACCAAGGCGATGGCTACTGACAAGACCAGAAGACTGTTCCCTCCTTGCGATAGGAAGGGGAAAGTTACTCCTGTAGAAGGAATGAGACCTGAGATACCACCGATATTGATGAAGGTCTGCATGAGTATCATACCGCCAATTCCCAAAGCCATCATGGAGTTAAATGGATTCTTTGCCCGAATCCCTACCAAGATAATTCTCAAAATCAGGAAAAAGAGTAAGGCTAAAATCAAACTGGCACCAAAGAAACCAAACTCTTCTATCACAATAGAAAATACAAAGTCCGTATGAGCTTCCGGCAGATATCCGCGCTTTTCAATAGAGTTACCCAAGCCCAGACCAAACCAGCCGCCATTACTCATAGCATAGTAGGAATTAGCCAATTGGTGGCCTGAGCCAGACAGATCCTTGAAGGGATTGAAGAAAGCACTAAAACGCTTGGCCACATATCCAAAGACTGGAATCTTGGCCACGCGCTCAACCCCAATCAACCAAATGCTCGCCAGAACTAAACCGGAAACACTAACAATGGCTCCCAGCATCGTAGAAAACCATCGGTAGCCAATCCCGCTGACAGCTATCATTATCACGACAGTCAAAAATAGAATAGTTGCATTTCCAAGGTCTGGCATAATAGCTACAATCCCAATCAGAATAGCCACCATAGTCCGCCAGTCGTTAAAGGCTTTAGGAAACCAATGGTTGTGAGTCAGGGCTTGATAGTCATAGACCTTTATCTCCTCCTGCCTCTTTGTGAAGCGAAAAGCTAGATACCAGACCAGAATAATCTTCAAATACTCAGCAGGCTGAATACTGAAAGCTCCAAGCTTCAGCCAACCATGAGCTCCGTTTATAGTCCCCGTTATAAAACGAGATAAGAGTAAGAGGATAATCTCAGCAAAGATAACTATAGTCAGGATACTTCCTTTTTTTAAGAAACCCAAGCGGATTCTATATAGGAGCGCAATTATAAAGAGACTTATTATCCAAAAAATCCCCTGATTCATGACCATTCCAAAACCATTTCCTCCGGCCTGAATCGAGGTAGGACTCGTCGTTGAATAGACCACAATCAATCCCAAAACAGATAAAATCAAATAGGGAATCAAGATGGAATAATTCAACAAGTGTTTCTTGTCAATTTTCATATTTCACCATTAAACTTCTAAAAATTCAATTCTCATTATATCACCTTTTGGATTGAAAAAAAAGCATTAGTGCAGAGACTGGAACAATATGACCTTGCTTTCTCTCTTTTACATCAAATTGTGATAAGATAGGAAGCAAACAAAGGGGGAGAACATGACAGACATTTATGATATCGAAATCCAAAAACAAGACGGAAGTTCGCAAAAAATGAGTGATTATAAATGAAAGATTCTGCTGATTGTCAATACAGCGACCGACTGCGACTTCACTCCTCAGTATCAAGAACTGCAGGAACTCTATGAGCGCTATCAGAAAGATGGATTTGAAATCCTGGATTTCCCTTGCAATCAGTTTGGCCAGCAGGCTCCTGGAGACGCTGCAGAAATCAACAGCTTTTGCAGTTTTAACTACGGAACGACCTTTCCTCGATTTGCTAAGATCGATGTCAACGGTCCTCATACCGCTCCTCTCTTTGACTGGCTCAAAAAAGAAAAAAGCGGTCTTCTGGGTGAGAAGATCAAGTGGAATTTCACAAAGTTTCTGGTTAGCCGAGAAGGAACAGTCATCAAACGCTTCTCTCCACAAACCTCTCCCCAAAAGATAGGAGAGCTCATTCAAAAGCTATTATAAAGGTAAGAAAAAGCAAAACGATTTAGCCAACGGCAACTTATCTTCCACAGCCTGCCTAATCTCTTTAAAAAACAAGGCATTTTGAACTTTCAAAACGTCTTGTTTTTGCTTTATAATATTTCAATTATATTACATTTTATTCATTTTCCAGCAATTCTGGGGATATTTTTTGCTTTTTTATTTGTTTTAAGTTAAAATAAACCAGTATGAGGAAGAGGATTAAACCGCTTGCAATCCTAATTTTCTTTGCTTCTTTTATCGCTTTTATTTTGATAAGCAAGCAAATTACTGACTCTCAGGAAAAGCAAGCACAGGCAAAAATTTCACAAACTAAACAAACTCCAAGTTCCTCAAAAAAAGAGGAAACAACTGACGATTCGTCCTTGGATGAAGAGTTTATTTCCAGACCAATCATTGACATTTCTGGCTGGCAGCTGCCAAGTGAGATTAATTACGACTTACTCGCACAGAATGTTTCGGGAGTAATTGTCCGTGTTCATAGTGGAGCGCAGGCAAAAAAAGAAAACGCAGCAACTCATCTGAATGGTCTGGACAAGTCTTATGAAAGACATATCAAAGAATTTCAAAAGCGCAACATCCCTGTCGCTGTCTATGCCTATGTGGCCGCCAATAGCAAAAAGGAAATGGAAAAAGAAGCCGAAAGTTTCTACAAGGCTTCTGCCAAGTACCATCCAACCTATTATTGGCTAGACGTCGAAGAAAAGACCATGTCTGACATGAATGCGGGAGTTGAAGCTTTCCGTGCCAAGCTAGAGTCACTTGGTGTTAAAAATATTGGTATCTATATTGGAACTTATTTTATGGAGGAGCATAGCATCTCTACTGATAAGTTCACAGCAATTTGGATTCCGACTTATGGTAATGACGACGGCTACTACAATGCCGCACCAAATACTGAGCAAGATTACGACTTGCATCAGTACACATCACAAGGTCAGCTGACTGGTTTCTCTCATTATCTTGATTTGAACCAGCTGTCAACCTTGAAAGACCAGACTGCTACTTATCAAAAGCTATTTACAGTTCCTAAAGAAAACCAATAGCTCAGAGCGACAGCTTAAGTCTCAAAGACTGCTGTCGTTTTTTATTGTCAAAAAATAGGAAATTTCCAGCCGTTTCCTCTTAATAAAGCCTATATTTTATGATATAATGATTTGATAAATGAAATTAGAAAAGGAAAATACAATGATTTCTTGGTTGAATAGAATTTTCAAAGGAATGGTCATTGCACTTGGCTTTATTTTGCCAGGAGTTTCAGGCGGTGTTTTAGCAGCTATCTTAGGTATTTACGAACGCCTGATTCATTTTTTAGCACATTTAAAAGAAAACTTCGTCGAAAATGTTCTCTATTTCATACCAGTTGGAATCGGAATGGTTTTAGGAATTGCCGCCTTCTCCTATCCTGTCAATCTGCTGCTGGACAACTACAAAGTGATTGTCCTTTGGGGATTTGCCGGAGCTATCATCGGGACTGTTCCTAGCCTTATTAAAGAGTCTGTCGCTAAAAGTGAGCGTGATCGGATTGATATTCTCGTTTTCTGGGTCAGCCTCATCGTCTCAGGAATTTTTCTTTATTCCCTAAATGGGATGGTCGGCACCTTGCCAGCCAACTTTCTCTCTTTCATTTTAGCAGGAGCCCTGATTGCACTGGGCATTTTGATTCCCGGACTCAGTCCGTCCAACCTTCTATTGATTTTAGGGCTCTACGCTCCTATGCTGAATGGCTTTCGCAAACTGGATCTCTTGGGTACCTTTCTTCCTATCGGAATCGGAGGCGCCTTAGCACTGATTCTCTTCTCTAAGCTCATGGATCATATTTTGAAAAACTACTACTCCCGTGTCTATCACTTTATCATAGGCATCGTCTTATCCAGTACACTTCTCATTGTAGTGCCACAAGCAGGAAACAGTGAAAGCATCAGCTATGCTGGAGTTTCTATATTGACACTTGTCCTTGCAGCCTTTTTCTTCGGTCTGGGAACCTGGCTGGGACTCTGGATGTCACAATTAGAAGAGAGATATACTAATGGCTAAAAAAACAAAAATCAAAAAAACACTGGTCGAGCAAATTTTAAGCAAGGCTAAGATTGAACATAGAGACCTGCAGCTAAATGCCTTAGATGAACAGCCAGCCGAAGGCTTGGACCGTTCGCAGATTTATAAAACCTTGGCCTTGACAGGAGACAAGACTGGCACACTAATCGGTATCCTACCTATCACAGAGCATCTGTCCGAAAAGAAAATGGCCAAGATTTCCGGCAATAAAAAAGTTAGTATGATTCCTCAGAAAGACTTGGAAAAGACAACGGGCTATATCCACGGAGCCAATAATCCTGTCGGTATCCGGCAAAAGCACAACTTTCCAATCTATATTGACCAGTCGGCTCTAGAGCGAGATAGCATCATCGTGTCAGCTGGCGAAGTCGGCCGCAGTATCGAAATCAAGGCTCAAGATTTAGCAGATTTTGTTCAAGCTGACTTTGCAGATCTCAAGGAAAATCCTAGCTCATAATTTTTCAATACTGCACCTAATATTCTCAATAAACTCTAATAAGAAAGAAACAATCAACCACTATGAAATTATACTTTGTCCGACACGGAAGAACGGAATGGAATCAGGAAGGCCGCTTTCAGGGAGCCAGCGGTGATTCGCCACTGCTGCCAGCCGCCGTTGAAGAACTGCATACCCTAGGAAAACATCTGGCTCAGACACAATTTGGCAAGATTTACAGCAGCGACCTCCCTCGTGCCGTTCGCTCTGCTGAGATTATCCAAGAAGAAAGCCAGTTTTCGACTGAAATCTTATCAGTGCCTGAACTGCGAGAATGGCAGTTGGGAAAACTAGAAGGCGCAAAAATCTCTACCATAGAAGCCATCTATCCGCACCAGATGACTGCCTTCCGCCACAACCTTTCGCAATTTAATCATACTTTTTTTGACGCTGAGTCGGTCTATCATACGACCCACCGAACCATTTCCTTTATCAAGACCTTAAAGGACAAGGACTATGAACAGGTCCTCATTGTCGGGCACGGTGCTAACTTAACCGCCAGCATTCGAACCATGCTAGGCTATGACACACCTCTCCTACGCAAGAATGGCGGTCTGACCAATGCCAGTATCACCATCCTTGAAACAGAAGACTTTGAGAATTTTGAGCTGATCACTTGGAATAATATGGATTACCTACTTGAAAAGGCAGAAAATTAAGGCTGGATTTCTAGCTTTTTTTCTTACTTTATAGCCAAATATAGATGAATTTCCCTATCTTTTGTGTTAAAATAGGTAGGAAAACTTTTGGAGGAAAAACATGACTACTGAACATATCGAGGAATTAAACGACCAGCAGATTATCCGCCGTGAAAAAATGGCTGCGCTGGCTGAGCAGGGAATTGACCCTTTTGGCAAACGCTTTGAGCGGACTGCTAACTCTGCTCAACTGAAAGAAAAATACAACGATAAAGATAAAGAAGAATTAAACGAACTCAATGAAACAGCTATTATCGCTGGCCGTCTCATGACCAAGCGCGGCAAAGGAAAGGTTGGCTTTGCTCACATCCAAGACCGTGAAGGCCAAATCCAGATTTATGTGCGTAAGGATGCTGTTGGTGAAGAAAACTATGAAATCTTCAAAAAGGCTGACTTAGGAGATTTCCTCGGTATCGAAGGTGAGATTATGCGGACGGATATGGGTGAGCTTTCTATTAAGGCTACCCGCCTCACTCATTTGTCTAAGGCTCTGCGTCCCCTGCCTGAAAAATTCCACGGCCTGACAGATGTTGAAACCATCTACCGCAAGCGTTATTTGGATCTGATTTCCAACCGCGAGAGCTTTGAGCGCTTTGTTACTCGTTCAAAAATTATCTCTGAAATCCGTCGTTACTTGGATGGCCAAGGCTTCCTTGAAGTTGAAACTCCTGTTCTCCACAATGAGGCAGGCGGTGCTGCTGCCCGTCCATTTATCACCCACCACAATGCCCAAAACATTGACATGGTACTGCGGATTGCAACTGAGCTTCATCTTAAACGTCTCATCGTCGGTGGTATGGAGCGAGTTTATGAGATTGGCCGTATCTTCCGTAACGAAGGAATGGATGCTACTCACAATCCAGAGTTCACTTCCATCGAGGTTTACCAAGCCTATGCGGACTTCCAAGATATCATGGACTTGACTGAAGGCATTATCCAACATGCAGCCGTCTCTGTAAATGGAGATGGACCGGTCAACTACCAAGGAACTGAAATCAAGATTAATGAACCATTTAAACGCGTTCACATGGTTGACGCCATCAAGGAAATTACTGGTGTTGATTTCTGGCAAGATATGAGTTTTGAAGAAGCTGCTGCCTTGGCTCAGGAAAAGAAAGTTCCGCTTGAAAAGCACTTCACCGAAGTTGGCCATGTTATCAATGCTTTCTTTGAAGAATTTGTGGAAGAAACCTTGATTCAGCCAACCTTTGTCTACGGTCACCCAGTAGCAGTGTCACCTCTGGCTAAGAAAAATCCAGAAGACCCACGCTTCACGGACCGTTTCGAGCTCTTCATCATGACCAAAGAATATGCCAATGCCTTCACCGAGTTGAACGATCCAATTGATCAACTATCTCGTTTTGAAGCACAGGCAAAAGCCAAAGAACTGGGTGATGACGAAGCAACTGGCATTGATTATGACTTTGTTGAAGCACTGGAATACGGTATGCCTCCAACTGGAGGCCTAGGAATCGGTATCGACCGTCTGGTTATGTTGCTAACAGACGTGACTACCATTCGCGATGTCCTGCTCTTCCCAACGATGAAATAATCTGTATTTTATACGATATTAAGAATGCAAATCCTGCTGGAATTCCAGCAGGATTTTTTCATCACAAAAAAGTCTGGTTCCCCAGACTTTTAATTATATTATTCATATCTTAGTGCTTCAATTGGATCCAGTTTGGAGGCCTTGTTGGCCGGCAAGATTCCGAAGAGAACACCGATAGTTGCTGAGAAGAGAAGGCTGACGATGCTGACCGTGAGTGATACCGTCACTGGAGTTCCTTCCAGCATTTGACTCATGGCTGAGCCTAGCACAGACGCAAGTCCTGCAGCTAGAACCAGTCCAATCAACCCACCAATCAGTGTCAAAATCATAGACTCAATCAAAAATTGCATCAGTATGTTGCCACGCGTTGCTCCCAGAGCCTTCCGTAGACCTATTTCACGAGTCCGCTCAGTGACCGATACCAACATGATATTCATAACACCGATACCTCCGACAAAGAGGGAGATTCCGGCAATAGCACCGATAACGCCTGTCATGGCACCATAAATTTTTTGCACTTCCTGATAGAGGGCACTATCATCCGTCACTTGATATTCGCCCTGTTGGAGACCAGCAATTTCTGTTAATTTCTTGGCAACCTTAGGACCAAGTTCTGGAACTAAGCTAGTATCATTCACTCGAAGAACAATCTCTGAAATTTCATCGACTCCAAAGTTTGCGGCTATGAGTGTATTGGTTGTAATAGCATTACCTCCATAGACCTGCATAGAGCCAGATGCAGCAGCAGTTTCAGGATCTCTATAAACCCCAATCACCCGATAGTTACTGGCACCCACTGTCACAATTTTATTGATTGCCTCTTCAGCGGAAGAAAAAAGGGTCGCAGCCAGACCTTCGTCTAGCAGCACAACACTGGCAAAGCCTTGATAGTCTTGCTGTCTCAGAGCACGACCAGCAATTATTTTGTATTTTTTCACCTGAATATAGGTCATGTTTGCACCGACAAAGTTGACGCGCTCAGCCTTCTTATTTTCGTAGCTAAAGGTTTCCATAGCTGAGTTGGTCACATAGTAGCCGTCCACTCCCTTGATATGGGTCAATTCCTTAACCCATGCTTCCTGAGCCTTGGGTGGTTCCACCACTTCTTCGCTTTCATCTTCCACATTTACAGAATAGAGATCAGCCGTTTGTGTATAGGAGCCATCCTTGCTCTTTTTAGGAGAAAAGACGAGACGCATGTTTTTCTGACTTTTGGTAAAACTCTCATTGACCCGTCGGGTAATGGAATCTCCTAAGGCCATTATAACCACAACCGAAGCCACTCCGATAATAATCCCAATCATGGTCAGGAAAGACCGCATCTTGTGTCCAAGAATGGAGCTAATGGCAAATTTCCAGTTTTGCATTAGACTAGTCCTCCTTCCTTAGCGCTATCAGATGAGATGACACCGTCACGAATGACAATTTGCCGTTTGGCATAGGCCGCAATCTCAGGCTCGTGGGTTACCATGATAATGGTTTTCCCTTCTCGATTGAGCTCAGTCAAGAGCTCCATAATCTGCTCGCCAGTCTTGGTATCTAGGGCCCCCGTCGGTTCGTCAGCCAGAATCAGCGAAGGATTATTGACCAAAGCACGCGCAATGGCTACTCGCTGCTTCTGTCCTCCAGAAAGCTCTGAAGGCAGATGATGCATCCGCGTGTCCAGCTCCACCTTAGTCAGAAACTGCTCGGCCAAGGACTTGCGTTTAGACTGACCAACACCTGCATAGATCAAGGGCAGTTCCACATTTTGCAAGGCATTAAGCTTAGACAAGAGAAAGAACTGCTGAAAGACAAAGCCGATTTGCTTATTTCGAACCTTAGCCAGCTTCTTATCACCTAGCTTAGCGACTTCTTCGCTTCCTAGATGGTATTCACCAGTGGTCGGACGATCCAGCATCCCAATGATATTCATCAGAGTAGACTTACCAGATCCAGACGGTCCCATGATGGCAACAAACTCGCCCTCTTCAACCTCCAGACTGATATCTTTTAATACCTGCAGTTCCTGGTCTCCATTGCGATAGCTCTTATTAATATTTTTTAACTCAATTAGCTTCTTCATAAGATTTCACCTCTTGACCGTCTTTCAAGCTATCTGTCGGATTGATGATAACTTTACTATCCTTTGTCAAACCAGATGAGATTTCTTGATTTTCAGCATCAGCATTTCCGAGCGTTACTTCTGTCTTCTTGGCAACTCCTTTTTTCAGGACCCAAACATAGTTCTTGTCTCCGTCCATTACCACACTGCTGACTGGCACAATGAGTCCCTGAGTATTGTTTTTAACTTCGATATTGACAGAGAAGCCTTGCTTGAGCTCACCAATCTCGCTGGTAATGTCAATTGTAAATGGATATTTAGAACCTGAAGCTGTTCCGCTACCACCTGTTTCAGACGGTTGAGCTGCTGCCTGCTGGCCGTCTTTCGGATAGTTGGAAATGTAGCTGATTTTACCAGTCCATTTCTTATCTGGGTAAACCTTTGATGTAATGGTCACTTCTTGACCGACAGACAAGTTAGCCAGGTTGTATTCGGATAATTCACCCTTAATCTGCAGATTTCCATTGCTGACGATGTGAACCAAGGTTTGAGTGGCACCTGTTGTTGATTTTGAAACATCGCGGTTGACTTCTACGACCGTACCATCTGCTGTGCTGGTCACTGTCAAGGCATTGAGAGTAGCTTGCGCTTTATTCATATTATCAACTGCATCAGCTCGAGCATCGCGCAGATCAGCTGCCTGAGACTCCACAGAACGCTGAGCCTGAGCTTCAGACGCACCATCTGCTTCTTCGTCGCCGGTTGTATTTACAGTCACACCATTGGTTTGCAAGTCATGCAATTGACGATCAGCTTTGCTAACCGCCCGAGCAGCCGCATCATAAGCTGCCTGAGCCTCTGCACTTTTATAAGTTACCAACGCTTGACCAGCAGTCACTTGGTCACCAACATTGACCAGTACATTTTCCAAGTCACCTTTGGTGCTGTCATAGTAGATGTACTGCTCGTTGCTGGCTGTGACATTTCCTGTCAGTAAGACTGAAGAAGCCACTGAGCCTTCCTTGGCCTTCTGAACCAGCGGAGTCGTATCAACCGGTGCCTCAGAAGGATTCCCTCCATTTAGAAACATGAAGAGAATTGCTCCTGCAACAACTGCAATCGTAGCTCCAATAATGCTAAATAATTGCCATTTCTTTAACTTTTTCATCTTTTTTCCTCCTCTTGATGAAAACGATTTTCTTTTGTTATATTATATCACAAGGCTATCATAATTCTTCTAAAAAAATTTACAGTTTTTCACAAATGGTTGCTATTTTATCTCAGATAGTCACTCCGCTAAAATCCGTAGCAGATTTTTGCATTCACCTGCTAAAAAAGGTACAATTACCTCATATAATAGAAGGAGATTCTAACAAGATGAAAGAATTTGATATGATTGCTATTGGCGGTGGCAGCGGGGGAATTGCTACCATGAATCGGGCCGGCGAATACGGTGCCAAGGTAGCCGTTATTGAAGAAAAGAAACTGGGTGGCACCTGTGTCAATGTCGGCTGTGTCCCAAAGAAGATTATGTGGTACGGAGCTCAAATAGCTGAAGCTATCCAGCATTATGGACCAGACTACGGCTTTACCTCTGATAATCAGGCTTTTGATTTTGCTACTCTTCGGAAAAATCGCGAAGCTTATATTGACCGAGCACGTTCATCTTACGATGGTAGCTTCAAGCGGAATGGTGTTGAGCTGATCGAAGGCCGTGCCCGCTTTGTAGATGCAAACACTGTCCAAGTCAACGGTAAGCTTATTCGCGCCAAGCATATCGTTATCGCGACGGGTGCCCATGCTGCTATTCCAAATATCCCTGGTGCAGGTTACGGGGAAACTTCCGACGATGTCTTCGCTTGGGAAGAGTTACCTGAATCTGTTGCCATTGTCGGAGCAGGCTATATAGCAGTCGAACTAGCCGGAGTGCTCCATGCTCTGGGAGTGGAAACAGATCTTTTTGTCCGTAAGGATCGACCACTGCGCAACTTTGACAGCTATCTGATTGACGGTCTGCTCCAAGAAATGGAGAACTCTGGACTCCAGCTTCATCCCCATAAGATTCCACAAAAGCTGGAAAAACTTCCTGATGGCCAGCTCAAGCTCTATTTTGAAGATGGCAGCAGCCACACAGCCCAGCATGTTATTTGGGCCATCGGTCGTAAACCAAACGTCCAAGACCTCAATCTGGAAGCAGCTGGCGTCACTCTCAATGAACGTGGCTTCATCGCTGTAGATGAGTACCAAAACACTGTGGTTCCTGGCATCTATGCTCTAGGCGATGTAACAGGTGAAAAAGAATTAACTCCTGTTGCTATCAAGGCTGGACGAACTCTATCTGAGCGTCTTTTCAATGGCAAAACAGATGCTAAGATGGACTACTCAACTATTCCAACTGTCGTCTTCTCCCATCCTGCTATTGGGACAGTCGGCCTAACTGAGGTAGAGGCTATCAAGACTTACGGAGCAGAAAATATTCACGTTTACACATCTAGCTTCACATCCATGTATTCAGCTGTTACCCAGCACCGCCAACTGGCCAAGTTCAAGCTCATCACTGCCGGTGAGGATGAAAAGGTCGTTGGCCTGCACGGCATTGGCTACGGAGTAGACGAGATGATTCAAGGTTTCGCTGTTGCTATCAAGATGGGCGCTACCAAGGCTGACTTTGATGCTACAGTTGCTATTCACCCGACCGGTTCCGAAGAATTCGTGACCATGCGATAAAAAATTCAAAATCAAAAGAGGTTTGGTATTCCAGCCTCTTTTTGACTTCTGCTACCATTTTATAATAAAGATGTTGACCGTTCCATAACCTAATCTTACATTTTACAGACGAATCTTACATTTTTGTAAGATTGCGATTTAAGCTATTTCAGGTTCATTTGACATTCCTTTCAAATATCAGTTTAATGGAAGAAATTCAGAGTTTTTTCAGACCATTGACTACTAAATCACTATTTAAAAAGGTAATTAACAAATATCCATCAAGAAATTCCAAAGATTATAAAAAGCAATCTATTTATTAGTTATTATATGAGACAAGGAGCCTGAAATGAAACCTCAGACTCCTTTTTCTTTATGGTAAAATAGCTACAGCCCGGACTGGTGAACCGCTGGCTTGATGCCAGTTGGGAAAGCTAATCGAAATGAGAGCACCTTTAGCCGGCAATTGATCCAGATTGGTCATAACTTCTAGCTGATAAATGTCCTGCTCCAAAAGATAATATTCATTGAGCAGTCCATGCTCCGCTGTAGGAATACCCGCATCTGTATCAAAAGTTTCGTGGCCTATCGCCTTGACACCACGCTCATGGATAAGAAATTCTAGAGCATCCTGTCCCCACCCAGGAGTGTGCTGAACCTCCTGATCATCCAAATTGCGCATGGCAGATTGACTTGGCCAACGCTTGGACCAGTCTGAGCGAAAGGCAACAAACGTTCCTGGCTCAATCTGCCCGTGCTCCGCT
Source organism: Streptococcus sp. 20925_1_22 (assembly GCF_041431685.1). NCBI lineage: Bacteria > Bacillati > Bacillota > Bacilli > Lactobacillales > Streptococcaceae > Streptococcus > Streptococcus sp. 20925_1_22. The sequence goes on along the minus strand of NZ_JAPVYE010000001.1, from coordinate 215,446 downwards.
TCAAAATCTAAAATATCCTGCTTGCCCAGAATAAAGTCTGGATTCTCTGCTACTTCCTTAGACTTATCAATAACCACCAAAGGCAGGAAAAGATCTTTTAGCTCAATCTCTTCCAACCAGCGACCACCCTCCACAAAGTGAACCGGAGCATCAATATGAGTCCCGTACTGGCCAACTACAGAAAACTGCTGAACATGAAAACCGTCTTTCAAAGTGAAAATATCCTTTTTCTCCAAGGCAGGCAGAGCTGGAAAATGCGGACTGTCTTCCTTAATCTGATGGGACAAGTTGACCCATTTTTTCTCCTGTAGTTTCTGATAAATTTTTAATAAATCTGTCATAGCCTTCTCCAATCTAGTCAGTCTTGCTTGGGAAGATGTTGATTACGCACCCACACCTCTAGCAAAAACTCTTATTTACTTTTGCATTATTATATCAATCAAAGTGAGCTGCTGCAATTCTTTACAGCCCTTTTAGATAATCCTTTTTTATTGATAAGAATATAGTTTGAAGCTATAGCTAATTTTTCTAATCAAGCCTATTCAAACATTGAAAATTTTGATATGATAGTACAAAGCAATCCAGAAACGAGGAAAACTGATGAGTAAAACAAAAAAACTTCTTGCGGCCTTGGGCATCCTTTTCTTTAATATTTTTGGTCTTATCGCCTTCTTCGTCTTGCTCATCAGAAGCAAGAAACGAAAATAAGAATCTGTCTGTATAATTGTCTCGTCCGATTAAGAAGGACTTGACTTTTTTTATTTAGTCTTTAAAATAGTTACCATAAAATCAAAAAGAGGTTTACTATTTATGAACAAGAACAAAGCTTTTCTTCTTGCCCTCCCAGCTATCGGAGCTGCTTTCCTAGCAGTCCTGTCCCAATTTACTATTTCCATCGGCCCCATTCCCATCACGCTACAGACTTTTGTTATCGGCTTAATTGCGACGATTTTCAAACCTCGCGAAGCGGTTTTGTCAGTCATTATTTATCTATTGCTGGGAGCTATTGGTCTGCCGGTCTTTGCTGGAGGAAGCGGTGGTTTTCAGGCTCTCTTTGGCCCTAGCGCCGGCTATCTCTGGTTCTTCTTACCCTTTTCGTTTGTGACATCCAGTCTGACTCATAAGGACAGTACTTTCTATATGATTTTTATAGCCAATGTATTGGGTGCCGCTCTCGTCTTTGTCGGTGGTATCTTAGGGCTGCAGTTTTTTGGAGGACTTGATTTCTCTAAGTCAGTAGAGGTTGGCCTAACTCCTTTTATCCTGCCTGGATTGATAAAAATTATTGCCATCACCATTATCAGCATCCCTATTTTTAAGAGTCTGAAATTTCATCCCTACTTTTCAGAGAAATAAGAATCTGTCTGTATAATTGTCTCGTCCGATTAAGAAGGACTTGACTTTTTTTTATTTAGCTTTTAAAATAGTTACCATAAAATCAAAAAGAGGTTTACTATTTATGAACAAGAACAAAGCTTTTCTTCTTGCCCTCCCAGCTATCGGAGCTGCCTTCCTAGCTGTCCTATCCCAATTAACTATTTCCATTGGTCCCGTTCCCATCACGCTGCAGACTTTTGCTGTCGGTTTGATTGCAACGATTTTTAAACCACGCGAAGCGGTTCTGTCGGTCTTTATTTATCTGCTGCTGGGAGCTATTGGCCTACCAGTCTTTGCTGGAGGAAGCGGTGGTTTCCAGGCTCTCTTTGGCCCTAGCGCCGGCTATCTCTGGTTCTACTTACTCTTTGCCTTTGTGACATCCAGTCTGACCCATAAGGACAGTCCTTTCTATATGGTTTTTATAGCCAATGTATTGGGTGATGCTCTCGTCTTTGTCGGTGGTATCCTAGGCCTCCATTTCTTAGGAGGATTTGATTTCTCTAAGTCAGTCGCGGTTGGCCTTACTCCTTTTATCCTGCCAGACTTGCTAAAAATGGTTGTCATCACCATCATCAGCATTCCTATTTTTAAGAGTCTGAAATTTCATCCCTACTTTTCAGAGAAATAGAAAAAACTGATAGAGCTTTCTCTATCAGTTTTTAAATGCATCCACGAGAACTTGGAATTCTTCATTAGAAAGTGTAATTCCCTTGCCCATTTTGCTGTGGTCTGGACTCCAAGTCCGAATATCATACTTAGCTGGTGCTCCATTAAAGCTAACGCGATTAAGCTCCTTAGTCCAGCCCTTGTCATTTTCAGATAGGACCAGAAGTTTTTCTTCGATTTCGAATGTAAATTCTGCCATATTTCACCTCTTGTTTTATTTTCCAACTAATAATTCGTAAAAGAATTTACAATTTAGGGAATTTTGTTATATAATATATTGTAACAAGTTATGGAGATTTTAGCTATGAAAAAATATCTCGAAATGATTTTACAAAGAGCCAACGAATTTATCAGTGGCAAAAAGAATGAACAAGGACCAGAGGACAGTGGCCGCATCCTGCGTACCATCGAGCTAGCTCTGCGTAAACAATCTGGTGTCCACGTTATCTTTCTGGATAAAAGCTTCACTGGTGACATTGTCAAATACGATCGCGAGCGCCAGCAGCTGATTATTAAAAATTTCAAGAAAAGTATGACCACTATTATCCGCGTGCAAGACATCAAGCGAATCAGTCTCGTACCCAATAATATCCGTGAAGCCCAAAAGAAAGACATTCGCATCACCAACCGTCGTTTCAAAAGATAACTCTTCTATCCAGCTGGATGGAAGAGTTATTTGTTTGTCTGAAAATAAATTGATCGATGCTTCTTGCATCCTGGATTAAAAGGATGAGTACAGATAGGACAAGCATCCTCACAGCCAAGATACTGTGAAATAGTCAACTCGGTCCTGCAATGACCACAAAGAACTACTCGATCTTCTGAGCGACTCACAGGATAGGCTAGAAAAGCATGGTCTTCGTAGCGGTCATGACAGAGAAAACAAGGATAGTATTTCTGACAAGCAAAGCACTTAAGAGCTATGACATCTCTCTCACTATGATAATGCTGGCAGCGAGTCTCCTCATCAAGAGTATCTCCGTAAACCTGAATCATGCTATTTCCTCTCTGATAACCTCAATTCATAAAGATGGCTTTTAGATTAAAAAGCCACCTATGAATATAAGATTAAGCTCGGACGGTCACGCTAGTGCCATCTTCCTTGTATAGATTAATCAAGCCTTCCTTTCGAGCCCGCACCATATCGCCAGCCTCTACAGGCTGCTCCAAGTGAATGGTCAGAAGCTCCATCGGATTAGGAGCTCGATCAATTTTGTTACCATCAGCATCACGAAGGTCTGTGACAAAGGTTTCAAAATGACGAAAGCCCGGTCCATAAAACTCAACCTGATCGCCTTCATGGATAACATTTCGCTGACGAATAGTCGCTGTCTGACTGTCTGCGTCATAAGCTACTACTTCAGCTACAAATTTGTATTCTGGAATCTTACGCCTCGCTCCGAACAGCTGCTCATTCTCAGTTGGAGTATGATAGTAGAATCCTGTGGCCAATTCACGTTGAGCAACCTTCCACATCTCATCGACCAAGTCCTGCTTGATAGCTTCAAACTTTTCAGGACTTTCTAGATAAGCATTTACAGCCGCTTTATAGCAGTTAGTCACCGTGGAAACGTAATGAATAGACTTCATCCGTCCCTCAATCTTCAAGCTATCCACTCCGTTTTCAATCATGTCTGGTATGCGGTCAATCATGGACATATCAACTGCGGACATAGAAAATTCTTCTGGAACTTCCCCCTTCAAGCTCTTACGTTCTTGTCCAAAAGGCATATCATAGAGGTCGTATTTCCAACGGCAGGATTGGGAGCAGCCACCACGATTGGCATCGCGCATACTCATGTGGTTGGACAGTGTACAGCGGCCTGAGTAGGAGATACACATGGCTCCATGAACAAAGGCTTCAATTTCAACGTCAGTCCGTCGGCGAATTTCAGCCAGCTCAGCCATAGAAACTTCGCGAGCTAGGACAACACGAGTCAGTCCTAGATTTTTCCAGAATTCCAGCGTTTCATAGTTGGTCGCACTGGCCTGAGTAGACAAGTGGATTTCCAGACCAGGTGCTTCTGATGCTGCGATAGCAATCAAAGCCGGATCTGAAACAATGACAGCCGCAATCCCGATATCCCGCAAACGGCGGAACCACTCACCAGCTCCCTCTTCATTTCCCTCGTGCATGACCATATTGGCCGCGACATAGACCTTGGCACCATAACTAGCCGCAAACTGAACCCCTTCTTCCATCTGTTCAAAGGTAAAGTTCCCAGCCCGGCTGCGCAGACCATAGGCTTGTCCACCAATAAAAACAGCATCTGCTCCATATCGAACAGCTACTTTTAGCTTTTCCAAAGTACCAGCAGGTGACAATACCTCTGGTCGTTTCAACTTTCTTGCCATCATTTTCTCCTATTTGCAATATAAAAGTGTTGATGTCTAATCCTTATTATTTTATAGTAATTTACACCTAAAAGCAAGGTTCTTTGAATTATTTTCACAATTCTAATTTTTAGATTATTCGAATTAATTCAAAAAATAGTTTAAAATATCTATTTTTTATCCTAATTTTTAAATGTTTTTTATTTTCAAAAAAGAACTCCTAAAAAGAGTTCTCGTTTCTAAATTTATTTTACCATATCGGGATCATAGTCATAAAATCCTGTATCGAGAAAACGATTTTTCGGATGCAGTTTATGAATCGCCTCATCCAGCACAAAGGCTTGGTCTGAGCTAAACTTGTCTGCTTCAATCAAATCCCTTGCCTCTACAAAAATCCTAGCAATCTCAACAAAGTTGTGACCAGGTGTGTAGAGACCTTCTAGCTTCCAGTGGCAAAATCCATGGTCAACCAATTCTATCAACTTGGTCATCAAATCCAAGTCATTATTGGCAAAAATATGAGTACCATGATTGTCCTCAAAAATCGAGTAATGGCTCTGCGGGTCACTAGGTTCCGCCAGAAAGAGGTCTCGCTCCCGCGTCTTTTCATCATCGATATGAGTAAAATTATAGTAATTCTGCAAAAGAGGACGCTTGGAGTGATGGATGACACTAGCTCCGTATACCAAGACTTCAGCAGGAATTTCCAGAATTTCTGGCATCTTAAAAAGCTCAGCAGAAGGAATCTCACGCGCTAGGACAGCTTCTGAAACTCCTGCGTTCTTAGCCCAAAAGTTAATCTGACGGCTGCTGGTAACCATTGTCGAGGCATCGTAAATGGTCTTTAATTTATAACCATCGCGCTGCAGCACATAGAAAACACCAGCATCACCAACGGTAATATAATCTGCCCCAATCTCCTGCAGAAAATCAAGATAGGGCTTGATCTTATCCATCATTTCTTGATGCATGAGCGCGTTCACCGCAACGGTCAACTCTTTTCCTGCTTGGTGAACCAAGTCAGAAATTCGAGTTAATTCGTCTAAACTAAAATTATGAGGTGAACGAAGACCATAATTTTTCTCTCCGACATAAATTCGATCGACATTCGCCTTCAAAAGTTCCTCAACTTGTTCTATACTTTCAGCTGTTGCTGTAATAATTATCTTTTTCATAAAACCATTATAGCAAAAAAATATAAAGGAGTGGTTTTTCATTCGAATTTATTCGTTTTGTAACTCTTTTGTAATATTTAAAACTGCAAAAAAATGGTAGAATTAGAGGGTACTGTAAGGAGAGAGAATTATGCACGTAAGAAAATACCAACAATATGATGACCCAACTGACTACTACTATCAAGAAATTGAATCTGAACAAACACCACTCTATCAAGAGTACTTACCTGAAGCAGAAACATCACCAAGATTAAGTGAACTCTTTTTCTTCTTAAATATTGCTGTTTTCTGTGTCTTGACAGTTTTGTTTAGCTTTGTATTTTTGAGTTTAAAAATGAATACATTTATGTCCTTCACTTTGGCCATTGCTTCCAGCCTGATTAGCATTCAATCTTATCGCCTGTTCGCAAAGAAACGCCAAACTAGCAATAAACCAACCTTGTGATTCTACGATTTTAAAATATAAGAAAAACCGACGACGCTTTAAGTCCTCGGTTCTTTTTTTCGTTCTTGTAAACAAAGAAGACTAGCAAAATTGCTAGTCTTCTTTGTTTTATTTTTCTTCTTGACTGTCTGTTTCAAGAGCCTTTTCTTCTTGTCCTTCTGTCGCTTCTGCTCCGAAGTCAATGATGATTTCTTCTGAAGGTTCTTCTTCCTCTTCGAAGAACACAGGTTCTTCCTCAGCTAAGCTGCTTTCTTCTTTATCAAATTTTTCTTTGATTTCGTTAAACTTATCTTGTGAGTAGTCAACGACAGATTTTGTCGTTTCTTTGACAGATTCGATGACTGTTTCAGTTGTAATCTCGCCTTTCTCAACCTTTTCTTTGGTTTGTTGAATTGCACTGACAGCTTGATTTGAAAAGTCTTTAGCGGACTGAACGACAGCTTCGTGTATATCATCAGGATTTTCTTGATATTCCTTTACAAAGTCCCGAACCTTATCTGTCGTTTCCTTTCCTTTCTTACTGGTCAGAAAATAGGCAGCAGCTGCACCAGTAACAGCGCCCAATAACAGTGATGAAAATTTTCCCATAATAGACCTTCTTTCTTATTTTTTAAACAATTTTGAAGCAAAACGCAAAGCAGATAAACCAGCTGTAGTTTTGACGGTTCCTTTACCAGCAGACACCGCTTTTTTACTCAGCGTACGCGCCTGAACGTTTAAATCTGAAACGGACTCAGACAGGTCCGCCACAGCTGTAAACAAAGGATCAATGGTTGCAACTTTTTGATTGATGTCGTCAGTTAAGACATTGACCTTGGCCAGTAAATCATTGGTTTGGTGAAGGGTCACGTTGACATCAGAAGTCAAAACCTTGATGGTATTTTCTGTTTCATCAAGCATCTTACCAGCTTTCTCGCCCAGATTTTTGACAGTAATCGTCAAATAAATCACGAAGATAATAAGGGCAACCGCCAGTAAAGCATAAGCAATTTCAATTATCATATTTCTCTCCTTTCTTTGCAGACATCTCTTACAAGAGTCAGCGGCTCTAAGCATTTCTTATTCTTGATAATAAGGGGCTTTCTTTTTTCTTTGGTAAATGATGATGCCGATTCCGACAAAAATAAGAATCAGCGACAGCCATTGGGAAACGCGCAGACCAGCAAACATAAGACTGTCCGTCCGCATACCCTCAATGATCATCCGACCAAATCCATACCAAATCAGATAGAAGGCGGCGATTTCTCCCTGTCTCAGAAACTTAGGCCGACGGCGGAGAACAATAATCAAGATAAAACCAATTAGGTTCCATACAGATTCATAGAGGAAAGTTGGCTGTCTGTAACTGCCTTCGATATACATATTCTCACGAATAAAACTAGGCAGATAGTTCAAACTCTTAACTGCCGCACCGTAGGCCTCATGGTTGGCAAAATTTCCCCAGCGCCCAATACTTTGAGCAATCATCACACTTGGTGCTGCGATATCTAGAAAATCAACCGGATGAATCAGCCTTCTCCGACAGAAAAAGTAGAGAACGATAGCACCAGCTATTAACCCGCCGTAAATAGCAATACCTGCTATTCCGCCATTCCAAAAATCGATGATTTTTATCAGATTCTTACCGTAATAATCCCATTCGAAGGCCACGTAATAAAGCCGGGCCCCCACGATGGCTACGGGAAAAGCTACTAGGATAAAATCCAAAATATCATCAGGAATAATCTTCCGACGTGGAGCCTCCTTCATGGCAAGATAAACGGCTAAAACTAAGCCTGTGACAATACAGATGGCATACCAGCGAATACTGATAGGCCCTAGTTGGATAGCTACTGGATCAATCATGTTTCACCTCATTTCGGCTAATTAAATCGGTGAGGCGCTCTTCAAATATCTTTGTAGCATCATAGCCCATTTGCTTAGCTCGATAGTTCATCGCTGCAGCCTCAATTACGACTGAGATATTGCGGCCAGTCTTTACAGGAATCCGAATACGTGGAATTCTGACACCGGCAACCTCCAGCTCCTCTGTATCATTACCTAGACGGTCAAAAGTTTTTTGAGTATCGTAATTCTCCAAATAGACAGCTATCTGAACTTGAGAAGAATCTTTTACTGCACTGGCTCCGTATAAGCTCATGACATCGATGATACCAACACCACGAATTTCCAATAGGTGGCGCAGGATTTCAGCCGGCTCTCCCCAAAGGGTCACTTCATCCTTGGCATAGATATCCACTCGATCGTCCGCAACCAAACGATGGCCACGCTTAACCAATTCAAGTCCTGTCTCACTTTTACCAATTCCGCTGTCCCCTTGGATGAGAACTCCCATGCCATAGATATCCATCAGGACCCCATGGACACTGGTTCTCTCAGCTAGCCGGGAATCAAGATAACTGGAAATTTCTCCAGACAAGCGACTGGTGGAGGTTTTGCTTCTAAGAATAGCAACCTGCTTCTCATCAGCCGCCTCAATCATTTCTTTAGGAATCTCTAAATTTCGAGCAATGATAACCACCGGCGTCTCAGGCTGGAACATTTTCAGCAGTACTTGATGGCGATTATGAGAGCTCATCTTCATCAGATAAGACCACTCTTTCATCCCAATCAGTTGTATCCGCTCGGGTGTATAAAAATCAAAATATCCAGTCATTTCAAGCCCAGGCCGAGAAATATCTGAAGTTTTAATTTCTTTTTCCAGTAATACTTTATCACCGTACTCCTGAGACAGACGAGACATTTTTAAGAGGTCTTTGACCTTTACTGACATTGTCTTCTCCCTTCAAATTTGTCTGCTTCTATTATAGCAAATTTTTACCTCAAAAGAATCTTTAAGATTGATTTTAGGTCGAAAAAATATTTTGATTTAAATCAACTTTTTAGTGAAAATAGAAAAACAGCCGCGACATCAATCAATCAGGCTGCTGAGAATTTTCTTTTGGTTCTTAAAACAAGGATAGTTTTCTACAAAGGCCGGGACCTCTTTCAGAGGCAACCAGAGATGAGCATCTGTTTCACCCGTCTGATAGCGGACTTGACTCTTATCCCCAGACACGACCACTTCATAATAGTCGAAATGGCACTGGTCTTTGATAGAGCACACCTGCTCCAAAAGCCTGATGCTGTCAGGAACCAGGCCTGTTTCTTCTTCTAATTCACGCAGGGCGGCTGTCTGACTATCCTCTCCTGCCAGCACACTGCCTCCTGCTCCGAACTCATAGTAGCCAGGATAGAGACTTTTATTTGATGACCGCCTCATAAAGAGAATATCACCATCCTGATGGCGAACCAAGACATTGACACAGAGATGAAACTGTCCTTCAGGAATTTTTTCTCCTCGAACCAGGAGATGAGGGAGTTGATTTCGATTTAAGTCATAAGCATTCCAAACTTCTGTCATATTTCCTCCTTGGATAAGTGCTTAGGTTTTCGTGGAATTTTCCAGGTTTAGTCTATTTCAGTTTGATAAATAGCTCGCTTTTTATAGTTAGAAAAATTGATTGAATGAGCTATAGAGTACACGATTGTATTTGAAACTAGCATACCAAAAATATAAAATAGGCTGTTAGGAAGGGAGTTTATAATTATTTGGAAACCTCCAACAAAACCATAAATTATGAGAGTTAGAACTGGCAGAAATAAGATAGATACAAGTCCTACTAAACGCTTTGAGTTTTGCTCCAGGGATAATACTTTCAAGAAAAAGAATAAATTCCACAAGCCAAATGGAAAAGCTAGGATACCTATAAAGAAAACAAACAAGCCAGCATATCCTCCTGCTACCATGCCCGCTACAAAAATAAGAACTAGATGTAGAATTAAACTAATAATCAAATACAGGAAAAATTTCCACAAATACACCGGTAAAGAAAATTGTTTCATAACGCTGCCTTTCTAATCTTCAAAATGAACTGATAAATAAAGTGACTCAGACTTTTCCATTTGTTTAGCCATATGTAGCTGCTCACGTGCCTTTTTGATAGAATAGGCTAAGAAATAAAGAAACGTATTAACCAGAAGAATAATGAAGAATATTGGAATCATGCTCTTAAGGCTATTGAACCAATTACTTAGACCATCTTCATAACAACTATCCAAAAAGAAAACAGAAACTGCAATAAAAAGCGGATGCATGAAAACAGATAGTAGCAAAACACTTTTTTTAAGTGATTGACTAGTTGAAGGTGTAAACAGAAAGAAGAAAAAATTCAAAAAGCCATAGCCAAAAATCATCATCCCTAGAAAAGACATTGTCAGACTAGTGCCGTAATTAGACTTAAGGAGAAAAGCCAGAAGACCAAGCCCTCCAAAACTAACAATAAATGACAGAATAATATAAAGCAAGAACTTGAGTGCATACCATATGATTGAAAATTTTTTCATAAAATCATTCTCTCCTCTTCATCTAGTAAAAAATCGGGAGTGCATCCCGAAATTTTCTATTTTATTAAGAATTACCAAAACCAACCGTCTTTATCATCTTTGATAGCTTCAGCTTCTTTTCGTTTGCGTGGGCCAGTTCCGTACATTTCTTCTTCTATGTCTTCTTTATAAGGCATAACCATGGCCAGCAGGATATAGATAAGAATTCCCAAGCCGAAATTGACCACAGTAAAGATAATAAAGAGGAAGCGCACCAGGCTCAGATCAAAATCAAATTTATCAGACAGACCGGACAAGACACCGGAAATCAGTCGATTCTTTTTCAACTTATAGAATTTCACGTTCATGATAGAGACCTCAATGATCATATTTACTTTATTCTACCATATTTTATGAGAAAACAATCGGGCCAAAGGCTGATTATACCTTAGAAAGTTCATTCTTTTAAAAAAAGAGAGTTCTTCAGTGAACTCTCTTGCTGATTTATCAAACATTCTCCGACAAACGGAGCTTGCCCATACAGCGTCCGCACCGGTATTTTTGAAGATTGACTCTACGTCTGCGACGGATAAGTGCTCTGCAGCTCAGGCATTCATAGATGAGAAAGGTTTGCGAGTCGGACAAGGATGGAGCGTAGCGCAGACCATCAACTCGCTTGAGCAGGTCTTTAAAATCTCTATCCCCATGGCGATAACCTTTACCTTGATAATAGAGGTGATAGTGAGCTAACTCATGGCGGACAATTTTTCGAAAAGTCTCCAGCCCAAAAGTTTCATAGATTTTTGGGTTGAAATCCAGATGACCATCTTTAGGAAAGAAGCGTCCCCCTGTAGTGCGGAGATGCTTATTCCAATAGGCTTGGTGGCGGAATTCCCAGTCAAAATCTTCAGCTGAGACCCGCTTGACATAGTTAGTTAGATTCATTTGGTGCTATCAGAGAGAGGTTAACCTTCTCCCGTTCCACATCCAATTTATCCACCCAAACAGTGACCAAGTCACCAACAGATAGGACTTGACTAGGATGCTTAATATAGTCTGTGCTCAGCTTGGAGATATGGATAAGACCATCTTCGTGGATACCGATATCCACAAAGGCTCCGAAATCGACGACATTCCGGACGACCCCTTCCAGCTTTTGACCGATGCGCAAGTCCTTGATATCTAAGACATCCTGCCGCAAAACTGGCGCGTCAAAGGAATCTCGCAAATCTCTGCCAGGCTTGAGCAAATCAGCAATAATATCTTTTAGGGTTTCTTCTCCCAAGCCTAGCTCTGCAGCCAAACTAGCAGTCTGCACTGCTTTTAATTTGGCTTGTGCTGCTTCATCCAAACTGCTAATTTCAAGACGCTTAAAGAGCTCCTCCACCGCCTTATAAGACTCTGGGTGAACGCCTGTATTATCCAGCAAGTTATCACTTTCGGGAATACGCAGGAAGCCGGCTGCCTGTTCAAAAGCCTTTGCGCCTAGACGCGGCACTTTCTTGATGGCCTCGCGAGACCGAATCAAGCCTTCCGTTTCCCGGTACTTGACAATATTTTCTGAGATAGTTTTATTAAGACCAGCTACATGGGCCAGCAGGGCAGGACTGGCTGTGTTGATATTAACTCCGACTTGGTTGACCACTGTATCAACGACAAAGTCCAGACTTTCGGATAGTTTTTTCTGGCTAACATCATGCTGGTACTGACCAACCCCGATAGACTTAGGATCAATCTTAACAAGCTCTGCCAAAGGATCCTGCAATCGGCGGGCAATGGAAATAGCTGAACGCTTTTCAACAGTCAAATCTGGAAACTCATGACGAGCCAGTTCACTAGCAGAGTAGACAGATGCTCCGCTCTCATTGACGATAACATAGCTGACATTCGGATGAGATTTCAAAACTTCTGCTACAAAGGCTTCGCTTTCTCGGCTGGCCGTTCCGTTTCCAATGGCAATGATTTCCACGCTAAACTGCTCAATCAGCTCTGACAACTCTTTCTTAGCAGCTTCAATCTGAGCTGGCTTTGCTGGTGTCACGGGATAGATGACATGAGTCGTCAGCATCTTACCTGTCGCATCCACAACAGCCAGCTTAGCTCCTGTCCGAAAGGCTGGGTCAAAGCCCAGTACTACGCGACCTTTGAGAGGGGCAATCAGGAGAAGATGACGGAGGTTATCTGAGAAGAGCTGAATCGCTCCATCCTCAGCAGCCTCAGTCAGCTCAGTCCGAATACGTCGCTCCATAGCTGGAATGATTTTCTTTTTAACTGCTTGCTGAACTGCTTCAATAATATAGGCATTTTTCACCTTGAAACGTACTTCAAAGAAGCGCAGGATTTTCTCGAGATTGTGCTCAAAACCAACCTTGAGAATACCTAGCTTCTCACCACGGTTAAGAGCCAGGGTACGGTAGCCTTGCATAGTCGCTACTTTTTCGGAAAACTCATAATAAATCTGGAAGACCTGCTTTTCATCCAAATCACCGTCTTTGAGACTGGATACGATAAAAGAATTGGTCTGCATCTCATGGTAGGTCCAAGCCCGCAGCTTAGTATCTTCGGAAATTGCTTCAGTCAGAATATCCACTGCTCCAGCTAGAGCAGCTTCTGCTGTTGGAAAGGCTTCACTAGTAAGTTTCTCTGCTTCTTCCTGTAGATTAGACGAATCTTGTAAGATTAGGCGGGCCAAAGGAAAGAGACCTGCTTCACGGGCAATAGTAGCCTTGGTACGACGCTTCTCCTTATAAGGCAGATAAAGTTCTTCCACATCAGCCAGCTTCTCAGCAGCCTCAATCTCAGAGCGAAGAGCATCCGTTAGTTTGCCCTGCTCCTCAATCTTAGCTAAGACCGTCGCTTTACGCTCTGCCAAGACAGTCATGCTCTTATCTAAGTCAATGATTGCCTTAATCTCGACCTCATCCAGATTTCCTGTCATTTCCTTACGGTAACGAGCAATAAAAGGAATCGTATTTCCTTCAGCGGTCAAATCTAGGACCTGTGATACTTGGTTTTCTTTAAGACCCAATTTCTGGGCAATTTTTTCAATATTTATATTTTCCATAACAATCCTATTATATCACAAGTGCTTTGAAAGATAGGCAGTTTTAGAACTATTTAGTACTATTTGTACAAAAAAATTTAGGGTTAATCAGCGACAAAGAGTCTCCTATGTTTCAAAATTTCATTTTTTGATAATTGGTAGTATAATAGAATTATTATTTTAGAAATGAGGTGCCTCTATGGCTGTTAAATTTACTAGATCAGATGATTTGGACAAGATGTTCGAGGAGTTTGCGACCCTGCCCAAGATTGAAAAGGTAGAGTTCCCTGAGGAAGACAAGAAAAAATCTAAAATTGAGAAGGATAAGAAAGAATGAGCTTCTTCTCTCAGATGCCGGCCAGTGTCCTGCAAGCCGGTGCCATCTTTCTATCCATTATCATTGAAGCCCTGCCTTTTGTCTTGATTGGAAGTATCATTTCTGGCTTTATCGAAGTGTATGTCACGCCAGACAAGGTTTATCGTTTCCTGCCCAAGAACAAATGGGCTCGGATTTTCTTTGGGAGCTTGATTGGTTTTGTCTTCCCCTCTTGCGAGTGCGGAATCGTTCCCATTATAAATCGATTTCTAGAAAAGAAAGTTCCCAGCTACACGGCTGTGCCTTTTCTGGTAACGGCTCCAGTCATCAACCCCATCGTGCTCTTTGCGACCTACTCAGCCTTTGGAAATTCCTTCCGAATGGCTCTGCTTCGTGCTTTAGGTTCTATGGTCGTGGCTGTTCTTTTAGGGATTTTCCTGGGCTTCTTTGCAGACAGCAATATTCAGAAAGAAAATCGCAAAGCGGTTCATGAGCATGACTTTTCACATCTCAGCAAAGGACAAAAGCTATTTCAGGTCTTTGTGCAGGCTATTGATGAATTTTTCGACACAGGCCGCTATCTGGTCTTTGGCTGTCTCTTTGCCAGCCTGGTCCAAGTCTATGTGCCAACCAGAATCCTGACCTCCATCAGCTCGACACCAGCTGTTGCTATTCTCCTGCTCATGCTGCTGTCCTTCCTGCTCTCACTTTGCAGCGAAGCTGATGCTTTCATTGGGAGCTCCTTGATTGCTAGCTTCGGCGTATCGCCAGTCTTAGCTTTCTTGGTCATTGGGCCTATGCTAGATGTCAAGAATCTGCTGATGATGAAAAACTACTTTAAGACACGCTTTATCTGGCAATTTATCAGCCTGGTTACCGTCGTCGTCTTTCTTTACTCTTGGCTTGTGGGGGTAGTGCTATGATTCGATTTCTAATCTTAGTCGGCTACTTTGAGATTACCATGTATCTGCAGCTGACGGGCAAGCTTAATCAATATATCAATCTCCACTATTCCTATCTGGCATACTTGTCTATGATTCTGTCCTTTGTCTTGGCTGTCGTGCAGCTCATTATCTGGATGAAGAAGATGGAGGTTCATAGTCATTTAAGCACTCGCTGGGCCAAGTTAGGTAGCGTGCTGCTCCTCGTCATTCCGCTTTTTGTAGGAATTTTCTTTCCAACTGTAACCTTGGATTCGACAACAGTTTCGGCTAAAGGATTTCATTTCCCGCTGGCTGAGGGAACTTCAACTGCTATTCAGCAGGACGAAGGCACAACCAGCCAATACCTGAAGCCGGACACCAGCACCTACTTTACCAAAGGGGCTTACGAAAAAGAAATGCGGGCAGCAGCTAAGAAATATGTCAAGCAAGATACCATTCAGGTCACGACTGAGAACTATATGGAGGTCATGGAGGTCATCTATGATTATCCCGACGAGTTTGTAGGCAAAACGCTGGAGTTCACCGGCTTTGTCTACAATGACCCCAGCGACCAGAAAAGTCAATTTCTCTTTCGCTTTGGTATTATCCATTGTATCGCCGACTCAGGTGTCTATGGCCTCTTGACGACTGGAAATACCCAGCATTTCGAGAATAATACCTGGATTCATGCCAAGGGAAAAATTACCATGCACTACCATAAAAGTTTGAGGCAAAGCCTGCCAACTCTAGAAGTTGAAAGCTTTGATAAGGTAGAAAAACCGGACAATCCTTACGTTTATCGGGTATTTGAATAAAGAAAATGAGGCTGGCACAATCGTGTCTTAGCCTCATTTTTTACCTTTGAATATTTTTCAAACAGCGGTCAAATTCTTTCTATTTATCTCCCTTTTCAGAAACCGAATTTCTGAATACAATCTTTAGAAAAATTGTGATAAAATAGAGACATCATTTAGAAAATAGGTATCAGGATGTCTTCAAAAGTTATTGTAACAATTTTCGGAGCCAGCGGTGACTTGGCCAAAAGAAAACTCTATCCATCCCTCTTCAGGCTCTATAAGTCTGGCAATCTTTCCAAGCATTTTGCAGTTATTGGAACAGCCCGCCGGCCTTGGAGCAAGGAGTATTTTGAGTCTGTCGTCGTCGAGGCAATCGCTGATTTAGCTGACAGCCCAGAGCAAGCCCAAGAGTTTGCCAGCCACTTCTACTATCAAAGTCATGATGTGCAGGATACCGAGCACTACATTGAGCTGCGCAAGCTTCAAAACCGACTCAATGAGCAATACCAAGCCGAGCACAACAAACTCTTCTTTCTGTCCATGGCTCCGCAATTTTTCGGTACCATTGCCAAACACCTCAAGTCTGAAAACATCGTAGACGGCAAAGGCTTTGAACGTTTGATTGTCGAAAAACCTTTCGGAACAGACTTGGCAACTGCCAGCCAACTTAACGAAGAACTCTTGGCTGCCTTTAATGAAGAGCAGATTTTCCGTATTGACCATTATCTAGGCAAGGAAATGATTCAGAGCATCTTCGCTATCCGCTTTGCCAATCTTATCTTTGAAAACATCTGGAATCGTGACTACATTGACAATGTCCAGATTACCTTTGCTGAAAAGCTAGGCGTCGAAGAACGCGGCGGTTACTATGACCAGTCTGGTGCTCTGCGGGATATGGTGCAGAATCATACCTTACAGCTCCTGTCACTCTTAGCTATGGACAAGCCAAAAAGCTTCAGCAAAGAGGACATTCGGGCAGAGAAAGTCAAAGTTTTTGAGCGCTTGGTACAGCCAAATAAAGAAGACTTGAAACGCTTCTTTATCCGCGGCCAGTATAAGTCTGGCACAGTCAAAGGCAAGAAATACATCTCCTACCGGAGCGAACCTAATGTTAATCCTGACTCAATGACCGAAACCTTTGCTTCAGGAGCTTTCTTTGTAAATAGCGAGCGTTTCCGTGATGTTCCCTTCTTCTTCCGGACTGGTAAACGCCTCACCGAAAAAGGCACTCTTGTCAATATTGTCTTCAAGCAGATGGAGTCCATCTTTGGTGAGGAATTAGCACCAAATGTTCTGACCATTCATATCCAGCCGACTGAGGGCTTCTCTCTTAGCATGAATGGCAAAGAGGTGGGTGAGCGCTTCAGCTTAGCTCCTCTCTCTCTGGACTATCGAACAGACGCAACAGCTAGCGGTGCTTCCCCTGATCCTTACGAAAAATTAATTTTTGACGTCCTTAACAATGACTCAACTAACTTCAGCCACTGGGATGAAGTCCGCTCCAGCTGGGAGCTGATTGATCAGATTGAAGAGCTCTGGCATAGCAACGAAGTGCCTCTTCATGAGTATCCTGTCGGATCTATGGGACCAAATGCTTCCTTTGAACTCCTTAGAGAATTTGGAGCTGACTGGCAGTGGTCTCCAAACAAATAAAATTTAAAAATTGTTCATAAAAAAACCAGTACTCGTACTGGTTTTTTGTCTTATACCAAGCCTTCAAGCAGGCCTTTCATAAAGTTCTCTGAATTAAACTCACCGATATCATCAATCTTTTCTCCAAAGCCAATCAGCTTCACTGGAATATCCAATTCCTGACGAATGGCTAGTACAACTCCACCTCGAGCAGTCCCATCGATCTTCGTCAGTACAATTCCTGTGACTGGAGTTATTTTAGAAAATTCCTTGGCCTGAACCAGAGCATTCTGACCAGTTGAAGCATCGAGAGCTAGGAAAGTTTCATGTGGTGCTTCTGGATCCACTCGCTTAATAATACGGCCAATTTTCTCTAGCTCTGCCATGAGGTTGTCCTTATTTTGCAGGCGGCCAGCCGTGTCAATCATAAGAACATCAACCTGCTCTGCCTGAGCGCGCTCCATACCGTCATATACGACGCTGGCAGGATCGCTCTTCTCAGGTCCCGTCACTACTGGAACATCCACGCGCCGGCCCCATTCAGCCAACTGAGCCACCGCTCCAGCTCGGAATGTATCTGCTGCTACCAACATGACTTTCTTGCCTTGTTGTTTATACTTATAGGCTAGTTTACCGATAGAGGTGGTCTTACCGACTCCGTTGACCCCAACAAAGAGCATGACAGTCAAACCGTTTTGGAAATTGATTTTTTCATTAAAGCGGCCATCTTTCTCATAAATGTCCACCAATTTTTCAATAATCAGCTGGCGCAGAGCAGCTGGTTTTTTAGCATTTTCCAGACGAGCTTCATAGCGTAGTTCCTCAGTCAGACTGGAAGCCACTTGAACCCCTACATCACTAGTGATGAGCAGCTCTTCCAAGTCTTCGAAGAACCCTTCATCTACCGAGCGGAAATTAGCAAAGAAGGCATTAAGCCGTGCTCCAAATCCTGTCCGAGTTTTCTTTAGGCTGCGGTCATATTTTTCCTGAGTGGATTCCTCTTGAGGAAGTTCAGCATGGTCTTCTGTAGCGGCTGCTTCTGATTCTTCAGCTACATCAGCTACTTGGTCGACCTGTTCTGATTCTGTTAGTGACTCAGCTTCTGTTTCTGGCTCGAACTCATTATTTGAATCAGTTGCTACCTCGTCATAAGAAGCTGCTTCATGCTCGGTATGAGATGATGCTTCATCCGAAAGATCCGCTTGTTCAACAAAATTTTCTACTATTTCGTCAACACTTTCAGACTGGTGCTCTTCTAGAGTTTCTTCAGTCTGAGTTGCTCCTTGAGCCACTTCTTGATTTTCTGTAATAATTTCTCTTTCATGCTCTGGCTCCTTGCTTTCTTCTTGGATAGCTTGATATGCTGGCTCTTCAACATCAGCAAAACTATCTTTTGTATCCGAAATTTGATCATCAAGTTGCTGCTCGCCCTGGTAGGACTGAATAGCTTCCGCTTCAAGATTTTCTCCTGCTTCTGGAGCAGGCGCTGTTTCTTCTTCAAGCTCGTCAATGTTTTCCAATGCTTCCTTGACAACTTCTTCAATCGGCGGTTCTTGTTTTTTTCGGCCAAAAAGGCGGTCAAATAATCCCATCAGCTAATCCTCCTTTAGTACATATTCTTCAATAGCCCAAGCCACTGCATCCTCATCATTGGTCATAGGTGTCACCACATTGGCTGCTTCTTTAACGACAGCTACTGCATTCTGCATGGCCACTCCCAGACCAGCCCACTCAATCATAGACAGATCGTTGGCTTCATCGCCACAAGCCATGACCTGACTTCTCTCAATGCCTAAATGGGCAATCAGTTTCTCCAAACCATTGGCCTTATGGACATTTTTAGGGGACCACTCCAGCAGCATTTCTCTAGATTTGAAAATCTCATAGCGCTCAAATAATTCCGGTGAAATTTGCTCAATAGCCGCATCCAGTGGTTCTTGAGCATAAGCAGTGACACATTTATTGTAAGTCTGCTGGCTGGACAAATCACTGAAATCAATAGATTCAAAAGTTAGAGCAGGATTGAACTGAGCATAAAGCGAGTCTTGGTCTGACTGGATCTGATAGACAAATCCTTCACAGATAGCATCAAGAGGGATATGGAGCTTGTCTGTTTCCTCGTAAATCCGGGCTACATCATCATAAGAAAAGACTGTTTTATCAAGGATTTCTCCAGTATTGCGCTGAACAAGACCACCATTAAAAGTAATGGTGAACTCATCCTCTCGACCGTCTGTCCCAAGCTCATGCAGGAAAAAGTCCATGGCCTTAAGGGGACGACCAGTCGTCAGAACTACCTTAACTCCCTTGGCCTGAGCTGCTTTTAGAGTTGCTAAATTTCGCTCAGAAATCTTCTTGTCTGAAGTCAGGAGAGTTCCATCCAAGTCCAGAGCAATCAGTTTTATATCTGCCATTATAATCCCTCCATGTAAGTGATAACCGACTGAGCATCATGGTGACCGATGACTTCCTTGGCGACTTCTAAAATCTCAGGGCGAGCATTTTCAGTCGCAATCGGATAGCCAGCCACCTGCATCATGTGCAAATCGTTGAGATTATCACCAAAAACCATAACCTGAGAAAGATCTATGTCTAGCTTCTTGGCCAGCTCGACAATGGCAACCCCCTTATCCACATGGTCCAGAACGATGTCAATGGACTTGTAGCCAGTTGTCATGGCCTTGACTCCATCGATATTCTCATTGACCCAAGCTTCACCAGCTGCGACTTGGTCCTCAGCAAAATTGGTCGTAAACTTGAAAATATCATCGTCGATATCAGCCAGGCTAGCTACTCTTTGAATGTTTTCATTATAATGAGCACTGAAGGAAAGATAGGTCGGATCCACAGTCTCCAAGACATAGCAGGCACGTTTGCCTGTCAAAAGCAGCTCATTGACATTGACATAGGGAGATTCCTGCAGCTTATCAAAAACCTTGAGATAAAAGTCCCGAGGCATGGTTGCTTCATAGAGATCCTCGCCGTGAAACTCAACTAAACTGCCGTTTTCAGCAATAAAAATAATCTCATTGCGCACTTCCTCAAACAGCTTTTCCAGCGACAAGAGGCCCCGTCCGCTGGCTACGGCAAAGTACATATCTTTTTCTTTGAAGCGAGTCAAAACTTGCTTGAGACGGTCCATATCAAACTGACCTTTACTGTCTAAAAAGGTGCCGTCCATATCCGTTGCTACTAATTTTATACTCATGTTACATTCTTTCTAAATCTTTTAACTTGACCGAGACAATCTTGGAAACACCAGACTCCTGCATAGTAACTCCGTAAATAGAGTCTGCAGCTGACATGGTTCCCTTACGGTGAGTAACCACGATGAATTGACTGTCCTTGTCAAATCGATTGAGGTAATCCCCAAAGCGTTTAACATTGGCCTCGTCCAGCGCTGCTTCGACCTCGTCCAAGATGACAAAAGGAATGGTCTTAACGCGGATGATAGAGAAGAGCAGAGCCAAAGCTGACAAGGCCTTCTCGCCACCGCTCATCAGATTAAGCGACTGGATTTTCTTGCCGGGTGGCTGCACGGAGATTTCTACACCTGCCGTCAGCAAGTCTCCCTCCGTCAATATCAGGTCTGCAGAACCACCGCCAAACATCTGACGGAAAGTCACCTTAAAGCTTTCACGAATGGCTTCAAAGGTTGATTTAAAGCGTTCCTTGACTTCGTCATTCATCTCTTCAATCGTCTCTAAGAGCAGATTTTTGGCTGATAGGACATCGTCTCGTTGCTCGTTGAGGAAGTTCAAACGGTTGCTGACTTCTTCAAACTGCTCAACTGCTTCCAGATTGACCGGACCTAAAGCTCGAATGGCTTTTTCCAAATCCTTCACCTGGCTTTCAGCAGCTGGCAAACTTTCTAACGGACGAGCCTGGCTGCTTGCTTCTTCGAAACTCATCTGATAGTCATCTGTCAGATTGCTTGCCAGACGGCGCATGACATCCATGAGCTTATCCTTTTCTGCCTCTGCCTTGGCTTGCCGACGAATCAATTCTTCATTTTGATGGCGGGCTTGCTCCAAACGACTGGCAATATCGTCAGACTGACCTTCTAAATCTTCAATCTCAAATTTCAGACGAATCAGTCTTTGATCCAGCTCAGTCTTTTCTTGCTTGGCGGTCTCTAATTGCTCTTCCAGGATTGTAATATCCACCTTTTGCAGGCTGGACTGCTCCTTTTGCTCCATCAAGAGCTCCAAGGTCGCCTGCTCTTTTGCAAGGCTGGCTTTTTCCTCGGACAGACGCTCCAAGTCATTCTTTTCAAAGCGTTGGTTGGAGGTCAACTCTGTTCGCTGGAGCTTGAGTTCAGCTAGACGAGAGGAAAGCTTGTCAAAACGAGCCTGAACTGCATCTTTGTTCGACTTAACCTGCTCTATTTCTGCAGTGATGTCTGCTTTTTCTTGCTCAATCTCAGTCAAGCGGGTCTGCAGTCGGTCTTTCTCTTCTGAAATATCCAAACCAGACTGACCAGCCAACTCCTGTTCCTGTAGATTTTTCAGACTTGTGAGTTCTTCTACGCGCTTGGCTAACTGTTCGTAGGCTAGATTAGCCTTTTGTTCAGCCAAGCGAGCCTGCTCACCGTCTGTCTTGATTTGTTCCAATACCTGCTTAGCCTGACTTAGCTGGTTTTGCAGAATTTGCACTGCTTCTTCCTGCTCTTTCAAGCTGACATTTTTCTGCTTAATCTCTTCAAGCAGAGCATCTAGCTCCGGCTTGATAAAGATAGTATTGTTATTGCGGTTGGCACCACCGGCATAAGAACCGCCAGTCCGAAGCTCCGTCCCATCCAAAGTCACCATGCGAACCTGATAGCGCACTTGGCGAGCTGCTGATCGGGCATGCTCCACTGTATCAAAAATAGCGGTCGTCCCCAGCAGATTTTGAAAAATACTGTCTAATGAAGATTCATAGCTGACCAAGGAAGAAGCCAGTCCCAGAAAACCAGCACTTTTTTCAATCGTAGCACGGTTATGGTCAGGCAGCTGACGCGGCTTGATGGTTGTTAAAGGCAGGAAGGTTGCCCGGCCAGCCCGATTTTTCTTCAGAAATTCGATAGCCCGAGTCGCAGCCGCCTCATCTTCCACGATGATATTCTGACTGCTGGCTCCCAAGGCAATTTCCAGCGCAGTCTGATAGTGGGGGTCAAAGCTGAGTTTTTCGCTAACTGCTCCAACAATGCCACCCAGACGGTCAGTTTCCTGCAGCACACTCTTAACACCAGCATAGAAATTACTGTGATTTTTAAGAATGGCCTCCAAACTATTGGAACGTGCTTGCTTGTTTTTGAGGTCGTCCAAAAGCTCAAACATCTTAGTCCGCTGATGCTTATAATCAGCCTCTAGCTTCTCTACCAACTGAACCTGACTTTGGTAGTCTGCTAGTAGATTCTTGAGGGCTTGGCGAGCAATTTCCAACTCCTCCAAACCAGCCTGCTCCTGAGTCTGACTAGCTTCCAAATCTCCTTGCAATTTAGCATAGTCTGCCTTCTTGCTCTCAGCTAGTTTAAGCTCGCTAGCCAGCTGACTCTCCAGAGAGGTCAAGTCATTAGAAAGATTTGCCTCTTCCTGCATGAGCTTGACATACTGCTCACGCAGATGTTCAATCAGCTGGTCTGGATCATCTGAAAAGTCTGCTAATTCTGCTTCCAAAGCAGCGATAGACTCCTCATTGTCAGTCAGTTTGGCAGCTATTTGGCTCAATTCAGCCTGCTTGTCCTCTATGTTGCTTTCTATCTGAGCCAGTTTTTCTGACAAAGCAGCCACACGTTCTTCATTTTCCCGACGGCTCGTCGCTGCCTGACTGGACTCCAACTTAGAAAGGTCAATCTGACGCTCCAAATCACTGATTAAGCGGGTCAATTCCAGCAAACTAGCTTGATCATCAGACAAAGTTTGATTGAGCTCATGGCGCTTGGCCTTCAAGGTTTGGTTTTCAACTTCCAGTTCATCGCGCTTGCTATAGTAGGCTGCCAGCTCCTGCTGGATATTCCTTAAATCTTCTTCAGCCTGAGTCAGTCTTTCCTTGTTAGCTGTCAGCTGAGCGACCAAAACATCCAAGTAAAGCTCTCGGCGCTGGCCATCCAGACTCAAGAAGCGCTTAGCAGTTTCAGCCTGCTTCTCCAAGGGCTTGACCTGGCTCTCCAGCTCGTAGATAATGTCTTCCAGTCGATCCAGATTATCCTGAGTTTGACTAAGCTTGCTTTCCGTTTCTTTACGACGTGTCTTATACTTAAGCACTCCAGCAGCTTCTTCAAAGATTGCCCGACGTTCCTCTGGCTTGCTGTTGAAGATTTCCTCGACCTTCCCCTGGGAAATGATGGAGAAGGAATCTCGTCCCAGCCCAGTATCCATGAAGAGATCGTGGACATCGCGCAGACGGACTTTTTTGCCGTCAATCTTATACTCACTGTCACCGCTGCGGTAAATGTGACGCTCCACTCGAATCTCATTGGCAGCATCCTTGATAAATTGGTCACTGTTGTCCAGAACCACTACCACGGATGCGTAATTAAGTGGCTTGCGGGTTTCTGTTCCCGCAAAAATCACATCGGGCATCTTGCCGCCCCGCAGACTTTTCACACTGGACTCTCCCAAGGCCCAGCGCAGGCTCTCTGTAATATTGGACTTGCCGGAACCGTTTGGCCCAACAACCGCTGTCACTCCCTGATCAAAGACAACTTTAGTCTTATCAGCAAATGACTTGAAGCCCTGAATTTCAATTTCCTTTAAAAACATGAAGAACTTTCCTTTTCAAATGCGTTTTTAGCAGCTTCCTGCTCGGCCAGCTTTTTAGAACGCCCCTGGCCTTGACCGGACTTGCGGCCATTGATGAGAACAGCCACCTCGAAATTTTTGGCATGAGCCGGCCCTGTTTCAGAGACAACCTGATAGGCGATTTCCACATCACCATTAATCTGCAGCAACTCTTGCAGCTTGGTCTTATAGTCCGTCACCCGCTCAAAATCTCCCGCTTCCACCTTGGGAATCATGACTTGATAGAGAAAGCTTTTGACTGCTTCCACACCCTTATCTAAGAGCAAAGCGCCTAAAAAGGCCTCAAACAAATCTCCTAAAATCGTATCACGATTCCGGCCGCCAGACTTCTCCTCACCGCGTCCCAGCTTGATAAACTGATCAAACTGACAATCTCGGGCAAAGCCTGCCAGGCTCTCCTCCCGAACAATCATGGAACGCAACTTAGATAGATCACCTTCTGGTCTCTTAGGATACTTGGTATAAAGATACTCCGAAATAATCAGTTGCAGAACAGCGTCTCCTAAAAATTCCAAGCGTTCATTGTGTGAAATTTTTAAGAGGCGGTGCTCATTGGCATAGCTCGTATGAGTAAAAGCCGTTTCCAACAAGGTCTCATCAGAGAAAACCAAGTCAAACTGCTCCAGCAATGCTTTTTTCAAATTTTCCATTACTATTTTATATCATGCTGACTTCAGTCAGATAAGCAGCATGATACCTTTTCCTTTCCAAAGATATACAGTCTCTATTATAACAAAAAACAGGCGCAAACGCACCTGCTGACAGTGATTTCTATTCCTTATCCGGAATTACTTTAAACAAATAATAGGTGATAAAAACGGTCAGACCCAACAGTCCAATCTTAACCCAAATAATAGGCGCTAGAAAAATGGAAATCCCCATCAAGATATAGATGGAAACGATAATCTTTTTCTTTCGCTCCTTGGCAATCGTTCCCGTCTCTCGAAAATCCGCCACATAGGTCTGGTACATCTTTGTATGATAAAGCCACTTCTCAAAGCGCTTGGAACTGCGCGAAAAGCAGGCAATGGACAAGAGAAGAAATGGCGTCGTCGGCAGGAGAGGCAGAAAAATCCCCAAAACTCCCACCCCTAAAGATAATAGACCTACCACAAAGTAAATTGGCCGCATACAAGCTCCTTTACAAAATAAAACCGTTGCTTTTTAAATATTTAATGGATACCACACTAGAGCAAGAAAACCAAACCTTTCGGTCTGGTGTTTAAATACTCGTCAAAGGCGTCGCCGTATCAGGCGAGGTATCATAGACCTGGAAGTCGTGGCCGACTGCCATATCGGCTTGAGCCAGTTGATTGACCATAGTCATGTGGGCCAATTCCTTGATATTGTTTTCCTTACTGAGATGGCCCAGATAGATTCGTTTGGTGCGATTGCCAAGCGTCCGAATCATAGTCTCTGCTCCATCTTCATTGGACAGGTGGCCCATATCCGACAAAATCCGCTGCTTGAGACTCCAAGGATAGGCACCGCTGCGGAGTATTTCAATATCATGGTTGCTCTCAATCAGGTAACCATCGGCATTTTCGATAATCCCAGCCATCCGGTCACTGACATAGCCCGTATCCGTCAGCATGACAAAGCTTTTGTCATCCTTCATGAAGCGGTAAAATTGTGGACAAGCTGCGTCATGACTGACACCAAAGCTCTCCACATCCAAGTCTCCAAAGGTCTTGGTCTTGCCCAATTCAAAGATATGCTTTTGACTAGCATCCAGCTTGCCCAAGTCCTTTTCCATAGCCTTCCAAGTGGCCTCATTAGCATAAATATCCAGATGATACTTGCGGGCCAACACTCCAACGCCATGAATGTGGTCCTTGTGCTCATGAGTCACTAAAATGGCATCCAAATCCTCAGGCTTGCGGCCAATTTCGCCCAACAAGCTCGTAATTTTCTTGCCTGATAAGCCAGCGTCAACCAGAATCCGCTTTTTGTCTGTTTCCAGATAGAAACAGTTACCGCTTGATCCTGACGCCAGAATACTGTATTGAAATCCTTTAGTCATGTTTACTTTCTATATATCTTCATTATCCCAGTCGTCATCCCGGACGCCATCATTCTCATAAGGCAAGACAATGGTAAAGGTCGAGCCCACACCATACTCACTCTTAGCCCAGATAAAGCCCTGATGCTGCTTGATAATTTCTTTGGCAATAGCCAGCCCCAGACCTGTTCCACCCTGTGCGCGACTGCGTGCCTTGTCCACTCGATAAAAGCGATCAAAAATCTTAGGCAGATCCTGCTTGGGAATCCCCAGTCCCTCATCTGCAATCGAAAGAATCAACTGCTCATCAGTTGTCTTGATGGAAACAGTAATGGTTCCACCATCTGGCGAATACTTGATGGCATTGTTCATGATATTATCAATCACCTGAGTCAGCTTATCTGTATCAATCTCCACCCAAATCGGTGTTATCGGATAATCACGGATAATCTCGTATTTCTTGGTTTCGTCTTGATTTTTTATCTTGTCAAAGCGATTGAGGATAAAGGTGATAAAGGCTGTGAAATTCGTCAGCTCCACTTCCAGATGACTGGTCTCATTGTCGATACGGGACAGACTAAGCAAGTCCGTCACCATCCGCATCATGCGGTTGGTTTCATTGAGCGATACCTTGACAAAGTCCGGTGCGACTGGCTCAGACAAGGCTCCCTCATCCAAGGCTTCCAGATAGGACTTAACACTGGTCAGCGGAGTCCGTAACTCATGGCTGACGTTGGAGACAAAGAGGCGACGCTCCCGCTCTTCCTTGTCCTGCTCTGTCGTATCATGCAAGACAGCTACCAAACCAGAAATGAAGCCCGACTCCCGCCTTACCAAGGCAAAGCGAACCCGCAAGCTCAAGTACTCACCATTTTCATCCTGAGAATCTATCGTCAGTTCAGGAACATTGGTAATCAGATCCCGCAAATCATACTCGTCTGAAATCGAAAGCAGATCCAAAATACTCATATTTTGGACCTCATCTCTCTTAACTCCCAACTGCTTGGTTGCCATATCGTTGATAGTGATAATCTGCCCCCGGCGGTTGGTCGCAAGCACGCCATCTGTCATATAGGACAGGATACTGGAAAGGCGTTTAGTTTCTTGCTCAAGGTTTTCATGTGTCAGTCGAATGACCTCTGATAGATCATTGATACTGTTGGTCATATCTGTGATTTCTGGACTCCCTTGCATGTCCAGCACTTCAGAATAGTCACCTGCAATCAAATCTTTAACCTTTTGATTAAGCTGTACCAGCTTTTGGTTATCACGGCGATTTTCCAGTAAAAGCAGAGCCACAACTACAATGAAGCCAATAATAATGATAGCAAAGACAAAATCCGCCGAAATCACAAATTGTTTAATTGCTTCAATCATTATTTCTCATATAATAGCCAACTCCGCGGCGAGTCAAGATATACTCAGGCCGGCTTGGCGTATCTTCGATCTTTTCACGCAGGCGGCGGATCGTCACATCTACTGTACGGACATCACCAAAATAGTCATAGCCCCATACCGTTTCCAGTAAATGCTCACGTGTCATTACCTGGCCAATATGTGTCGCCAAATGGTGAAGCAACTCAAACTCACGGTGGGTCAGCTCCAGCTCCTTGCCATGCTTCTTAGCAACAAAAGCATCTGGCAAAATCTGTAGTTCCCCAATGGTCAGCTCGTTCGGGCCACTTTCTTCTACTTGGTTTTCCACAACAAGGTCTGCCCGACGAAGAAGTGCCTTGACACGCGCCTGCAGCTCACGATTTGAGAAAGGTTTTGTCACATAGTCATCTGCACCGATTTCAAGGCCGATAACCTTGTCAAACTCACTGTCCTTAGCAGACAATACAATAATCGGCACATTACTAGTCTTACGAATAGTCCTAGCAACTTCCAGTCCGTCCACTTCTGGCAGCATCAAGTCCAGAATCAAGATGTCTGGCTGTTCTGCCTCAAACATTTCCAAGGCTTCCTTACCATCAAAGGCAGTCAAAACCTCATAGCCTTCTTTGGCCATATTAAACTTAATAATATCTGAGATTGGTTTCTCATCATCTACAACTAATATTTTCTTCATATGTTCACCTTAACATAAGATTGGGATTGAATCAACTCCATGATAGAAAAGTTGTGACATAGTCAGCTAAGTCGTCCTGCATCAAAACGTGCAAAAGGCAATCTAGTTTGCCTAGCTAGACTCCCAATCCAATTTTATTTATTTATCTAGTCTTATTATACCAAAGTTTTCTTAAAAAACACTAATTCAAGCCATTTTTATTCCACATTTGTAGAAAATGGACGATTCTCATCAAAAAAATTTCTCTCTGAATAAAAATAGTCATTTTTATTCAGTTTGACAGTTTATTTATTCTATGGTAAAATCTATGTCATATTATCTAACACAAAGGAGAAAGATATGGCTTTAGTTGAATTTAAAAATGTCGAAAAGTATTACGGAGACTACCATGCTCTGCGCAATATCAATCTCAGTTTTGAAAAAGGGCAAGTAGTTGTACTGCTGGGACCATCTGGCTCAGGAAAATCTACTCTTATCCGTACAATCAACGCTTTAGAAGGTATTGATCAGGGAAGCTTGATCGTCAATGGCCACGAGGTCGCAAACACTGCTGCCAAAGATCTGGTTAACTTACGCAAAGAAGTTGGAATGGTCTTTCAACACTTTAATCTTTACCCCCACAAAACGGTGTTAGAAAATGTTACCTTGGCTCCTATTAAAGTTCTAGGAATGGATAAACAAGAGGCTAAAAAAATCGCTCAAAAATATCTAGAATTTGTCAACATGTGGGACAAGAAAGACTCTTACCCAGGCATGCTGTCCGGTGGACAAAAGCAAAGGATTGCCATTGCCCGCGGTTTAGCTATGCACCCTGAGCTCCTGCTCTTTGATGAACCGACTTCTGCCCTAGACCCTGAAACAATCGGTGATGTTCTGGCTGTTATGCAAAAATTAGCCAAAGACGGCATGAACATGATTGTGGTTACACACGAAATGGGCTTTGCCCGTGAGGTAGCTGACCGCATTATCTTCATGGCAGACGGCGAAGTGCTGGTGGATACTACTGATGTTGATGCTTTCTTTGACAATCCTACCGAACCTCGCGCTAAGCAGTTTCTCAGTAAAATTATCAACCATGAGAGTGATAACGTGCTTTCTTAAAAAGGAGAAGACCTATGAAACTTAAAAAAATACTCATCAGCCTACTCTTACTCCTTCTGACTCTAGGCTTTATTAATGCTGTTCCTGCACAAGCTGATTCCAGTACCAGCCAACAGGTCAAGGCCATCCAAAAACGCGGTGTCCTCAATGTCGGTGTCAAGCAGGATGTACCTAACTTTGGTTACCTCAATCCTGATAGCAATACATACAGCGGCTTAGAAATCGATATTGCAAAGAAGATTGCTAAAGAACTAGGCGTCAAAATCAACTACGTTCCAGTTACCGCACAAACACGCGGACCACTTCTGGATAACGGACAAATTGACATGGTCATTGCGACCTTTACTATCACAGAAGAGCGTAAGGAAATCTATAATTTTACAACCCCTTACTACACTGATGCTTCTGGTTTTTTAGTTAATAAATCCAGCAAAATTACAGACGTCAAGGACTTGAATAACAAGACTATCGGCGTCGTCCAAGGCTCTATCACCCAAACCTTGCTAGAAGAAATCGCCCAAGAGAAAAAACTCAACTTCAAATATGTGGAGTTAGGCTCCTACCCGGAACTTGCTGTTTCCTTGCGAGCTCACCGTATTGATGCTATTTCTGTTGATAAGTCCATCCTGACTGGTTATGTAAGTTCCAAGTCAAACATTCTGGATTACAGCTTCAAAAAAGCCGATTACGGTGTGGTAACAAAAAAATCCAATACTCAATTGAATGACTATGTAGATGGCCTAATCTCTAAATGGAAGGAAAACGGCAGTCTGCAGAAACTTTATGACAAATATGATTTAAAACCATCTGCTTCAACAGATGATTAGAAAGGAGACCCCATGAGTTTTAGTATTTCTTCTTGGCAGGCCTACTTTACGGACTTTGGCAAGTTTTTCCAAGGATTCCTCTTTACCTTAGCCATTTCTATCGGTGCCCTGATCTTGGCTCTTTTACTAGGGATTTTCTTTGGAGCTATCAGCACAGGTAAGCATAAAGTTCTACGTGGCCTAGCTCGTGTTTTTGTTGAGTTTTATCAGAATACACCGCTCTTAGTGCAATTTGTGATTGTCTTTTACGGTCTTCCGCTAGTTAGTAATTACACCATCATGCCTTCAATCTATTGGACTGCGGTTCTCTGTGTAGGACTGTACCACGGTGCTTATATCGCTGAAGTTATCCGCTCAGGTATCCAGTCCATTCCTCGCGGACAGACTGAAGCTGCACTATCTCAGGGCTTTACCTATGTCGAAACCATGCGATACATCATCCTGCCCCAAGCTTTTCGGATTATCCTGCCACCGCTAATCAATCAGGTCGTCAATCTGATAAAAAACACTTCTACCGTCGCTATTATCTCTGGTATGGATCTGATGTTCGTAACCAAGTCTTGGTCTGCTCTGAACTCCAACTACATCCCAGCCTTTGCCGGAGCAGCTCTGCTCTACTTCCTCCTTTGCTTCCCAATCGCCAGCTGGGGACGTAGGGTAGAGGAAGCCAATAAACAAGCTTACAGCATCTAAGGAGGTCTCTATGGAAAATATTTTAAAAGTCTTAACCGCAAACAACCTCCTCTTTATCCTTAAGGGGCTCTGGCTGACACTGCAAATTTCTTTCATTTCCATTGTCCTATCGATGATTTTTGGAACTATTCTAGCCGTCATGCGAAATGGAAAAAATAAACTGCTCAAGCTGATTGCCAGCATTTACATCGAATTTGTCCGTAATGTACCCAATCTGCTCTGGATTTTCACCATCTTTTTAGTCTTTCAGATTAAGTCAACGCCAGCCGGTATCATCAGCTTCACTGTCTTTACTTCTGCTGCTTTGGCAGAAATTATCCGGGGCGGCCTTAATGCCATTGACCCAGGTCAGACTGAAGCTGGCCTATCTCAAGGATTTACTCAGTTTCAGATTCTGCGTTATATCATCCTACCTCAGGCTATTCGGAAAATGCTGCCAGCCATCATTTCTCAGTTTGTCACAGTGATTAAAGATACTAGCCTTCTCTATTCTGTTATTGCGCTCCAAGAACTTTTTGGTTCTGCTCAAATTCTGATGGGACGCTATTTTGAAGCTGAACAAGTCTTCGCGCTCTACCTACTAGTAGCAGCCATCTATTTCCTGATTAACTTCGCTATTTCCAGCTTCTCGCGCAAGCTATCCCAACACTGGGCTCAAGCTGCAGAATAAGTAGCTCAAATACAGAACTACTTTCTAAAAGTTGAGTTTTGCCAACTCAGCTTTTTTATTTTTAATATTTGTGGTAGAATAATATCAAAGGATAGACAAGGAGAACGATATGAAAAAACTGACATTGCTTTTCACCACTTTCTTAACACTAATCTTTCTCAGTGCCTGCAGTCAGTACGCTAGCTTTCAGGGAAAATGGAAGGCTCAGAAAGCAAACGGAGAGGACATTGACATTGTCTTCAATGACAAAACAGGCAAGCTAGGCGATAAAGAATTTCACTATAAGATAGATAAGTCAGGCTACCAAGATAATACCAAATATTACAGTATCACTGTCAGCGACACCTATCACTACACCATCCTTTTCCCAGATGATGATATGAAAATAGCTACTCTTCTAGAACCTGATGACCCGTCTAGTGACCCTCTCTATGGGGAAATGCTCTATGCCATGAACCGAAATGAGTATCCTGATTTTGATGATTATGTGGATAAATACTTGAATTAAGATTAAACTTGCTAACATAATTAGTTAAAGAAGTTTCTACCTACAGATAGAAAACAATAAAACCCGAGCTAATTGCTCGGGTTTAATCGCTATCCAATGAGTTCTACTTTTCAAGGCGTGATTTGCTAGCAATGTCTGCTAAGATTTGCTCTACAAATTCGTCTACTGGTATTGTATGTGTTTCTTTTTGACCGTAGCGGCGGACATTGACAGTCCCGTCTTCTACTTCCTTATCACCAACGATGAGCTGATAAGGAATCTTGCTAGTTTGTGAGGCACGAATCTTGTACTGCATTTTTTCATTACGCTCATCCACATCAGCACGAACACCCTTGTCGCGCAGCTTCTTAGCTACTTGCCAAGCATAGTCAATATGGGCTTCGTTAGAAACAGGAATCAAAGTCACTTGATGCGGAGCCAGCCAAGTCGGGAAGGCACCCTTGTAATTTTCAATCAAGATAGCTGTGAAGCGCTCCATCGTTGAGATAACCCCACGGTGAATCATAACTGGGCGATGCTCTTCACCATCAGCTCCAACATACTTGAGGTCAAAACGCTCTGGCAAGAGAAAGTCCAGCTGGATAGTTGACAGAGTTTCCTCATTTCCAAGGGCTGTTTTAACCTGGATATCGAGTTTCGGACCGTAGAAAGCTGCTTCTCCTTCTGCCTCAAAGTAGTCCACACCCATTTCGTCCAAGGCTGCTCGCAGCATGGTTTGGGCATTTTCCCACATCTCATCGTTGTCAAAGTACTTGTGAGTATCTTGAGGGTCACGAAGAGACAGACGGAAACGATATTCTGTCAAGTTGAAGTCGGCATAAACGTCGATAATCAACTGCAGCGCACGCTGGAATTCTTCTTGGATTTGTTCAGGAGTAACAAAGAGGTGACCATCGTTCAAGGACATTTCACGTACACGTTGAAGACCAGTCAGGGCACCAGATTTTTCGTAGCGGTGCATCATGCCAATCTCAGCAATACGGATTGGAAGCTCACGGTAAGAATGAACGTGGTGTTTGTAGACTTGGATGTGGTGAGGACAGTTCATAGGACGAAGAACAAACTCTTCTCCATCACCCATATCCATGGTTGGGAACATATCCTCCTGGTAGTGCTCCCAGTGACCAGAAGTCTTATAAAGCTCCACAGAGGCCAAAGGCGGAGTGTAGACGTGTTGGTAGCCTGAAGCCAACTCTTTGTCAACGATGTAGCGCTCCAACTCGCGACGGACCGTCGCACCGTTTGGCAGCCAGAATGGCAAGCCTTGACCCACTTCTTGTGAAATCATGAAGAGATCCAGTTCTTTACCTAACTTACGGTGGTCGCGTTCTTTAGCTTCTTCCCGCATTTGCAGATATTTCTTCAGGTCTTTCTTGTCAAACCAAGCAGTACCATAGACCCGCTGCATCATAGCATTGTCGCTGTTCCCGCGCCAGTATGCTCCAGCCACATTCAAGAGGTGGAAGATTTGGATACGACCAGTTGATGGGACATGAGGCCCACGGCAGAGATCCACATATTCACCCTGACGGTAGATGGTCAAACCGCCCTCGTCTTCTGAGTGCTCTTCAATCAATTCCAACTTGTAAGGATCGTTTTTGAAAATTTCACGGGCCTCATCCTTGGTCACTTCCTCACGGATGGACGGGAAGTTTTCTTTGACGATTTTCTTCATTTCTTCTTCGATACGAGGCAGGTCTTCATTTGAAATTTGCCCTGCTTCATTATCTGTATCGTAGTAGAAACCATCCTGAATGGCAGGACCAACGCCCAAGTGAATATCTGGGAAAAGACGGCGAGCTGCTTGCGCAAACAAGTGGGCTGCAGAGTGACGCAAGATATCTAAAGCATCTTCGTGGTCAGGTGTCACGATTTCAATAGCACCATCTTCAGTGATAGCACGAGTCGTATCAATCAATTTGCCATTGAATTTACCAGCCAAAGCTTTTTTAGCTAGGGAATTGCTGATAGATTGAGCAATTTCAAAAGTTGTAACGCCAGATTCGAATTCACGAACAGCGCCATCTGGGAAAGTAATCTTAATCATGAGTTTTCTCCTTTAATATCTATTCTATTTATATTGGACAATTTAAAGATTCGAGCAATCTCTTCCGCAGTCTGCTTTTCTGATTGACTACCATCTGTTATGAGGCTAGAATAGCCTAGTCTCACCGCTTCCTTCCGAACCATTTGAGCAAAAAGAATGTCTCGCTGCATCCAGTTTTCAAAAGCTTGCTCAGGATTGGTTGTTCCCTCTAAGACATAAGGAACCCATTCTCTCTGTCTATAATGCTTTTTCTGAAAATCAGCTGTCGGAGTCAAGCATAGATAAGAGGGCACTGGGCATTCAAGCTCCTTTACCAAGTGAGGCAAAAGTCCTGCCCCCTCCACCAAGAGAGGTCTATCTTGATTTTTTATCAAGTAAGATTTTACATAAGGAAAAATCTCTTCATAAAAGCGCCATTCTTCATCTGCCATCTCTTCTGGATTTCTCATCCAGATTTGTTCCGGATTTCTGTCCTGTCTAAGAAGGCAAATCGGCTGTGAGTCTGCACTTGCTTGACTCATCATCTCGTCTACCAAATCATCCAGTTTGATATGAAGCAGCTGATACTGTCTAGCAAGAAGTGAAGCAATTGTTGACTTCCCACTACAAGGCGATCCGCCAATCATATAAAGCACCATTCTCCCTCCTTCTGACAAAAGAAAAACGACATCCAAAAAGGACGTCGCAACGTGGTTCCACCTTCATTTATGCAAGTCGAAAGACTCACACCTCGAATCGGCTCTAACGTAGCCACCGTTTTATGTTTGCATAAAAGCTAATAGAGTAGTCCCAACTGCATCCTCTACGCGATTCCCAGCTCCACGCGCTCTCTAAAAGATTTCCTGCAGGTGATTTGTCTCTAGAAAACATTATAGCACGATTGGAGAAATTTGCAAGAGCTATTGACCATCAAAACCAGAAAAACGATTTAGAGCCTCTTGACTCAAAGTGGCAACTTGACGTTTTTTACGGTATTGCTCTGCCAGCAGCATTCCTCCCAAAGAAAGGAATAACAAGACATGAATATCCCTAGCATTATAAAGCGTGGAAGTGATTGGATTATAAATCTTGTCTCCTGAGTAAAAAAGTCCGTCAAAAAAGTTTTTGAATAAGTAATAATACTGAACCCCTGGAATCAAAAGAAGAAAGGGCAGTGAAAAACCTTGCATCCGAGTATTTATATAAACAATCACTGCGCCAATCAAAGGAAGCAGCACAGCATAATAAAATAAATTAAGATTAGAAAGCCAGCTCAAATCGCTTTCCATACTTTCTGTATTATTTATAAAATATTGCCAAATTTGTTCCCAAATCAAGCCCGAACCAACGACAATGCCATAGAACAAAAGCAACCACGGCAACTGTTTGAGATATTT
The DNA here is from genome assembly GCF_041431685.1 of Streptococcus sp. 20925_1_22. Classification (NCBI taxonomy): domain Bacteria; kingdom Bacillati; phylum Bacillota; class Bacilli; order Lactobacillales; family Streptococcaceae; genus Streptococcus; species Streptococcus sp. 20925_1_22. The sequence continues at coordinate 180,293 of NZ_JAPVYE010000001.1, read as the reverse complement.
TTTCATAAGATTTCTCCTCTATTTTTAAACAAAACCTTGCATAAATAGCTATTGCCACAATGATGCAAGGCATATTTCTATTCTAATAATTTAGTAATATTCCTGATTTTTTTCACTTGCTTACTCGAAGCTTTGAGGATACGAACGGAGCCATTGATTGGAAGAGAAATGACTTTTCCAGGCAGATAGGCCACTGTCTTGGCCAGACGCTTGGCAGCACTTTCCTCTGGGCTGAGCTCGTTATGGAAGTCTTTGGAAATAGTCAAATCTAGATAAAACTCATAGACTCTGCGACCAAAATTCTCCGCTGAAATCTCGTAAAGCTTGTCTGCTAGCTTTTGCTCATCCATGTCAGGCGTCGCAATAATCGCCTCTAAAATAGCGCCTGATAAATCCCGCTCTTGGTAATAAAGGGTCCCAAAAATCTTGTCACTGATAACATTATCCAGATAAGGATTTCCATGGGCAATAATCGGTGTGCCGCTGGCTAAGCTTTCCAGATAAGTCAGACCTTGAGTCTCACTGGTTGAGGCAGAGATAAAGAAATCCGCAGCTTTATAGTAAAGGGCCGTATCACTTGGAGCAATCATCCCCGTAAAGATGACAGCTTCTTCAATCTGAAGCTTGGCAACCAATTCTTTCAAGTCTTCTGCATAAGGACCGTCGCCGACAATGACTAGCTTGACTTTGTCATTTTCTTCAAGGACGGCAGGCATCGCCTCAACGATAGCCTGGATATTCTTTTCATAAGAAATACGGGACAGACTGAGCAGCATAATCTCGTCTTCAGCAAGACCTAACTTGAAACGAAGCTTCTTGATATCCTCACGCGAAATTTCCGGCCGCTCAAACTTCGCCAGCTCAATCCCTGTCGGAATTACCCGTTTTTCTGCTTCGATTTTATAGTCAACCAAGAGATCATAAACAATCTCACTAGGGCAGATAACCCCATCCAAATCACTCATGAAGCCGCGGACGATGTACTTGACCATACTAGGACGGATGACCATTCCCTTGGCAATATAGTGCACATAATCCTCATACTGGGTATGATAGGTATGTACTACCGGAATTCGCAGTTCTTTGGCAATCCAAATCCCCAGCAGCCCTAGTGAAAACTCTGTCTGGGTATGGATAATATCCAACTGATATTGGCGGGCAATTTCTAAGGCATGAGAAAATCCTCGGTAAGCCACTCTTCGGTCCTTAAAGGCAAAGAAAGGTACGCTGGGAATTCGAATAATCTGCCAATCCTCATAACGATTGACATCCTTGTCCGTCGTCGTAAAAATAAATACCGTGTGACCTAATTTTTCCAGCTCCGTCTTCAAAGTCCGAATACTGGTAGCAACCCCAGAGACCTGAGGAAAATAGGTATCTGTAAAAAGACCAATACGCATCTTACATCTCCAAAACTGTTTGATAAGCCTCAACTAACTGACCTGAGACATCGTCAATGGACCGGCTTTTAGCCACTTGATAGCCTGCTTCACGCTTATCCACCTTTTTATCTAGGATATTTCTCAGAGACTGGACAAACTCATCTACATTGTTGCAGAGCTCGGCTGAACGCTCATCCACCCAGCCATGATAAACTGGAATATCGCGCAACACAACATTCTGCTCACTGGCCAAGGCTTCCAGGACAACAATTCCTTCAGTTTCCTCATAGGATGGGAAAAAGAAGGCATCCGCTCCAGACATGGCTCCCTGAAATACCGCTCCCTTAAAATAGCCAGGGAATTCGACATTATCAGGGTGGTCAAAGAGAACCAGACGACGAATCTTGCGCGGAATCAGCCAGAGATTTATAGAGCCCAGCCAGATAAAGCGCACATCTGGCATCCTGCGGGCAACCTCTACAAAATCCTCAATCCCCTTGCGGCGGAAATAAAGGCCAGCACAAACGACCACCTTCTGCCCCTCTTCAATCTTAAAATACTTTTTAAAAACTTCTTCCTTGCGAGCATCTTTCTTATACCTAGGCAGGTCAATGCCGTTTGACACAGCTACCATAGGTGTTGTGACCCCATAAGACTGGATCAGCTGCTTGGAATACTCCGATGGCGTGATAATGAAATCCGCCTTTTTATACATATGCGTCAGATATTTACCAAAAAGCGGAGCAAAGAGATTAGATCCAATAAAGGAATTTTCAAAGTCCTCCTTGGTCGAATGCCCATGCATAATCACTTTTTTATTGCCCCTCTTGGCAGCATGCAGGAGAAGCAAGCTACGGGGACCATAGGTATTGATGTGGACCACATCATAATCTCCTAAAACGTCCGTCGTATAAGGAATCCCAGCCAAATCCAAGGCATGCATCTGATGCTGGAGGGCTCGGCCAATTCCCGATTTCTCCAAAACGGACTTTCCTTCAAGATACAGTAATACTTTCATACTTCCTATTATACCTAAAATAAAATAAAAAGGAAATCCACAAGGGCAAATGAGGTAAAAAATCCATCCAAAGCCTGATAAGGCTTAGAAAAGTACCCCTAGCTAAACGGAAACACAAAAAAGAGGCTGGGACAAAAGTCCTAGCCTCTCAATTATCTTTGGATTGTCGAGCAAGACGCAGTGGTTGAGTGGGCTCTACTACGCTGATTTCATCAGCTTTTACAGCCCTACTCAACTGTGCGGAGGTGGGACGACGAAATCGAATTCTAACGAATTACCGATTTCTGTCCCACTCTCCTCGCTTCATAGTCATGAAACTCTCTTAAAGCAGTCATTGACTTAGTCTCTTCGCTCGCTTTTCAAGCTCAGATAAGTTCCTAATCAGACTTACAGACACCGCTTATTTCCGAGTTGATTTACGCTCGCTAATGCTGTGAGCTAGGAGAACTTCGCGTTCTTCCAATTCTTCCTTATGCATAATCTTAGTCAGCATGCGCATACTGATAGCGCCGATGTCATAGAGGGGCTGACCGATTGTGGAAAGGTTAGGACGAGTGAAACGAGCTACTTGCGAATCATCACTGGTAATGATTTCAAAATCTTCTGGAACTTTGATACCTTGATCAGACAGACCATTTAAGAGGCCTGCTGCCAGTTCATCTCCTGTGACAAAAGCTGCAGTTGCTTTGGAAGCAATGACACGCTCTGCCAAATGGTAGCCATCATCATAAGAATATTTAGATTCAAAAACCAAGCCTTCGCTGTAAGAAAGTTTCTTGTTCTTCAAGCCATCTTTATAGCCTGATAGACGGATTTTCCCGTTGATATCATCTACAAGCGGTCCGCTGACAAAGGCAATTTTCTTATTGCGCTTAGCCAGTAATTCTACAGCATCAACCGTTGCTTGTTTGTAGTCAATATTGACGCTCGGAAGCTGATGCTCCACATCAACAGTCCCCGCCAAAACGACCGGTGTGCGTGAACGTGAAAATTCTGAACGAATTTTCTCCGTCAGATGATAGCCCATGAAAATAATGCCATCCACCTGCTTAGAAAAGAGTGTATTGACAACGGATACTTCCTTATCGTCGTCCTCATCACTGTTAGCCAAGACAATATTGTATTTATACATTTCAGCAATATCGTCAATCCCTTTTGCCAAAGTAGAGAAATAGCTGTTGGTAATATTAGGAATGACAACGCCGACGGTTGTAGTCTTCTTACTGGCTAGTCCACGTGCTACCGCATTTGGACGATAGTCAAGACGGTCAATGACCTCTAAAACTTTTTTACGTGTGTTTTCTTTGACGTTCTTATTTCCATTCACCACTCGACTGACTGTCGCCATCGAAACTCCCGCTTCACGGGCGACATCATAAATCGTTACTGTGTCGTCTGTGTTCATATAGTTTCCTTTCTTCTATTGAAAATATCGTTTTCACTTTCCTACATTCACCATTTTATCACTTCTTGTAAACACTTTCAAGTATTTTGATAAGTTTTTGAAAAGTCTTGCTTTTTTTGACATTTTTTGCCAAAATAGAGGCATAGAAAGAAGGTTGTGACCATGACAAAAATTCAACAAATCACCCACTATCTCGAGAATGAGAAGCTAGATGCTGCTGTCCTGTCTGATCCAGTCACTATCAATTATCTGACCGGTTTCTACAGCGACCCGCATGAGCGGCAGATGTTTTTGTTTGTCTATCCTGACCATGAGCCCCTGCTCTTCGTGCCAGCTTTAGAAGTTGAGCGGGCTTCAGGAGCTGTTTCCTTTTCAGTCCTTGGCTATATGGACTCGGAAAATCCTTGGCAGAAGATTAAAGCAGCCCTGCCGGCTCACTCCTTTAAGACTGTCGCTCTTGAGTTTGATAACTTGATTTTGACCAAATATCATGGATTGAAAACTGTCTTTGAAACTGCAGAATTTGCCAACCTGACTCCTTACGTCAACCGCTTGCGCCTGATTAAGTCTGCCGATGAAATCCAGAAAATGCTGGTAGCTGGGCAATATGCTGATAAGGCTGTCAATATCGGTTTTGACAATATTTCACTGGAAAATACCGAAACAGATATCATCGCTCAGATTGACTTTGCCATCAAGCGCGAAGGCTATGAGATGAGCTTTGAAACTATGGTCCTGACGGGAAATAATGCAGCTAACCCGCACGGCATTCCCGGTGCCAACAAGGTCGAAAATAACGCCCTCCTCCTCTTTGACCTTGGCTGCATGGTCAATGGCTATGCTAGCGATATGACGCGGACTGTTGCTGTTGGCCAGCCTGACCAGTTCAAAAAAGATATCTACCATCTGACATTAGAAGCCCAACAAGCTGCTCTTGACTTTATCAAGCCAGGCGTCACAGCTCATGAAGTAGACCGCGCAGCACGGCAGGTCATCGAAAAAGCTGGCTACGGTGAGTATTTCAATCACCGACTCGGCCATGGTATCGGTATGGATGTTCACGAATTTCCATCCATTATGGAAGGCAACGACATGGTCATCGAAGAAGGCATGTGCTTCTCTGTTGAGCCTGGTATCTACATCCCTGGCAAGGTCGGTGTCCGCATCGAGGACTGCGGCCATGTCACTAAGAATGGTTTTGAACTCTTCACTGAGACTAGCAAAGACTTGCTGTATTTTGAATAGAATTTTATAAGTCTATATTATATTTTGAATGATTATTGGACTTAGCAAAGACCTTCTGGTTCTTTGAGCTATCATTGTTGAACATTGTTATAGCTGTCTTAGTCCTTAAGCGTTTATAATTTCAAAAAACGATAGAAAAGTTTCTGTCGTTTTTTCTTGTTTCCTGGTATTTATAATAAGTCATTAAGGGGCACCAGCTTTTCTTCCAATGAAGTCGTCTCTCGAGACATTCCGAAGAACTCAATGGCTCCTCACTATCTAGTTCTTACACTAGCAAGATAATTTCATCACTGAAAAGATAAAGCGTCATTAAAGCTTATCATATCAGAGGTTTTTATCCCTTCTTGCCCTTCTGATTTAAAAATGTTATAATTTTTTATGAAATTATCTAAAAATTCTAATCTTTGCTGTTAAGGAGGTCTGGATGCTCTTCAAAAGGTCAGAAAATCACGGATTTTCTCGCTATCTCTGCCTAATCTTGCTTCTCATCATTTTTCTGGCTTTCTCCCTCTTTTTAGCTGTATCTTTGGGATCGGTCACTATTGATATACAGGATACTTACCAGATTATTTTCAGCAAGCTCGGCTTTTCCCTTGGTACAGGCAAACTATCGCCGTCTACAATCGCTATTGTTTGGAACATGCGGGTTCCAAGAGTGCTTTTGGGAATCCTAGCTGGTGCTGGCCTTTCTGTCTGTGGCAGCGTCATGCAATCTACTGTCAATAATCCTATTGCAGAGCCTTATATCTTGGGAATTTCAGCGGGTGCAACCTTCGGAGCCACACTGAGCATTATCTTAGGGCTCAAATCCATTACTGGCACAGGTGCCTTTATAGGAGCCATTCTGGCATCGGCAGTGGTCCTTTTTATCGCATCCATGCAGGGAAAAATGACGACAAGCAGTCTGATTTTATCAGGAACGGTTGTAAATGCCCTTTTTATCGCCTTTTCCAACTTTATCATTTCCGTCGGTGCCAATGCTGACAGCCTTATGACAATCAAGTTCTGGACTATGGGTTCACTGGCCGGAACTTCTTGGTCAGATCTTGCCTTGCCAGCTCTTGTTGTTAGTCTCTCCTTTTTGTTTTTCTGTTCCCAGTATCGTATTTTCAATACTATGATGATGGGGGACGAAGCAGCTCTGACGCTGGGAGTCCCTCTGCGTTTTTACTGGTTCCTTTATATCACAGTTGTCGCAGTCATGACAGCGGTACTGGTTGCCTGCTGTGGCATTATCGGCTTCGTCGGACTAATCACTCCGCACATTGCTCGAAGATTAGTCGGTACCAACTACAAAAGGCTCTTTCCTATCGCTACCCTGCTCGGCTCTCTCTTTCTTGTCTGGGCAGATGTTTTAGCTCGAATTTTGGTCAAAAATGCCGAGCTGCCGATTGGGATCTTTACCGCTTTGGTTGGCGCACCCTTCTTTATCTACATTGTAGCCAAAAGCCGAAAGGAGGTAAGCAGCTGATATGGATCTAACTTGCCAAAATATCCACTATGCTGTCGGCCAAAAAGAAATCTTAAGAGGGATTTCACTCACGGTCGAGGGAAATCAGTTTCACACCATTTTAGGACCCAACGGAAGCGGCAAAACTAGTCTGCTCAAAACCATCTACCGCCAAATCAAACCTGACAGCGGGGACATTTATCTAAACGGAAGGCCACTTGAACAGGTCAGCATAAAAAAAGCAGCCCAGAAAATAGCCGTTGTAACTCAGTTTAACCATCTTCAGTTTGACTGCACTGTCCAAGAAATCGTCATGCTGGGCAGGACGCCGCATCTATCCTTTTTTCAAAAAGAGAGCGAAAAAGACTATGCCCTTGTCCGTCATGCCTTGAGTCAGGTAGATATGCTAGACAAGGGAGAGCGAACCTATTTATCCCTGTCTGGTGGTGAGAAGCAAAGAGTCCTGCTGGCACGCGCTTTGGCTCAACAGCCAAGCCTACTGCTCCTAGACGAGCCGACCAATCATTTGGATATCAAATACCAGCTGGATATGCTGCGTATCGTCAAAGACCTGAACATCAATGTTTTAGCAGTTTTACACGATATCCAACTAGCTTGTCAGTATTCAGATTATTTGTACCTCATGAAGGGAGGTGAGATTGCATACCAAGGCGCTCCAAAGGAGGCCATCACTCATGATTCACTGCAAGCCGTTTACGGTATTCAGAGTAAAGTGATCTGGACCAAGGATCGACAGGCCATGATTCAGTATCTATAAGAGTCTACTCTCAGCTTTATCTATACAAGCTCCAAGCCCAAGAAAGGAAGGCAATATGAAAAAAACACTCAGTATCTTACTCGTCGCAACTGCTGCACTGACAATGGCAGCCTGCAATTCTTCATCTAAGGAAAGTACGAAAGAAAGCTCAACTTCGCAATCTTCCTCCAAAACAGAAAGCGCGAAAAAGAGCACAGCAGAGACAAAATATCCAGTGACAATCAAAACTTACGATGCCGAAGGCAAGGAGATTGATCAGGTCTTTGAAAAGGCACCGGAAAAGGTCATCACCAACAACCTTTCGACGACTGAAATCTTGATTGAATTAGGATTGAAAGATAAAATCGCCGGTATGCTCAATCCAGACAACGATGTCACAGATAAATACAAGGCTGATATTGCCACCATTCCGCAAGTCGGCGACAAGAAAACCGTATCACAGGAAACTGTGCTATCTTATGAGCCAGACGCTCTTCTTGGCCGAAACATGATGTTTTCTGAGAAGTCTCTGGGGACAGTCAGTGCCTGGAATGAAAACAAAATCCCTGTCTACACACAGAAGGCTTCCCTGTCTAATACAAAGCAAGACCTAGGAAATATCGTTGAAGATGTCAAGAATATAGGAACCATCTTTAACGTTCAAGACAAGGCCAATCAGTATGCTGACCAGCTGCAGACAAGAATTGACAGTGTCAAGAAGGCCAATAAGACTAGCCAAGGCGAAAAGAAAAAAGCGCTCATCATGTGTGCCTACAACGATGAGACTTTCGGTGCTTATAAATCTGCCCTGCAGGAGAGCCTGCTTAACCAGCTCGGCTATACCAATGTAGCGACCGGAACCTCTGACCTAACCTTGGAAAATCTGGTCTCTATGGATCCAGAAGTCATCATCTATGTAACCAGCGACCGCAACAAGGCCATGGATGAGCAAGCAGTTGATCTAATGAAAGCCAATCCAGTTCTGGAAGATGTCCCAGCGGTCAAAAATCAGAAAATCATGACCATCTCCTATGATGAGTTCATGGATTATGGTCCTGCTGTAATCGACTCACTCGAGAAAATCAATGACTTTATCAATAAATAAGACCTTTGTCTGGGATGGGATCACTGTCAACATTGCTCTGCCCCAAGATTATGACGGATCGAGACCTTATCCTGCTGTCTTGCTAAATGATGGACAGATAAACTACCTGAGCAGGCTTTCTTCATCGGTAATCTTGATCGGACTGATATCGAACAACAGGCTGGACGATTATACACCCTGGAAAGCCAATGCTCTAAAGCCTGGCAATCCTGATTTTGGCGGCAGAGCAGATAGCTACCACCAAAAGCTCTTCAACGGTATATTAGCCGAAATCAGACAGCACTACCTACTGGATGATAAGAGAATTGCCTATGGTGGCTACTCTCTCGGTGGACTAGCTGCTGTTTACAGTCTCTATAACGAATGCAAGATCTCCTGTGTCTTTTCTATCTGCGGTTCCTTTTGGTACTCAGGTTTCACCGACTATTGTCGGACACAGGAGTTGAAAAACAAGGACTGTCTGGTTTATTTGCAGAATGGAAAGACAGAAGGCGCGAATCACTCAAATCGACTTTCCAAGGCTCCTTTTTATGCTGAAGAAATTCATCGCTTGATTCAGAAAGAAGTCCTTACCACCTGCTCCGTCTTTGATCCTTATGGACATCATGAAGCCCTCAAAGAGCGCTATGCTGCCTTTGCCGACTGGCTGGCCACACAATGGCATATTGACTAACGAAAAACCCCTTTGTCACTTACAGTAGCTGACAAAGGGATTTTTTGTTTATTAATGCAAGCAAAAGACTCTCACCAGTAAAATGGTAAAAGTCTTGAGTGGAAAGATTTATTCTGTTTTCTCCCCCGCCTCTAGTTTCAACAAGAAGGCTTTTTTATCAAGACCGCCGGCATAGCCGGTCAGCTTGCCGTCGCTTCCGACAATCCGGTGACAGGGAATCAGTAGTGAAATAGGATTATGGCCGATGGCACCACCGACTGCTCTAGCCGAGCCAATCTTACCGTACTCAGCTTGTAATTCTCGTAGAATGTCTGAATAGGTAGCCGTTTGTCCATAGGGAATCTTCAGCAGCACTGTCAGAACCTTGCTTCTAAACTCAGTCACTTGGGGTGCCAATGGAATTTCATTTGTTGCGGGATTTTCTCCCTTAAAATAAGCGTCGAGCCAAGCAGAGACGCGTCGGCTGACTTCTGTCTCCTCCTCCTGCGCTTGCTCCAAATCATAGCCTGCCCCAAAATATTTCTGATTCTCCAGCCAAAGCCCCAACAAGGCATTTGCGTCTGTCAAGATAAGAATCCGGCCAATCGGTGATGCATAATAAGTCTTGTACATATTTTTTCTTTCTTCTAGATCATTGATAAGCCTTATTATACCACTTTTGTCTTAACTTTTGCCACAATCCCATCTGGGTCTGTGACTTCTAGCTCTTGGGAGCTAATCCATCGGACTGGCGCCTGCAAATCCAGAGCATTTTCATAAATTGCTACTAGGTCTTCTTTTCCTTGAACTTGGGCTTCAAAATAGACTAGTCCTAGTTGCTTGGGTTTGCGATGATTCAAGTGAGAACCTCCCCATTCATTAACTGCTAAATGATGATGGTAGTTTCCTGATGCCAGCCAGCTAGCAGAAGGTACAGAAAATTTGTCCTCCAAGTCTAGAAGCTTTTGGTAAAAATGACTGGCTGCTCTGCTATTTTTCACAGACAGGTGGACATGGCCCATACGAGTGCCTTCAGCAATACTAAACGGCTGGACTTCCTGACCCAGTTCATAGATTTCTTGAGCAGCTAGAGCTTCCGTCACTCCGATAATGCGACCATCTTCTCGAATATCCCAATCATCCTGAGGTTTGTCCCGATAAAGCTCAATGCCGTTGCCTTCTGGATCCTCCAGATAAATGGCTTCACTATAACCGTGGTCCGCCCCTCCAACCATAGGAACTTTATTTTCTGATAAATGCTTAAGGATATCCGCCAAAGCTTGACGGCTTGGAAGTAAGAGTGCCAGATGATAAAGACCGTAAGCCGACTTGACTGACTGCCGGTCACTGGTCGCTAAGAGTCTCACCAGCACTTGTCCGTCCCTGCCCAAAGCTACCTGTCCGCCCTGCTCTTCCAAAAGCTCCAGCCCTAAAACACGCTGATAAAAATCCCTTTGTCTTGCTAGGTCAGCCACATAAAGTGCCACCTCTCCTAGATAAATCTTGCTTTCATATTCAAAAGTCATGTTTTTTCTCCTCTCTTTAATTTTAAATGTCAGCAGGTTTCCTGCCTAATCTTTCTTTTTATTTTCTCAAAACAGAGATAGGTTCCTTGATGCGGATGCCTGCCTTTCCATTTGCTTCGAAAGATTATTTTAAATTGTAATTATTTATGTTACATCTATTAGTATAGCACATCTTAATGTAATGTCAACAATTACATCTCAGAAAATTCTTAACAAAAAAATCTGCTCACTAGGTAACAGATTGTTCTTTAATTTCTTTTTCGGTTGCTGCGACGACCTCGTCAAGACTGGTCTGAGCCAATTCAGCTTCCATGGCTGCCTGGATAGCCGCCAAGCGGTCGTCTAAGACATTGTGAATGTTCTTACCGATAGGACAGTCTGGATTGGGCTTGTCATGAAAACTAAAGAGCTGGCCGCTCTTACCCAGACATTCAACCGCACTATAGACGTCCAACAGACTAATATCTTTCAAATCTTTGGCAATCTCCGCTCCTCCAGTCCCACGAGCAACGGTAATCATTCCTGCATTCTTGAGCTGGGACAGGGTCTTGCGAATAATAACTGGATTGACGCCGACACTACTAGCAAGAATATCACTTGTCAGTTTTTGTTTTTTTCCCTCCAAAGCTAGGACAATCAGCATATGAGTGGCAATGGTAAAACGGCTAGAAATCTGCATTTTTTCTCCTCCCTCATCATTTTCTCTCACTATTATATCTCAAAAATGGTGTAACTTCAAGAGTTACGACTGGACTTTAAGAAAGCTGCAATCTCATCCGCATAGCCTTCCCGCTCACTGATTTCCCGCAGCAGGTCGTGGTTGTGGGTATGGTGGATACCATTGACCAAACTCTCCCGATAAATCTCATAGTAAGGCAAGTGGAGCTCCCGAGCCAATTTCAGCTCCTGCTCCACATCGTAGGCCACGCGCCGTAGGTCGACATCAGCCAGACCCGTCTCATCTATCTCTAAAATGGCATACTGGGCTCGCAAGTCCTGACGCAAAGCCGAATCTAGAAAGAATGGCTGACCAATAGAGCCGGGATTGATAATCAGCTGCCCCTGAGTCCCGTAGCGGAGAAACTGCTGGTGAATATGACCATAAACAGCAACAGCGCAGTCGTTTCCCTCGAAAAGTCGGTCGAAATCACTCTGCTCGCCAATATGAATCAACTCCCGCCCCCAATTCTTATCTGGTAGATGGTGGCTAACCGCAATCTTCAAGCCTTCTACTTCTGTCAAGACCTGTAGAGGAAGTTCCTGCATGCGGTCAATCTCTTCAGGACAGATTTCCTCTAGAACAAAATGGCAGAGCCGGGTCAGATAGAGATGGCTGGGACGATCCAAATCCAGCTTTTGATGCAGGGCATGCCCGAGACTGTCTTCCCAATTCCCTCTAACCTGGAGGCTGTTCTGCAGCTTCTCCATCCTATTTAAAATATTTCTGCGGCCAGTTCCTGGCAGGAGCAAGTCCCCCAAAAACCAATAGTCTGTCACCTGCTGGCTTTCCGCATCCGCCAGTACTGCTTCCATGGCTGTGCTATTCCCATGCACATCGGATAATAAGGCAATTTTTCGTGTCATCGTATGTCTTTCTCTTTCTTTACAAAGAATATTATATCAAAGTTCAAAAAGACTTCCACCCATCAAGTGAGTGAAAGTTTTGAAGTGTTTTTTTCAATCGACAGACTTAAGTGCTTCCAGCATATCTACTCGTCTGAGACGGTAGTTGACAAAGAAGCCAAGCAAGGTCAGAATAAGAGTCACTGCAGTTAGAGGAAACGAATAGACTGAGGAGCTTACTTGAGGGTTTAAGCTGATAATGCTAGGCGCAACCTTCTCAATCAAAAAACGATGAAGGAAGAAACCGCCTAGAAGCCCAACTGCCATCCCAATCACTGACAGAATAATGGTCTCTCGATAGATATAGAGGGTCACTTCCTTATTGTGGAAGCCCAGAACCTTGATGGTAGACAGTTCGCGAATCCGCTCAGCTACATTGATATTGGTCAGATTGTAGAGAATGACGACTGCTAAAAGAATGGAAATCAGGACCAAAACCAGCATCGTATTATTAAGAGAATCAGCTAAAACATTGAACTGCTTCACCATGCTTGCATTTTGGGAAACACTCTTGACAGACTTGAGGCTCATAAATTCATTGGCCTTGTCCACAATATTTTTGCTAGAAGAGTCCTTGAGCCGCACTAGATAAGCATTTTTCTCGGGCTTTTTCCCGTAAATTTTCTGGTAGTCCATCGCCTTCATAAAGGCAAAATGACCAAAATGATTCTCATTGACTGCTGCGAGCTTGACAGACTTGCCATCCAGCTCTATACTGCCACCGGGGCTAACTCCAGCTATGCGGGCCAATTTATCCGAAACCACTGCACCGTCCTTGAGAGTCAGCTCTTGCTGCTTGTCGGGACTTTCTAACGAGATGAACGGTTCAAAATTTTCCTTGTCCGTAACCATTAAAGTGACTGACTCTGTCTCTTTTTTTCCTTTGTATTTCTCTGTCAAGGTTTCACTATAGATCTCCTGATAATCAGCAATCGAGCCATCAGCCAACATCTTTTTCAGCTTGTCTTGCTCAGCTTGATTCTCCCCAGGATTGACAGCGACAATCAAGTCGTATCGAAGAATCTCCTCAAACTGGCGTTTAGGAATACCACCAATAGAAGATTGGAGTCCTAGACCGGCAAAGAGTAAGGCAACAGACCCCGCCACACCAAAGATGGTCATAAACATCCGCTGCTTATAGCGAAAGATATTGCGAGCTGTGACCTTCTGAGTAAAGCTAAGGCGCCGCCAGATAAAGGACAGTCTTTCCAAAAAGATCTTGGAGCCTTTGACCGGTGGCTTGGGCAAAAGCAAGTGAGCTGCTTCTTCTGTCAACTCCCGTCTTGCCACCAAATAGGCAGGGAGAACACTGGATAGAAGGGAAAGCCCCAGGGCCAGTAAACTATAGGAAATATAAAAATAAGCATGAGGGGCAGAAAGCACCATCCCTCTGGTAATAATAGAAGAAATCACACCTGACAAGAAATAATGTCCCAACAGAATTCCTATGAGGGTACCTAGACTCCCTGCAACCAAACCGTAAAGAGCAAACTTGCGAATGATATCTCGACTATGATAGCCTAGAGCCTTAAAGACACCTGCATTTGTTCGCTCTTCATCGACAAAGCGTGTCATGGTGGTAAAGGTCACCATAGCCGCCACCAGATAGAGCACCACCGGGAAGATATTACCAATCGAGGCAATACTATTCATGGAGTTTTTATACATATAATAGCCATTACCACCTGGCAGGGACTTGCGGTCATAGCTATGATAGGCCGGCTCTTTCAAACGACTCAGATCTGCCTCAGCGTCAGCTAGCTTGTCCTTGTTAGCAGACAAGTCTTCCTCTGCCTGTGCCAGCTCAGTTTTTTTCTGATTGAGCTGGGACTCAGCTTCCTGAATCTGCTGCTGGTTCTGGCTGAGCTGAGCAGGAGGGAGTATAGAAGCGGCTTGGGCTGCTTCTAGCTGGCTTTTTTGCTGGTCCAGCTGATTCTGAGCTTGCTCTAACTGCCTTTTCCCTTGAGTCAGCTCACTCTCAGCCTGACCAATCTTATCTTGGCCCTTCTGAATGGTGCTTTTGGCATCCGCCTCTAATCGCTTAAAGCGGGCCGCTCCATTATCCGCTAGGCTCTTGTCCAAAGCTGTCTGGTGATGCTCCAAACGTTCCTGATAACTTGCAGAGAAGGGAGCCAGCTTTTCTAAATCATGATAGCGCAGGCGGGCAATACTGTAAACATCTGTATCAAAGGCCTTAGGGCTGACTACAGCATAAGCTGATAAAGCACCGCTTCCACTAGTCGCATTGCCCAAATTTTTATCAGACCAGAGCTCTGCCGAGTTGACAAAGCCCACGACCTTGTAGGTCTTGTTTTTTAGAACTGACCGACTGCCTGCTTTCTCGGTCAGATCAATCTCCTGACCAAGCTTGTATTTCTTAGACCAAAAGCTAGCCAGAGCAATTTCTTGCTCATCCTTGGGAAGACGACCGGAGATCACTTGAAAGTTTGAAATATCTTTGGTATCTGAGAATACTCGGAGAGCCTCCTCGTCTACGGTGACATCTGTCAAATAGCCAAACTCGACATCAGCTCCCTTAATAGCTTCCAACTCTTTCTGATCCGCCGGATCCAATCCATAATCCGCCATAACAGCCAAGTCCATGGTTCGCTGCTCTTTCAAGTAATCTGTTGCTGTTCTGCGCATATTGGGTGGAGCGACCTTAAGCCCCACGAGAGCTAAAGAGCCCAGCATCATGAGGATTAAAATAGATAGGAAACGTCCTTTAGAGCTAGTGAAGGAGCGCAGAATATCTTTCCAATAAATCTTTCTCTTCATATCAATACTCCAATGTACTTATATCCTGTGGTTGTTCATTGACTGTAACACTCTTGACTCTCGCATCGTGCATGCGGATAACCCTGTCAGCAATGGGAGCCAAGGCAGCATTGTGGGTCACGATAATCACCGTCGCACCTTGATTGCGGGACATGTCCTGTAAGATTTGCAGCACTTGCTTGCCGGTATTGTAGTCCAAAGCTCCTGTCGGCTCATCGCAGAGCAAAATCTTGGGATTCTTAGCCACAGCCCGAGCGATAGACACCCGCTGCTGCTCCCCTCCTGATAGCTGGGCTGGAAAATTATTGAGGCGCTTTTCCAAACCAACCGCGCTCAAAGCAGCCACTGGGTCTTGGGCATCCTTGACGATTTCAGAAGCTAATTCGACATTTTCCTTTGCCGTCAGGTTAGGCACCAAATTATAAAACTGAAAGACGAAGCCCACATCATTGCGCCGATAGTCTGTCAGCTGGTGGGAATTGTAGTCAGCAATATTCTGGCCGTCTATCAGGATATCTCCCTCATCATTGGTATCCATACCTCCGAGGATATTGAGCACCGTAGACTTACCAGCACCAGAAGCACCCAGGATAATGACCAGTTCCCCCTTTTCAATCTCAAAAGAAATATCATGATTGGCGACAATCTCCGTGTCACCTACCTGATAACGTTTAAAACTATGTTTCATTTCAATATAAGCCATGTCATCATCTCTCCTTTTCAAAACTCGTTTCCTTAAATCAACAAGGTGTTGATTCTAAATCACAGATATTATATAATGAGCTTAGACAAAAATCAATAACCAAAAATCAACAAAGTGTTGATTTAAGCAAAAAGGAAGAAAAATGGTCCAGAAACGAAAAACTAGCACTAAGGAAGACATCAAAGAAGCCTTGATTCAGCTACTATCAGAGGAAAGGTTTGATAATATTTCCATCAGCAAGCTCTGCAAGCGGGCTGGGATTAACCGCGGCACCTTCTACCTCCACTACCAAGATAAATATCAGATGGTTGATAGTCTCAAAAAAGACATTATTTCCCAACTTTCTAGTTATAGCATGTTTGAAGCGGAGAATGAATATCCCAAAAAGTTAATGATAGCAAAATTTCATATACTGCGCGCTAATGAACGTCTTATCAATGCCTTGACCAAGAGCCATTATATTGACTTTCGGGAGGCTATTCGGGAGTACATAACCAGTATCATTCTGAGTGATAAGCAAAAGGCTGCTACCCAGCGTTTTTTAGAGGAGAACTTTCACATCCCTCAGAAATACGCCTTGGAAATCTTCCTATCCAGTGTTGAGGGGATTATTTCTCTTTGGATAGCCGGCGGAGCTCAAGAAGAACCTGAAGAACTCACTGACATAATTTTGACTACTTATAACTATGATTATTTGAGATAAGGGCTCTAGCTTGAAGGATAGCCTGGACAAGAGTCGTTTTTTCCACTATGAAAGGCCGAACATTTTGCTCGGCCTTCTTTTTATTTTAGATTAGTTTTTCCTTGTTTTCTTCAAAAGGAAGAAGACTCCTGCTAAGATAATCAAACCTGCAAGGCCCATGATTGTGACTTGCTCTCCTGTTGATGGCAGGTCTTTTTTCTTGGCCTTGACGGACTGCTCATTTCGATACTGCACTTGGTAAACAGAGAAATGATTGGTCGTGAAGCTGATAGTCTGGTTTTGATTAACTGTTACATCAAATTTCTCAACTTGTTTGCCATTTTCATCCAGAGCATAGACGGCATCTACTGGCAGATCTTTGCGGACTGGGATCGTCACAAGGGTTGGACTGACCTGATGCACCGACTGACCATTTGGATTGGTCAAGCGAATGTCATAGGTATCTGTCGGCTGATTCTTGCTTTCCAATTTTTTCACTGACAACTGAAGACCGGTCTTGACCAAGTCAGCATTTTTCAAGCGAATGCCAGTTGCGACATCCACCAAGCTGTCATCTTCTACATTGACTTCCGTCCGTGTATCAGAACTGCTAGAAGTTTCTGAAGAGGAAGAACCTGACGAACTTTGAGATGACGAAGAGCTGCTAGAATCTTTGCTGGAGCTGGAAGGAGTGGATTTTGCTGCTTCCTTGATTTTAGCTTCCATTTCTGCTTCTAGCTCTTTCATTTCCTTAAAGACTTGCGCTGCTCGAGCCTGTGTTTCCTCTGTAACTTTGGCTGAAGAGTCTGGCAGAGCTGCATTGGCTGCATCTAGAGCATTTTGCTCCTCAATAAAACGGGCTTCCAAGGCCTTCCATTTGTCTTGGACAGAAGTACCAAAGAGGTCCTGATGCTTGGCCGCCATATCATAGATATGAGAAGCTACCCAGTACCAAGAGTCTGGACTGTAGCTCGTTGTATTGACCTTATAGGCATCATAAGTATCAGTGATATTACCATTATAAGGCAGGTAAGGTGAGAAGCGCGGGCTGCCTACCGCCAGCCACATAGTGCCTCCGCCCATATTGGCTGGAACACCGTCTTTGAGCTGGAAGATATGAGCTTCCATGACATTTGGGTTGCCCAACGGATATTTGTAAACAGGATCTGTCGTACCACGTTGTGGCAGCCCCTTACCATCTAGCTCCATTTGGTCCAGCGGTTTGAACTGAGTACCCTCAAAGCGATTGCGCTGCATAGCCATGATATCTGCTACACTGATCTTTCTGTCTGTGGAGTGCATGAGGTCAAAGTAAGAGTCGTTATAAGACACGGCCGCATTTGGATCTAGACTGGTGATACCTGCCCAGGCACGTGAACGATCTGCCTCTGCCATCGGTGGATTGTAGGACTGAGAAATGTGGAATTTGCCGTCAATTTCTTTATAAGAGTTAGCTTGCTTGGCTACATCCTGAACACCTTTTGAGGCAATGACATTTTCTGTATCATCAAAGTCAACACTACCCAAGAAGAAAGTATTAGGAAAGACAGCATACTTGTCATCTGGGAATTTAATAGCAACATATTGGTGGCCAGATAGGATTTCCATATACCAGACACCAGTCTTATCAGCAATGGTAATAATATTCCCCTCTGCTGCTCCCTGCTCTCTGACAATCTGCGCCATCAGCTCCACACCCTGACGGGCTGTCTGAACGTGGGGCAGAACGACAGTTGTCAGGATAGACTCTGCCAAGCCATTTGCTACATAAGGATCCACTTTTTGGATGGCATCATTAGCCTTGGCAGAAACAGTCGCAGAAATGGAAACACCGTACTCATTGAAGCCAACCTCGTCAAAAATACCTTGGGATGGGGTCACATCTGATACAGAGGTATACTTGTAGCTTTCTGTTGGCAGGGTCCATTCAAAGCCGTTGGTTTCATCGACCAGCTTGGCACCACTCGCATTGGTCTTTCTCGGATGAACCAGAAAGACCTTATTGTGATTGGGCTCCAAGTCCTCTGTCCGACCGTAAAGCGTCGTGCCGTCTGCAGTCAGGTCTTTCCCGACGATAAATCCTGTGCAGGCTTCGACTACTTGGAAAGGAAAGAGAAAAATGGTCGAAAGAGCTAACAAGGAACGAAACAATATTTTTTTCATAAAAATATCTCCTTTGTTTTTTTGTAAAAAATTACAAAATTAAATACTATATTCAGTATAGTCTTTTACTCTAGGTTTTGCAAGCGATTTCATTTTTTTTGACGTGTAAGATTTACTAGATAAATAATTCATTTCAAAATAGAAAAAAGCCAGATAAAATCTGACTTTAAAGACACGTGGCTGCAGAGGCACAACCCGCAGCCGCGCAGGTGTCGCAGGAAAGAATGGATAAGAGAAAAAGAACAAACTTCTCTCCTATTTCCAAACTGGTTGTGCTTCATATTTACCGTCTTCTCTAGACAAGCCATCTTACCATACGCTGACCCGCTTATCTGGAGCCAGATACATGGCATCACCTTCTTTAATTTCTGGATAGGTTTCATAGAAGGCCTCTACATTTTTGAGTTGCTGGTTGACCCGCAGTTCGGACGGAGCATGGACATCTACCTTCAGGAGAAGTTGGTTAAATTGCAAACTGGCCTTACTTCTCCAGATATTGGCATAGTTTTCAAAGTAATTCTTCAAGTCTGCATCTGGATATTTCTTTTTAACAACTTCGAGAGTGGCTGAAAGTCCACCCGAATCGGCTACATTTTCTGTTACCGTAAGCTTGCCGTTGACCTTGCCGCCGTAGATTTCAATACCATCCCACTGCTTGGTAACTGCTTCAATTTTCTTGTCAAAAGCTTTCTTATCTGCTTCTGTCCACCAATTATTCAAATTCCCCTCTTCATCAAAGTTTGCACCGTTTGAGTCGAAGGCGTGAGTAATCTCGTGACCGATAACCATACCGATACCACCATAGTTCTTTTCCATTTCTTGCTTAACATCAAAGAATGGATTCTGCAGGATTGCGGCTGGGAAGTTGATACTGTTATTTTCCTGTGAGTAATAAGCGTTGATATCATAGGAAGGCATGACCCACTCGTCCTTGTCTACTGGCTCAGAGAAGTGTTCAACATCATATTGATGTTTTGCTTGACTCAAAGCAATTGCATTTTCAAAGAAGGATTTTTTATCGTCTACTTTCAAGGCCTTAGTCACTTCGCGAACTTTTTCAGGATAGCCGATATAGAGTTTCATAGTATCCAGCTTCTTGACTGCCTTCTGTTTGGTTTCTTCTGATAGCCATTCGTTTTTCAGCATGCGTTCCCGATAAACTTCCTTGATATCCTTGACCATTTGGGTCACTTCTTGCTTGGCTTCCTCACCGAAATATTTGCGACCATAATAAAGACTGAACACATCTGAAAAAGTTCCTGTTGTCAGATTGTATGCTGCATCTTCTTTTGAAGTTGCTTCCTTAGTACCTTGCAAGGATTTTTGGTACTCTGCAAAAATCAGCCGATAGTCATCGGTTAGAAAACTAGATGCTGATGCTGCCTGCTTCACAAGCATCCAAGATTTGAGCTTGCCAAAATTCTTGTCATTAACTACCTTGGCAAAATTTTCATAATACTTAGGGTTAGGAACATTGACATCACCAGCTTCCTGACCTAGATAGTCATTGATAATATCGTGAAACTTAAAGGTATCAGAGTAGGCATTGATGTCTTCTGCCGTCTTAGGGTGGTGAAGATTTTTAATTTCCGAAGTTTCTTCATTACTTTGGGCATACTTGGCCAGTTCTCCATCAAATTCTAAGGCTTCTTTGACAATCTTTTCGCTGTCTTTTTCACTGTAGCCCAGCTTTTGCATGGCTTCTTTGAATGCTTTTTCCAGCGGATCCATCATCCTTTTCTTAGCAGCTTCATCTTCATAGTAGCTCTTATCCGGCAGCATAAGACTTGGACTGGACAGATTCACTTGTTTCTGATTAGTATTTTCTAGGTTAGAACTAATTTCAAGGGTAAACGGCAGAGCCAAACCGCGTTTTTCCCAGTCAACAGCCTTGCCAGCTAGGTCCTTTAGATCGGACAAGTCTTCAATTTCCTTGAGATAGGACTTGAGAGGATCTAAGCCATCCTTTTCCCGCTGCTTAAAGTCAGTCGCTTGCTGGTAGTATTTGATAAACTCAGGCATGCCTTCAATCGTTGACTCTTCTTTACCAGAGACTAGATTTTTGACATCCGCCTTCATCTTATCCTTGACCTGCTCGTTCAGTTCATAAAACACACCATTAGACGGCTGGTCGCTAGGGATTTCTGCCTTTTCCAGCCATTTTTTATTGATGGCCTGATAGTAATTGGTCCTCACTGTGGCATTCTTATCAATCGGTGTCTCCTGAGGGACAAAGGTCTTATAAGCCCAGTAGCCACCGGCAGCCAAGATTAGGCCGGTCACAGTCAACGTAGAAGTTAGAATGATTTTCGTTCTTTTCTTCATGAGTTCCTCCTTGTATATTAAGTAAAATATAATTGACTTTTTTATTTTACTCATTTACTTTAACATATTCTTTTTTCCTCGTCAACAGAAAACTGAAGGTCTGGAAAAAATTGCCGCAAGAGGAGAGAATAAGGTCGTTCAGTCTGCTTTTAAAAGTGATCTGCTCTAGACTCACACTTAAAGAAAAACTAAAGTTTTCTACCAGCTGTCCTGTTGCTTCCAGCTCTTTTCTCTCCCCCTTGCACTTTCTAGTATAGCGACCAAACTTCAGATATTTCTAAAGAAATTCTAAAATATTTCTAAAGTTTTTTACTAAAATAAAAAAAGACTGAGACAAAAATGCCTCAGTCTAGCTTTATTATGTTCAAAAAATATTGAGGCTGAGATAAGTTGGTAAAGCTAAATTTTCAAAAATTTAGTTCTTTCCTACTGTCTCCTACTGAACCTTTTTAGCCAGCATCGTAGCAAATCGCAGCTGAATTCGATTGCCGTTTTCATCCCGGCGATGGAGGTGACCAGGATTTTCATTGTACTTAACCAGCTCCCAGTCTTTGTAATATTCGGCAAGCTCACCTTCCTTAAAAGTAAAAGGAAAAGGCATAGAGCATGGGAAGTCTTCTGTATCCATAGCACAGACGATGAGATTGTAGCCACCAAGCGCTGTATGCTCTTGCATATTTCGGATAATATACGGAATCCGATCCGCCTGCAGGAACATAAGTACAACGGTGGAAACGATCAAATCATAAGTCTGGGTCAGACTAGCTGAGTTAATGTCGTAGCTACCCACTGGCAGATCTAAACCCTCCTGCTCCACAATGCTGCGTAAAATCTCCAGTGCCAGCTCATTCTGATCTACAGCCGTCACTTCAAAGCCCTGCTTGGCTAGAAAGAGAGCATTGCGACCCTGACCACAGCCCAAATCAAGCGCCCGCCCTGGTCGGACTGTCTGCATGGCTTCCAAAACCTCTGAGTGCACTGGATTGCTGCCGTATTTCTTTGAGAAATAATCCTCAGGCCGACAGTAAAACTCCAAATACCACTCTAGGTCATCCGTCAAGGCTTCGACCCGATGCCAAGCTTGGGGTTGGGCAAAAGGATTGTCCTGACCAGCCTCAAAGATGTGCTCAGCCAGCTCCTCACCCTCCTCTGACATCTCGACAAACTTAAGGCGTCCCTTGAGAACAGTAATTTTGCCCCAAGTTCCCTCTTTGGTATTGTGCTTTCTCTTTACCGCTTCTGGCATGGTCTCAGCCGTCCACAACGGCATGCGTTTATAGGCTAGCAATTCTTCTATCATAAAAAATCCTTTCTCTTAAAGCCAAGCTCCGAATAATCTAACTGTCTTTATCATACTCGAAAAGGATAAACTTGACAAGTGTTAAATTGGACAGAACTTTTTTGTTTGGTAATTTCGACAACGAACAATTTAAGATGGCTACTGTAGATGAGAATCACTAAGATAAAACTAAAAAAGACCGGTCACCCAGTCTTTTATCTTGTATGAAAGTTGCTATGTCCTTTTTTAACCCTAGCATTTTGACTATTTATGCTGCCAAAAAACTCAACAATTCCTTTGAGAATTCATCCGCATATTGGAAAATGGAACCATGTCCAGCATTTGGATAGATAAGAAGTTTGCTGCCTTCTACCTTTTCATGCATAGCATAAGAATTTTCTGTTGGGACTTGCATATCCTTATCACCATTCACAATTAAGGTTGGTTGAGTGATATATTTCAGATCGTCTTGTGGAGCTTGTCCCCAAGCCTTGATTGCCTTGAGCTGCGCTAAGAAACCAGCAATTTTCATGTCTTTGTCCTTAAATTCCTCAGTCCGCGCGCCCATACGATCTAAAACCTTCAAAGCCTCTACTTTACCTTGCTCATCATGATTGTAAAAAATATAGCGTTTTGGGTCAATACGCTCAAGGGCAGCTTTAAACATATATTTGAATGTTTTTCCGGTAACCTTATCCATTTCAAATCCACCTCGAGGACCAGTTCCTGCCAAAATAAGACAATTAACCAAATCAGAATCCATACGAACTATTTCTTGAGCAATCATACCTCCCATAGACAGTCCTAGAAGATTGATACGATTGTAACCTAAATCACTTATAATGGCGATGGTTTGCTCTGCCATGCCTTGGATAGTCGTTGCAACTTTTCCCTGACTTGCCCCAACACCTGGTAGGTCTAAGACAAGGACATGATGCTCTTTCGCAATCAAATCTAAAAGTTTTGGATCCCAATTGTCCAAGGTCGCAGCCAAGTGAACTAACATAACAAGCGGAAAGTCAGACTTACCCTTGCTAAGTTCACGATAGGCAATTTGATTGCCAGCAACAGAGATGTATTGATTTTTTGTTGTGATGTAAGACATAAACTTCTTTCTAATTATTCAAAGCTGAGAACTGTTTTCCCACGTGAACGTCCATTCGCAACCTTATCGAGAGCAGCATTCACCTCATCAAACGTGTAAACTGTATCAATAGATGGTTTGATTTCAAGTTTACTGAAAATATCTGCTACTTCTTGTAATTGAGCACCATTACTTTCAACAAAGATAAAATGATAATGAACACCATACTTCTCAGCCATCTTATCAAACTTACGACCAGCAAGTCCTAGCAAGATTTGTTTCCATTTTGGCAAGTTCATACGTTTAGCAAAAGCACCATTTGGCATCGCTCGAAGAGAAACTAAGTGTCCGCCTTTTTTCATGATAGACATTTGCTTCTCTGTTTCAGCACCACCAAGTGTATCCAAAACATAGTCCACATTGCTGACAGTTTTTGTATAATCCTCCGTCTTGTAATCAATAAAGCGATCTGCCCCTAGGTTCAAGATACGCTCAGCGTTAACGGCAGCACCATTCGTGATAACCTTCAAGCCTTTTGCTTTAGCAATAGGAATCGCCATGCCACCAACACCACCTGTCCCTCCAGAGATGAAGATTGTTTTACCAGCTTGAGCTCCCATAAGCTCAAGAGCTTGCATAATAGTCAAAGCTGTCAAAGGCATCGCAGCGGCTTCAATGTCTGTCAAATATTCTGGGACTTTTGCCAAGGCTTCACTATCTACGCCAACATATTCTGCAAAAGCTCCGATATGATCAAGTGGAAGGCGAGCAAAAACACGGTCGCCAAGCTTGAAGTTGCTGACACGGCTTCCAAGTTCTTCAACAACTCCAACAACTTCATTTCCAGCTGTTTGCGGCAATTTGTAAGGGACAATCATCTTAACTTCTCCTCGGGAAATCATATTGTCCAAAGGATTGACTCCCGCTGCAGTGACCTTAACCAAAACTTGATTATCTGTAATGATAGGCTTTGCTATTTCTGTTATCGTAAGGTTGATGTTCTTTTTGTCATATTTTGTATGTAGTGCTGCTTTCATTATAATCTCTTTTCTATCCTTTATCTTCTTTGCATCAAGTGCAAGACTGTATTTTTGTTTTTAAAACTAAGATTTTACAAGTCAGTTTCGAACTTGATTAGCTGTTTTATATAAATTATTGATGACATCATCTAATGTTTGATGACTTAGTGCTTTTTCTAGTTGAGCTTCTGTGCTAGCGAAAATCGGCGAGACCGCTTCTTGAATATTTTGTCCGACAGGACATTCTTGATTAGCGTTCTGATGCATTTGAAACAAACTAATGTGCTTAACTTCTTGGGTAGCATAATAAATCTCAAGTAAACTCATCTTCTTAGGAGTTTTACCGAGTTGGTAGCCCGATTTACCTTGATGAGAAATAATTAAACCTGCATTTTTCAACAAGGTAATGACTTTTCGGATATAGCTAGAATTAGTTCCTACACTCGTCGCTAAGTTTTGGGAACTCAAAGTCTCCCTACTCTCACTAATCATTGTCAAGATATGCAAAGCCACTGAGAATTTTGTATCCATAGAAACTCCTTTTCCATAAACTTGTATCTGATACAAGAACAAGTATATCACCTGGATGGTTACTTATCAACTATTATGCTCACTTCTTTTTTTAAATTAGAAAAGTCATCGAAGACAATCGAATAACTGGAAAACTTGCTCCCTAAAATAAAAAAAGACCGGTCACCCAGTCTTTCATCTTGTATTAAAGTTCTTCATTTGTCTTGCGATGTCGCGGTTTTGCTCGCGGCGTTTGATGGACTCGCGCTTGTCGTAGTCGTGCTTCCCTTTGGCTAAGCCCAGGAGGAGCTTGGCATAGCCATCCTTGAGATAGACCTTGAGCGGCACCAGCGTCATACCAGTTCCCTTGGTCTCCTGCTCCAGCTTTTGGATCTGCTTCTTATGCAGCAGCAGCTTTCTGCGACGTTCAGGCTCTTGGTTCCAGATATTTCCCTCTTCATAAGGCGCGATATGGACATTGCTGAGCCAGGCCTCACCGTTCTTGATCTGAGCAAAGCCGTCTTTGAGATTGATGCGGGCGGCACGGACGCTCTTGATTTCCGTCCCTGTCAGCACCATGCCGGCCTCGATGGTATCCACGATGGTGTAGTCGTGTCTGGCCTTTTTATTTTGCGCGACGACCTTTCCTTCTCCCTTTGCCATGCTTGGCTCCTTTCTTGACTAGTTCCTTGTAAAATGCCTTCTGGCTCTTGCCTTTCTTGGACTTCTTATCTTTCTTATCTCTGTAGCCTTTTTCTTTGGAAGAATGGCTGCGCTTGTCATCTTCACGGCGTCTCTTTCTGCCTGACTTGCCTCTGCCACTCTTGCTAGTCTTTTCTATCAGGTCAAATTCACTAGGCAGGTATTCAAAGTCAATCTCGCCCGTAGCCTTATCCGCTCGAACCAGCTTGATGCGAATCTGCTGACCGACCTTGAAGACTACGCCAGACTTTTCTCCTTGCAGGGTCATCGTCCGCTCATTGTAGCTGTAAAACTCTGGCAGATTGGTGACATGAATCAAGCCTTCAACCGTATTGGGCAACTCAACAAAGAGTCCAAACTTGACCACGCTTGAAACCACACCGTCAAACTCTTCTCCAACGAATTCTTCCATGTACTCAGCCTTCTTCATGGCTTCGACTTCACGCTCGGCCTCGATAGCTCGACGCTCTCGGCTGGAAGACTGACTGGCAATCTCTGGAATTACTTGCTCAAAATGCGCTGCTATTTCTTTAGACTTGCCATAATCCCGCACCATCCGGTGAACCAGAAGGTCTGGATAGCGGCGAATCGGACTGGTGAAATGCGTATAAAACTCCGCTGCCAGACCATAGTGGCCGTGATTGTGCTCAGAGTAGCGAGCCTGCTGCATGGAGCGCAGAAGCATCATAGACAGCACATCCTCATAAGGCTGGTCTTTGACCGCCTCCATAATATCCTGCAGAGCCTGCTGGCTCATAGAGCTAGCCGTCCCGTATATCCGAATCCCAAAGCTAGAGGCGTAGTCGATAAACTTCTGCACCTTCTCCGCCTTAGGCTCCTCATGAATCCGATAGATGAAGGGCAGATTTAGCTTAGCAAAATGCTCTGCCACTGTTTCATTGGCCACCAGCATAAAGGACTCAATCATACGTTCAGCAATTCCCCGCTGACGCAGGACAATATCCACTGGCCGACCTTCTTTGTTGACCATGATTTTGGCTTCATTGGTGTCAAAGTTAAGCGCTCCGCGTTTAAAGCGCATGCTTTCCAGAATCTCATGCAGCTGGACCATGCTGTCAATGCTAGGCACAATGGCCTTGAACTGCTCAGCTTTTTCCTGATTACCTGCGATGATGTCGTTGACATCACTGTAGGTCATGCGGAAGGTCGTCTTGATAACAGTCTGGGTGATGGTATGCTTGACCACGCGCCCCTTGGAATCTATCTCCATGATCGCCGACTGGGTCAGCCGGTCCACATTGGGATTGAGCGAGCAGATTCCGTTTGATAGGCGCTCTGGCAGCATAGGCACCACGCGGTCAGTCACATAGACTGAAGTCGCCCGATTGAGGGCTTCCTTGTCCAGCTCAGAGCCTTCTTTGACATAGTAGGACACATCTGCGATATGGACGCCTAGCTCAAAGTTGCCATTTTTCAGGCGCTTGATATGAACAGCATCGTCCAAGTCTTTGGCATCCGCTCCATCAATGGTGAAGATAATCTCTTCACGCAGGTCCAAACGCCTTGCCAAATCACTCTCTGTCGGTGCATCTGGAACTTGCTCGGCTTCTTCCAAGACCTTTTCTGGAAACTCAGAGACAATGTCCATGGACTCCAGCACTTCCAGTACATCAATACCTGGATCATTGACATGACCGACCACATCGACCAGACTTGCCACGAAGAAATCGTGTTTCTTAGTCGGATATTTGTCAATAGCGACCTTGAGCACCTCTGTACCATCTAAAACCATGGCTGGCTTTTTGACATAAATAGGCTGACGGATTTTCTGATTTTTCGAGCGGATGTAGCCCGCGTACTTGGGCTTTTCCTCATCCAGAACCAGCTGACCAACTGCTGACGTCAGGCTGTGCTCCAAAATATCGATAATCTTAGCCTCAGCTGATGTTCCCTTGATCCGGTCTGCTACCTTGGTAATGACTACTTCCACCGTATCGCCATCAATGGCATGATTGACATCATTACGTCCGACAAAGAGGTCATCCTCTTCTTCATTCAGGGTGACAAAGCCAAAGCCATTCTTGTGGGCATGAAAAACACCCTTGAGCGTCAGACGCTCCTGCTTTCTCTTCTCATAAAGCTCAATCCGCCCCTTGTCATCAAAGCGAATCTGATGCTTTCTTTCCATCTGGGAGATGGTCTTGACCAAGCTACTAAAGGCCTTGGAAGACTCTTTCCCCAAAGCAGCCGCCAGCTCATCTACGCTGGCTTGCTGCCTGTCTTTTAAATATTCAATAATTTCTGATTTCATATTCCTCTTCTCTTGATGAGTTCTTTCTTCATCTCTTCTAAATCTCTTTAAAACTTAAAAAATAGGCCAAGACGAAGTCAGAGCCCATTTTATTTACTAGATAATACTGCTAATACCAATGCAATCAGTAGCCAGAAGAAAATCATGATTCCCGTCATCCGCTGCATCACAGCTTCAAAACCGCGAGCCTTAGGACGTTCAAACAAGTCGTTGGCACTGGCATCAAAGACGTTACTGGACTGATTTTTGGTTGGTTGCATAAAAATTGCAATGACAATAATAGCTGATAAAATGACTAAAATGGTTAATAATAGGTTGTACATAAATAAAAACTCCTTAAAATCCTATCTATTTTATCATAAAATCTACTTGGATTCAAGATGTAAAGTAACTTTTCTTTCCTTGGGACAATACTTTAAGACCTCAATTTTTTCCGGATGCGTTTTAGTATTTTTGCTGGTCAGATAGTTCTGACTGCCGCAGCTGGAACATTTTAAATTTATTTTAACGCGCACTAGATATCCTTCTTTTTAAATAAATTTCGAAAACTAAAGAGATTGGCCAGCATACTAACGGCAACCAGCCCTGCTGTTGCATAAAAGACTGAATGATAGCCATAGGCTGCCGCAATGACCGATCCAGACATAGGGCCGACCACCCCGCCCAGATAAAAGAAAATCTGATTATAACTGAAAATTCTAGAGATTCCAAACTTGGGTGTTATCTTACTTAGCAAAGCATTGACACCTGGTATCAGCGCCCCTGTTCCTAGGCCAAATAAAAAGCGATAAAAGCCCAGCTGCATAGGGGAGCCAGCATTGGCACAGAGCAGATAAATCAGGATTGAATAGAACTGAGCCAACACCAGAAGCCGGTGATTGCCGATACGGTCTCCTAACCGCCCCAGAATACTGGAGCTCATCATGCTGGAAAGTCCCATGCTAGAAACGATGAGACCCGAAACAAAAATCAGATTGTCCTTTTGCCCCAGTTCTCTGACATAGAGGGCAAGAATAGGGCTGATAGATTGAGCTGCAAACTGGATAACAAAGCTGGTCAGAAAGAGATTCATCAGCATCTTAGGATACCTGAGTTGGCGCAGCAATTCCCTAAAGCCTACCCCTTCTTGTCGGGTCACCGGCACAAAATCCTCCCGAATCAAATAAAAGGTCATCAAAGCTGCCACTAGAAAGAAGCCGCCAATCAGAAGAAAGACATTACGGATACCGAACATCTCCGCAATCAGACCGCCAATAAATGGCCCCATAAGATTACCCGCAACGACACCAGTCGAGAGAGTTCCCAGAGCATAACCCGTTTTTTCCTTAGGAGCCTGACTAGCAATCAGAGCTGTACTATTGGGAACATAACCAGCAAAAACACCGTTTAGAAAGCGTAGGAGCAAGAGCCAGAAAATGTTGGGGACAAAGGCAATACCGCCCATCGTGAAAACCATAGCGGTAGCCGCACGTATCATCATAGGCTTGCGGCCATATCGGTCCGCCAGACTTCCCCAAACAGGAGAGAGCAGCGCCGCTGAGATTGCAGAGAGTGAAATCCCTAGCCCAGAGTAATACTCCACCTCATGACCTCTGGCACCTAGCTGCTCCACGAAAAGTGGCATAAAAGGCGTCACCAGAGAAATGCTGGCACCTGTCAGGAAGTTCCCAAACCAAGCGACTTTCAGGTTATGTTTCCAATTTACTTGTGTCGTAATAAATCATCTTCTTTCTAGTTTTTGCAAAGCCTCGCGAATCTGCTGTCGAGTTTCCTCAAGCGAGCCATTATTATCAATCAGCACATCCGCCCTCTTTCGTTTTTCTTGTAAAGATAGCTGAGCTGCTATTCGCTTTTCTGCCTCTACCTGACTGAGAGCATTTCGAGTCATAAGACGACTGAGCTGAGTTTCCACCGTCACATCCACCAGCCAGATCTGGTCAAACCAATCTTCATATTGTAGCTCAAACAGCAAGGGAAGATCCATAAAAAAGATGTCTTCCGTCTCTGCCAGCAAATCTCGCCGACCAGCCAGTTCCTCGCGGATAATCTGATTTTGTATTTGACTGGACTGGGCCAAGAGTTCGGGATTCCCAAAAATCATAGCTCCCAGCTTAGGCCGGTCCAAGCGCCCATCTTCCTGTAAGATAGCTGGGCCAAAAGCAGATAAAAGAGCTTGATAAAGCCGTCCCCCCGGCTCCTGCAGCTCATGCACTACTTGATCCGCATCAATGACTTGGTAGCCCTGCTGCCTCAAAAACTCTGTCACTGTTGACTTACCCGAGGCAATACCACCAGTAATACCGATAATTCTTACCATGACAGCTACCTCGCTTTCTGGCAATGAGGACAGAGATGTGTACCGCGTCCGCCCAGATTAATTTTCTCAATCGGGCTGCCGCATCTAGTACAAGGTTGACCAGTCTTTCCATAGACCTGCAGAAAATCCTGCATAGTGCCATCCTCACCCAAAGCATTGCGGTAGGTCCGAATGGTCGATCCTCTCTTTTCAATCCCCTGCTGCAAAACTTCTATAATCTGCTCACGCAGTCGCTTCACTTCAGCAGGCTTTAGACTAGCTGCTGGCCTTGCCGGATGAATCCTCGCCCGCCAAAGGACCTCATCTACATAGATATTTCCTAGCCCAACGACCAGGGTTTGCTCCAGCAAATAGGGTTTGATGGGCTTCTTGGAACGACTCAAAGCTGCAGCAAAAGGCGGTAAAAGAAAGTCCGCCTCTGTCGGCTCTGGACCAAGCTTTCTGTCAGCAAAATAAGCCTCCAGCTGATCCTTTCTCAACAGCTCCATGGTCCCAAACTTGCGAACATCCTCATAAACAAGCGTTCCACCATCTGTCATCTCGAAAAAGACATGGGCATGCTTGCGCTCAGGCACCGCATCAGGATAAAAAAGATACTTGCCTTCCATTCGCAGATGGGAAACCAGCACTCCGCCCGTCAGGTAAAAGAGCAAATACTTGCCCCGACGGCCAATCCTTTCAATGGTCTGACCTGGCAAGTCGTGGACAAAGCTATCCACTCCCGTGCCAATCATCTTGGCGTAGCGGACCTGCACCTGCCCAATCGTCTTGCCAACAACCAGACGCTCCAAACCGCGCCGAACCGTTTCCACTTCAGGTAATTCAGGCATAAAGCTCCTTTCTATCTTTTATTTATTAGCCAGAAATATACTCTAAAATATCAGCAGGCTGACAATCCAGCGTTTCACAGATAGCCAGTAAGGTCGCAAAGCGAATACCTTTAGCCTTACCTGTTTTTAGAATAGACAAATTTGCTTGTGTAATGCCAATAATTGTCGCCAATTCTTTCGAGGTCAGGCCTTTTTCTTCCAACACTTTATCTAAATTAACCTTGATTTTTCCCATCACACAAAACCATCTACATCTTCTTGAATTGTCTTCCCGTTTTTTATGACAAGATGCAAGACCCCCAAGACAATTACCAGAGCAAGACTATCCATATAGGGTAGAAATATATCATCTACAAGCTCTAGCCAAGTCTGTATGGACTTTTGACCGATAAAAACATCCCATATAACACTACCAATAGGTAAGCAAGTGACTAAAATCAATAGATGTCTGCTAATCTTATAACTTTCATCTGTAAAAAGTTGATGGTTTATCATACTGTGTAAAAATCGGCGAATCAGTCCAAAAAGCAAAATAGGAAGCAAACCCAACCAAAGTATTTCATAAGAGAACCTTAATAACTCTGAAAGTGGGGTAGCAGTTGATTGCCAGTTATAAATCATCAAGACAATGGCTACAAAACCTCTAGCTAAAAACCAGAAAGCACAAAATATTTGTACCAAACAAGTAATTATGGTTATTACTTGTTTCAAAATTCGCATCTTCATAGCTTACCTCCTTATTGTTTTACGATAATTTATCCTTACAATTATTATAAAACAATAATTTAACTAGGTCAAGAAATATTGTAAAACAATAATTCAATTAAACTATGCAGCATGTTGTTCTAAATAAATGACATGCTCATAGTAAGCTATCAAAGCCCCATAGCAAAGCTGTCCGAAAAATACTCATCCAGCATCAGGCGGTGTTTATCCGATACATTTTCCAACTCTGCTATTTCTTCTTTAGAAAAAAAGCCTAACCGCAGTGTTTCCTCATTATGAAAATTGGAAATATCAAAATTCTCCAGTGCCTGCAATTCATACAGAAAGACAACCGTCTGCACTTTGTCCCCATTAGGATAAGATTCATCAAAATTAGTGTAAACATTCATCAAGCGCTTGGCTTCAACAGCAATACCAGTCTCTTCGTAAAATTCACGCACGGCTGCTTGCAGAGAAGTCTCCCCGAGCTCCATAGCTCCACCAGGAATCGCCCATGTTTTCTTATCACCTCGCAACTGCAGAAGCACACGACCTTCCTCGTCTGCCAGAATCCCACCAGCAAAATTCAAGATAACCTTATCATGCCCCACCTTGGAGCGAATATAGGAAATATAGTCCATATCAAAATCCTTTCAATTTCTCTGGAAAGGCAGCGTTTTGAAAGAAATAGCCTAGTAGCTGAATATGCGTATCCACATCACTAAAAAGCCAAGCATGCCCTTTGTCATGATAATAGACCCATTCAGACCTAGCATTTTTCTGCGCCAACATGCGGTGCCAGTCATGAATAGTTTCGGCTTCTTTCCCACCTGAGACAAAGAAAGCAGGATTATCAAACTGCAAGTTAAGTCTCAAGAGATTTGCCTGTGACATCGCACGTCGAAATGAACGCCGTTCAGCTCTTTGGAAATCTGCAACAAAGCGCTGAACGTCTTGGACAGGTGCTCCGTCCTCTTGCATCATCTTTGTCAGGAGATTGGCTACAAATTTAGTATTTTTCAAGAAAGACATCAGATATACAATGGCAATGATCTTGCGATAGCCCTTAATTGGCCGAGGGCTTGCCCCATCCACAATGACTCTATCTATAAGACTAGAATGTTTTTCCAACAACTTAAGAATGAGGGAACCACCTAATGAAAGACCAACCAAGTGCGGCTTGCCATGTGCTTTGCTTTTAATGACAGCCACAATCATTTCTACGACATCATCAAAGTTTGTCCACTCAATATTATGACTGGCTCCGTGACCAGGTAAATCCACAAGAACGCAATGAAAATCTTGCTCAAGCACAGCAACATGGTGTCGCCACATCTGACTGCTAGAGCCTGAAGCATGCAAAAAGATAATACTTTTTGGATTTTGCTCCCCTCTTTCATCAATGAATAATGACGGCATCTCCATCACCTCACTTACTGGCTTAGAAAACCTCAATACTCCTTCTTATTATAGCCAAAGTCCGCCAAGTCCAACTTCTTGTCCCGCCAGTTTTTCTTGACCTTGACCCAAGTTTCTAGGAAGACCTTATCCCCCAGCATAAGCTCAATATCGCGCCTAGCCATAGAACCGATTTTCTTAAGCATGGATCCGCCTTTGCCTATGATAATGCCTTTTTGGCTGTCACGCTCCACCATGATGGTCGCTCGGATATGGACCTTGTCCGTCTCCTCGTCTCGCTTCATACTGTCAACAACCACTGCGACTGAGTGGGGAATTTCTTCTCGTGTCAGCATCAAAACCTTCTCCCGAATCATCTCAGACACCAGAAAGCGCTCCGGATGGTCAGTAATCTGGTCTTCTGGGAAATACTGGAAGCCCTCCTCCAAATTCTCACTGAGGATATCAACCAGACGTGAAACATTATTACCCTGCAGGGCTGAAATCGGCACGATTTCTTTGAAATCCATCTGCTGACGGAAATCATCAATTTGCGCTAAAAGCTGATCGGGATGGACTTTATCAATCTTATTAACCACCAAAATAACTGGCACCTTAGCCGCTTTCAGGCGCTCGATAATCATGTCATCGCCCTTGCCACGCGGCTCATCAGCCGGCACCATGAAGAGGACAGTATCCACCTCACGCAAGGTGCTGTAAGCTGCTTCCACCATAAAATCACCTAGAGCCGTCTTGGGCTTATGGATTCCCGGTGTGTCGATAAAGACAATCTGCTCCTTATCCGTCGTATAAATCCCCATAATTTTATTGCGTGTGGTCTGAGCCTTATCACTCATGATGGCAATCTTTTGCCCCATAACATGATTCAAAAAGGTTGATTTCCCAACATTAGGACGTCCTAAAATAGCTACAAAACCTGATTTAAAAGTCATTATTTTACCTCTATTATTTCCATTAAAACAGCAGAAAATCGGCAGTTTCCCCCGATTTTCAAATCTTTAAAAAATCCAATCCCAAATCTTGGGAACAAAAATAATCAGTCCTGTCAAAACGGCAAAGCCAGACACGACCAGAACAGCTCCGGCTGCCATATCCTTGGCATTCTTTGCCCGCATAGAAAAGTGGTAATCGCTGGCCAGATCCACGACATTTTCAATAGCAGAATTGACAATCTCAAAGGCAATGACCAGAAAAATGCTCAAAAAGAGAAAGAGCCATTCTATCGCGGACAAGTCAAAAATCAGTCCCGCAACTATCACTGCTAAAGCCGAAAGGACATGCTTGCGCAGATTGCGCTCCTCTTTAAAGGCTGTAAAAATACCGGTTAAAGCAAATTCCAGACTCGAGACCACATCTCGGTTTTTCCATTTGCGTTTGTTATTTCCTTGTGAGTCCATAAGCAGTTAAAATTTCTTCCTGTAAACCAAACATTTCTGCTTCTTCTTCCGGCGTATAGTGATCATAGCCGTTGATATGCAGAAAACCATGCACTGCCAAAAAGCCCATCTCCCGCTCAAAGCTGTGGCCGTATTCTTCAGCCTGCTCACGCGCCTTGTCCACTGAAATGAACAGCTCGCCGATATAGGCGTCAAAATCTTCCAGCATCTCAGCTAGCTCAGGGTGGTCCAGCAAATCCTCCTCGTCAACAGCGATGTCCAGCTCAGGCTTATACTCCAAGCTAATCACATCCGTCGGCCGATCCGTATCTCTATATTCCAAGTTGAGTTCATGACTGCGCTCATTACTGACAAAAGTCACAGCCATTTCCTTATTTTCCTTGCCCGTTTTCTGGGCCGCAAACTCCAAAATTTCCTGGGTCTGTTTAAGAATCTCTTCCGAAACCTGACCCGTTTCGTCTACCATTTCGATATACATACCTTACCCGCTTTGCTAGTATTACCTTATTATATCATATTTTGGCTCACTTTAGGGAGCCGAGGGCAGGATTTTGGAAAATAGCAGAGCAGATTCGTAAATCTCTCACCGCAAAGACAAAAGCCGTTCTTTTTTATTTTGTCTCTTCTCAAAACTTTGCTTTTCACTATTTGCTATCATTGACAAAAAGAAAAGGCTGGGAAAACCCAACCTTGTCCTACAAGATGCTAATTGCCGGGATCGAACCGGCGACCTCATCCTTACCATGGATGCGCTCTGCCAACTGAGCTAAATCAGCGTACCTATCTAATATATCATGTAGATAGGTGCTTGTCAATATCCTTTCTCATTTTTTTGCAAAATAATCTTCCCTAGTCAGATAGTAATGGGCCAGCGTCACAATACGGCCTTTCTCATGTTTGTCTAGTGATGCGTAAGGCTCCTCGTGGGAATATTTCATACCAGACTTGACCATAACCCGGCCAGACGCTGGATTATCCACATCGTGCAGCGCCACAAGTTTGTTCATCCCGATTTCCTCAAAGCAAGCTTGATGACTGCGCGATTGGCCTCTGTCGTATAACCCTGATTCCAGTATTTTTTATTGATTACATAGCCGATAGCCGCCGTTTTCAAGTCCAGCCTAATCTTATGCAGGTCAATAGTCCCAATGAATTTGCAGCTTTCCTTCACTTCTATTCCCCAGCGCCCCAGAGGATTGGCCAGATAAAAGAGAGCGATATTATTGCGTGTTTCTTCCAGGCTTTTGTTAGTCTCAAAGGTATAGCGAGTATTTTCCTCATCCGAAGCGTACTCAAACATCGCTGGGGCATCTTCCAAGGTCACGGGACGCAGAATCAACCGCTCAGTTTCCAGTCTGGTATGACGAGCCAATTTGACATAGATATTTTCCATCAGGACCTCCTAGTTTTTCTTAACAGAATAGCACAATTCACTGATGAAAGCAAACCGCTCCGATTTTTTCTTGATTTTTGAAACGTTTTCCTATACAATAAAAACATCTTAAAAAAGGAGCATATTTTTATGTTAATCGGTATTCCAAAAGAAATCAAAAACAATGAAAATCGCGTCGCTCTGACACCAGCTGGTGTTCATAGTCTCGTTGGCAAAGGCCATGAAGTTCTGATTGAGACAGATGCTGGTCTGGGATCTGGCTTTGCCGATGCAGACTATGAAAAGCAAGGTGCAAAAATCGTCCCTACTGCTGCAGAAGCGTGGGCAGCTGAGCTAGTAGTCAAGGTCAAAGAACCTCTGGCAGCTGAATATGGCTTCCTCCGTGATGACCTCTTGCTCTTTACCTACCTGCACATGGCTGCCGCTCCTGAGCTAGCAGATGCTATGACCAGTGCCAAGACGACTGGTCTGGCCTATGAAACCGTCCGCGATCAAGATGGACAATTGCCACTCTTGGTACCTATGAGTGAGGTAGCTGGACGTATGGCCGTCCAAATCGGAGCCCACTTCCTAACTAAGCGTGAAGGCGGATCTGGCGTACTTCTCGGTGGTGTACCGGGCGTTCCGAAAGGGAAAGTTACCATCATCGGTGGCGGAGTTGTAGGGACCCATGCCGCTCGTATCGCTCTAGGACTGGGCGCTCAAGTGACTATTCTGGATATCAGCGCTAAGCGTCTGTCTGTCTTAGAAGATGTCTTTGGCCATCAAATCCAGACCCTCATGTCCAATCCTTTCAATATCGAAGCTAGTGTTCGAGAGGCAGATGTCGTGATTGGCGCTGTCCTCATTCCAGGTGCTAAAGCTCCGAAACTGGTGACAGACGATATGGTTAAGCAAATGCGTCCAGGCTCTGTCATTGTAGACGTAGCCGTTGACCAAGGCGGTGTCATTGAAACAGCCGACCGTGTAACGACTCACACCGAGCCTGTCTATGAAAAACATGGTGTCCTCCACTATGCAGTTGCGAATATCCCTGGTGCCGTAGCCCGCACTTCTACTATCGCCCTGACCAATGTTACCCTTCCTTATGTAGAGGCTTTGGCAGGAAAAGGATTCAAACAAGCCATTGCGAATGACGAAGGCCTGCGCCAAGGTGTCACGACTTACCAAGGTCACATCACTAGTCAGCCAGTTGCAGAAGGCCTCAACAAGGACTACACATCTATTGACGAACTCGTTTAGTTGATTATTTCAACTTTAAAACCAATCCCACAAAAAAGAGCAGAAATAAATCTGCTCTTTTCGTATGCTATTCTGTTTCTTCTACATCTAATTCACTAGCTTTAACAGGAGCTGGTTCGTAAGCTCTAATAATTTCCGCTACCACTGGATGACGAACGACATCCTTAGCTGAGAAATGCACAAAGTCGATCTGGGAGATGTTCTTTAATTTCTCCTGAGCGTCAATGAGGCCGGACTTAACATTGTGAGGCAGGTCAACCTGACTGATGTCTCCATTGACAATCATCTTGGACTGGAAGCCCAGCCGTGTCAGAAACATCTTCATCTGCATGATGGTGGTATTTTGAGCCTCATCCAGAATCACAAAGGCATCATCCAGCGTCCGCCCCCGCATATAGGCTAAGGGTGCAATCTCAATGATTTCTCGCTCCATGAGGCGCGTCGTCTGATCCTTGCCCAAAATCTGATACAAGGCATCATAGACCGGACGCAGATAAGGATCCACCTTTTCCTTAAGGTCACCAGGCAGAAAGCCCAGACTCTCACCAGCTTCCACTGCCGGCCGCGTCAAGATAATTCGCTTGACCTGCCCACGCTTGAGAGCTGTCACCGCCAAGGTCACCGCCAGAAAGGTCTTCCCTGTTCCAGCCGGCCCGATCCCAAAGACGATATCATGATTTTTAACGCTGTCTACATAGATTTTCTGACCAAGTGTCTTGACCCGAATCGGCTTACCATAGCTGTCCTTGATAATCTCTTCTTCGTAGAGTGCTACAAACTTATCAATTTCATCATTTTTGACCATGGTAATGGCTGTCACAACATCGGGAGTACCGATGGTCATGCCACGATTGACCAAGACTAACAGAGCCTGAATGACCTGTCGAGTCTCCTCGCAGGCAGCCTCCGTACCTAAAATCTGCACAATCTCAGTTCGGGCATGGATAGTTACCTGCAATTCCTGCTCCATCAAGCGCAGATGGCGTTCATTAGAACCAAAGAGATGAAAAGCATCATCTGGATGGCCCAGTTTTAATTCTACTGAATGTTCCTGCAAACAAAGAACCTCTCTATTTTATTTTTTTGAATGAATTATCTTTATTATATCAAAGGAAGCAGAAAATGACTATCCCTAGCCACTATCCACTTAATGGGCCTGATACTCTTCCCAAATAGCATCAAACTCGCCCAAGTTAAAGGAAAAATTTGCATGCTCCTCCAGAAAACGACTGACCTCATCAAAATCATACGTATGCTTGGGAAAGGCCGTATCCTGAAAAGCTAAGTCCGCCAAAATAGCCTTGGGCTCCTTGCTCTTAGGATTGCGCTCTGTCATCAGCCAGCTGTAAAAAGATTTTCTCATAGGTTCCTTTCATTTCTTTAAGATCGTATCCTTCCAGGCATAAACTCTAGATACGAGACTCTCTATCCTCACACCAACTCCGTTCCAGTCGGATCCTGCTTGATTTTACCAGCTTTCATCAGCCCACCTAGAGCTTTTTTAAACTGGCCTTTGGAAATACCAAAGGTGGCCTTGATGTCGTCTGGTGAAGACTTATCGTTTAAGGTCATAAAGCCGCCATTGCTCTCCAGGTAGGTCAGAATCATCTGGGCATCGTTTTCCAGCATTTCAAAGGAGCGAGGCTTAAGCGAGAGATTAAGGGTGCGGTCTACTTCACGGAAGCCAATCACCCGAGCATCCAAGACCTGCCCGAGACGTGGCTCTGCATAACGCTCACTCGGATGAATGAAGCCCAGCATATTATTCTCAGGCAGGTAGACAAAGGTGCCAGAAAGCTTGAGCCGATAAACGATGGCTGGCCAGTTTTGATTTTGCATGTTATTGTAGGCAGGACGGGCCAGACGCTGGAAATCCTCCTGATAAGCCAGTTGGCCCCAGATACGGTCTTTCTTATCTACTTCCAGACGGATATAAAGGCGGTCACCCTTTTTTGGCCAGAGTTCCTTGATTTCTGGCAAGATGTCAAGTGACACAACGATTTGCTTGTCCGGCAGACCAGTATCGACAAAGACGCCTAAATCCTTGCGGACCTCCGTTACTGTTCCCCAGCCAAACTGGTCTTGAGTAGCTGTAACTTCAAGAGTTGTCAGACGAAGCTTCTGCTTCATATCGCTGTAGGCAAAGCCTTTGACAGACTGCCCCAGCTCATGCGCGCCCTCTTCCTTAGAAAGAGCGTAAACCTGACCGTCCTTTTGAACAAAGTAAAAGCGATCATTTTCATCCGTGATGATACCCACGATGAAGCTGGCAAGATTTGTATTCATATAGACCTATTTTCTACCTTGCTTCTTCAAACCGGGCAAGGATTTTTGATGTTAAAACAACTCAGTCAGCCAAAGCCAACTGAGTTTTGATTCTGATAAAAATGTTAAACTTCTAAAAGTTCTTTTTCTTTATTTGCTGTCATCTCGTCGATATGTTTGACAGCATCGTCCGTTACTTTTTGAATATCCTTTTCCAAGGTCTTCAATTCATCTTCAGTGATTTCTTTAGCTTTTTCCTGCTTCTTAGCTTCATCCATAGCATCGCGGCGGATGTTACGGATGGCAACTTTAGCATTTTCACCGACCTTTTTCACTTCCTTGGCCAAATCACGACGAGTTTCCTCTGTCAGAGCTGGAATGACCAGACGAATCACAGAGCCATCGCTGGCTGGCGTAATCCCGAGGTCAGAAGCATTAAGCGCACGCTCAATGTCCTTGATAGAAGACTTGTCAAAAGGTGTTACCAAGAGAACACGCGCTTCCGGAATCGTAATTGAAGCGATTTGGTTGAGCGGAGTTTCTACTCCGTAGTATTCCACATGGATGCGGTCCAAAAGGCTGGCATTGGCACGGCCTGCACGGATGCTGCCAAATTCACGAGCCAGACTTTGGTGCGAGTGGGTCATTCTTTCTTTTGCTTTTTCTACAATTGCATTTGCCATGAGTTTCTAATCTCCGTTCTTATAAATTATTTGATACTGTTGTTCCGATTTGCTCACCGATAACAACGCGTTTGATATTGCCTGGCTCGTTCATGTTAAAGACAACCAAGTCAATATCATTGTCCATAGACAAGGTCGAAGCCGTTGAGTCCATAATCCGCAGTCCCTTGCTGATGACATCTCGGTGGGTCAGTTCATCAAACTTAACAGCGGTCTTATCCTTCTTAGGATCGGCATTGTAAACACCATCCACACCATTTTTAGCCATAAGAATCGCATCTGCTTCAATCTCTGCTGAACGTAAGGCAGCGGTTGTATCAGTTGAAAAATAAGGAGAACCAATACCTGCACCGAAAATGACGATACGGCCTTTTTCCAGATGACGAAGAGCCCGACCTCGGATATAAGGTTCAGCTACCTGCTGCATAGCAATCGCAGTCTGCACGCGCGTATCTACACCGACTTGCTGCAGCGAATCCGCCATTACCAGCGCATTCATGACAGTGCCCAACATACCAGTATAGTCGGCCTGCACGCGGTCCATGCCCGCTTCTGCTGCCGGCTCACCCCGCCAAAGGTTTCCGCCTCCGATAACCAGAGCA
Organism: Streptococcus sp. 20925_1_22; assembly: GCF_041431685.1. Lineage (NCBI taxonomy): Bacteria > Bacillati > Bacillota > Bacilli > Lactobacillales > Streptococcaceae > Streptococcus > Streptococcus sp. 20925_1_22. The sequence goes on along the minus strand of NZ_JAPVYE010000001.1, from coordinate 139,760 downwards.
ATCTGAACTCCCAAATCGTGAACTTCTTTAATTTCTTCCGCCATCTTCTGAACGGTTTGAATATCAATACCAACACCTTTTTCACCGGCAAGAGCTTCACCCGACAACTTAATCAAAATACGCTTATACTTAGGTTCTAACATTTTTTTACTCCTTATTTTATCTGTACTATTTTACCACATTTTGTGATTTTTATATAGTTAAATCACTGAATTTTTTCTTTTTTCCTTTTTGTAAAATAGCAGAGCAGACAAGCTCATTTCACAAAAAACCAGCCCCATCATAAGATAGGGCTGGGAAGTAAAAACTTCAATCATTTTTCACATAATTCACTCACTACTTGAGCGACTGTTTCCTTTCCCGCTTAGCTAAGAGCGGCAGGATGACACCCAGACTGATTAAGACGATTGGGGTCAAAATATTAGTCAAGAGAGAGAATTGCCAGCCAGCTGGATCTGTTGCATAGTCTACTTTGGGAACCATCCCTAAGATGCAGGCAAAGGCTGTAAAGAGGAAGCACCAAGCTCCGATGGCAAAGCCAACTTTTGGATTTTTAGTAAACTTGTACTCGGCATCCTTGTACTTCTTCCAAGCCTTGTTCAACATCATGTAGGCCAGGAATACCCAGAGATACCGCATGGGCATAACGATGGAGTTGAGGTTGGTCATCCATTTGACTAGGCCGTCAATTTCCTTGATTCCAAAGATTGGCAGAATAATCAAGAAGCTAACCAAAATCCCTGTCAGAATGTAACCGTTAATGAGGACACCTTTTGATGTTCGCTTGCGCAGCCAGCTTGGGACAAACTCTTCATCGGCATTATTGAGCATGATTTGCAGAGGTGCGTCAATAGAGAAAGCCAGTGCAGCAATCTGTCCAACCATGTTGGTCAGGGCATAAATGACTACTAGTACATTGCCCACTCCCCAGTAGTTGCCCAGCTTTTGGAAGGCTTGGTAAGCTCCATTTCGCATCAGGTCTTCAGGAATATTACTGCCATCAAAAAGCATGCCCATAGCCAGAGAGCCTAGGATAGCAGATGCACCAACCATGACAGCCATGACAATCATCCCCTTTGGAAATTCCTTGGCTGGATTGCGTGTTTGGTTAACGTAAGGCGAGATTTTCTCAGCCCCGCCGACCGCAAAGACCAAGAGGGAGATAGTCGTGAAATAAGAAAAATCAAAATTGGGAATGTAAGTGCTGAGCTTATCCATATTGGCCGTCGCAAACTGCATATCAGGTTTGATAAAAGGAGCCCCGACCGCTAAGAGGACGAAGAGGAAAGACATAATCAGCATAGCACTTCCTGCCAAGCCCCCAATCACCTTGAGTGTAGACAGCCCCTTGGTTGACAAGTAGAGAAAGGCACCAAAAATCAGCAAGCCAAGAATAACAATCCAATGAATATCAAGGCTACTCAAAAAGTCGCCATTCCCCTGAATAGCCCAGCCCAGCGGAATCAAAACTCCCTGCGGCTTCTGAGCCAGATAGGGAATGTGCACCACCCAGTAAGTCCAGGCCGCAAAATAAGCCAGCCGCTTGGTAGAGGTTTTCTCCACCCAGTCGCTGACACCGCCTCCGCTCTCCTTAAAAGTAGAGCCTAACTGTCCCACGATGAGGGCATAGGGAATAAAGTAAATAGCCAGGATAAGAATCCAAGAAACAATTACCGAAATGCCCTGCTGGGAGTAGTTATTAACTACATTTCCCAGACCCCAGACCATATTAAAAGCAATCAGAGATACCATCAGCCAAGTTAGCTGGTTCTGATCTTTTTTCATGACACCGTCTCCTTTTGTTATAAAATAAATTGATTCGATATTATTATAACATGTTTCTATGAGTTTTTAATCGCTATCAGCATTTTTATTTCAAAAAAAGAACTACCTAAAGGCAGTTCAATATAAATTCTTAAAGTGAGTTTACGTCAACCTTGATACCAACACCTTGTGTAGTAGTGATAGTCAGGTTGGTTACGTAAGTACCTTTAGCAGTAGCTGGTTTCGCTTTTTGGATTGTGTCGTTGAAAGCTTTGAAGTTTTCAACCAACTTGTCAGCTTCAAATGAAACTTTACCAATGATAGCTTGTACGTTACCTGCACGGTCTGCACGGTAAGTAATCTTACCACCTTTAGACTCTTCAACTGCTTTTGCAACGTCCATTGTTACAGTACCAGTCTTAGGGTTTGGCATCAAGTTACGAGGTCCAAGGACACGTCCAAGGCGACCTACAAGTGCCATCATATCAGGTGTAGCGATTACTACATCAAAGTCCAACCAACCGTCGTTGATTTTTGCAACGAGGTCATCTTCACCAACGAAGTCTGCACCAGCAGCTTTCGCTTCTTCTGCTTTAGCACCACGTGCGAAAACAAGAACGCGTGAAGTTTTACCAGTTCCGTTTGGCAATACCATTGCGCCACGGATTTGTTGGTCAGCTTTTTTAACGTCGATGTTCAAGTTGTAAGCAACTTCTACAGTTGCATCGAATTTTGCAAAGTTAGTTTCTTTTGCAAGTGCTACAGCTTCTTCTACGCTGTATGCTTTTGTGCTGTCGATTTTTTCAAGAGCAGCACGAAGTTGTTTGCTTTTTTTAGCCATTTTATCTTTCTCCTTGTAAGTGGTTCAATCGATTTTCATCTCCCACGTCACTCATCAATCTGATCAAGTGTAGTGCGGGCAAATGGGACGAGCGTTATTGATTAGTCAACAACAGTGAATCCCATAGAACGAGCAGTACCTTCAATCATACGCATTGCAGACTCGATGTTTGCAGCGTTCAAATCTGGCATCTTAGTTTCAGCAATTTCTTGTACTTGCGCACGAGTAACTGTTGCAACTTTCGTTTTGTTTGGCTCACCAGAACCTTTTTCAACACCTGCAGCTTTCTTCAGAAGAACAGCAGCTGGCGGAGTCTTAGTCACGAAAGTGAATGATTTGTCTTCGTATACTGAGATAACAACTGGAATAATCATACCAGCTTGATCAGCTGTACGAGCGTTGAACTCCTTAGTGAATCCCATGATGTTGATACCGGCTTGACCAAGCGCAGGACCAACTGGTGGAGCTGGAGTAGCTTTACCAGCAGGGATTTGCAATTTTACAAGTTTTTCGACTTTTTTAGCCATTTTTAAATCCTCCTTTGTGGTTTTGGCGGTAAATAAAGATTTTTACCTCCCACAAGTATGCTTTTTGCATACCTTTCTATTATACACTAAACTTTGTTAAATGCAAGGAATTTTATCTTCTTTTTTGAATTTTTTGTGGTAAAATAATCTTATGACACTATTAAAGATTGCTTCGATTTTATTTATCTTTTTAACATTGATTTTAACCACTATTACAGTGCGAGTTTTTCAATTAAGAAAATACGGTTTAAACTTTGCGGACTTGGCTTTTCCGCTTTTTGTTGTGGAATTTTATATTATTTCAGACAAGGCCTACTATCATAGCTTGCTGCCCCAGCTGACTCTGGCTCTCTCAGTTCTTGCTATCGCCATCACCATCTATTTTCTCAAGAAAAAACGGAGCTTCTACTACCCTAAGTTCTTTAAGTTCTTCTGGCGGGCCGGTTTTCTTCTGACCTTCTTCATGTACCTAGCCATGGTCATCGGACTCTTTTTGTAATAATGTAAAACAAAACCCATCGGTTATGAGATAGCTGATGGGTTTTTCATATGTGAGATTTACAAGTCCTTCTTTTGCCGTGAAAGAAGAACCTTACGATGCTCCTAGTCTTATTCATGAATCTCCAGAGGCAGGCCATCCGGATCAAAGAAGAAAGCCATCTTACGGCCGTCAAAGTCGTCATAGCGCAGCTCGGTATGAGGAATCTCCAAACGGTCAAATTCCTCTAGCGTTTCTTCGACATTTGTCACTCGGAAGGCCAGATGCCGCAGACCCGTATGCTCTGGAGCAGGCAAGGCTGGCCGCTTGGGAGCTTCTTCCTTGATAAAAATTTCCAGAATTAGATTTCCCTTGCGAACGTTAAAGAGAATGTCCTGCTTGTCTGGCCGATGGTGCTCATCCAGCTGCTCAAAGCCCAGCTTGTCCACATAAAACTCCCTAGTCTTGGCATAATCATGGCCAATGATGGCTATATGGTGAATAGTGTCTAGTTTCATACCTTCTTTTCCTTTCCTTGGCAATGTGTAAGTAGAGAAAATCTGCCGGCTGACTGCTGGCAGATTTATTTTTATCAAATGATTATCTTGCTGGCAGACTAGTGAAATTAGAATTAATTAGTCTGCAAAACTTTTCTCGGCTTGGTTCCTTCTGCTGGTCCGATAACGCCTGCCGCTTCAAGTTCTTCCATAAGACGAGTGGCTCGATTAAAGCCGACCGAGAGTCTCCGCTGGATCATTGAAGCGCTAGCTTTCTGAGTCTCGATGACCAAGGCCTTGGCTTCTTCAAAGAGAGGATCGCCTTCATCGTCGCCCCCGCCAGTATCCAAATCACTTTCAGATACTTCACCAGGATCAAAGCTATCATCATAGTCAGCTTCAGCTTGATTCTTGACGAAGGCTACGATTCGCTCTACATCTTCATCTGAGATAAAGGAGCCCTGCAGACGAACCGGATGGTTTTCATCAATTGGCTTAAAGAGCATATCCCCTCGACCCAAGAGCTTTTCTGCCCCATTTTCATCCAGAATGGTCCGACTGTCTGTCCCGCTGGAGACTGCAAAGGCAATCCGAGAAGGCACATTAGCCTTAATCAGACCGGAGATAACATCTACAGATGGCCGCTGGGTAGCCAGAATCATGTGAATCCCAGCCGCACGCGCTTTCTGCCCTAAACGGATAATGGCGTCTTCCACTTCCTTGCTGGCCACCATCATAAGGTCAGCCAGCTCGTCCACGATGACGACGATTAGAGGCAGGGGAACCTGCTTGTATTCTGACTGAGCATTGTACTCGGCTACTTTAGCATTGTAGCCAGCAATGTTACGGGCACCGACCTTGGAGAAGAGTTCATAGCGGTTTTCCATCTCATCTACAACCTTCTGGAGTGCACGGCTAGCCTTGCGAGGATTGGTCACGACTGGGATAAGCAAGTGGGGAATGTCATTATAAACGGACAGCTCCACCATCTTAGGATCCACCATCATAAACTTGACTTCATCAGGTCTGGCTTTCATGAGAATGCTGGCAATAATACCGTTGACGGCCACAGATTTTCCAGAACCAGTAGAGCCCGCTACCAAGAGATGGGGCATCTTAGCCAAGTCAAAGGAGCGGACAGAGCCGTTGACAGCCTTCCCAAGTGGGATTTCTAGGAGCTTGCTGGCATCCGTCTTCGACTGTTCCCAAAGTTCTCGGAAAGTCACGGTCGCAACTTCAGAGTTGGGCACTTCAATCCCTACTAGGGATTTCCCAGGAATCGGTGCCTCAATCCGTACATCCTTGGCAGCTAGGGCAAGAGCCAAGTCATCAGCCAGATTGGAAATCCGATTGACCCGAACACCAACAGCTGGCTTGACCTCGTACTTAGTGACGGAAGGTCCGATTTCAGCCCGCTCAACAGCAGCCTTGATCCCAAAACTAGCAAAGGTCTCTTCCAAAATCTTAATATTGTCTCGGACAATGCGTTTTTCCTTGGACTGGTTTTTAGGCTTGTCGGGCGCAAAGAGGTTGATGGTCGGCAGCTTATAGTCCAGACTTTCCTTGGCGGTAAAGTCCACTTCTACCTCTACATCCGCATCTGCCTCCTCCGTCTCTTCTTCACGACCAAAGTCCAGAGGCTCATGGGGGTCATACTCCCCCACTTCCTCATAGTCTGCCTCGTCAAAGTCCACAGCTGTATCTGACAAGTCCTCGTCATCTAAAATCTCTCCTGTTTCAGGATCGACTTCAGCTTCTTCTTGCTCTACTTCAATGGCTTGCATCGCTGCCTGTGCAGCTTTCTCTTCCTGCTCCAAGAAACGGAGCTGCCGCTTTTCTTCCTGCTTCTCTCTCCAATTTTGAAAGGCTGCCATAGCCTTTTCTGAAATGTCATAGATAGACCAAGGGCTCATGAGCAGACCGCCCAAAAGAATGAGGAGCAAGCCGAAGAAATAGGAGCCAATATTTGAAAAAAGGAAAGAGATAGGTGCGTACAGGAGAGAGCCCAGCAGGCCGCCACCCGCGAAGGAGCTGACCTTAAAAGCTGTCAAATCAGTCAAGACCCTGCCTAGAGTTGTGGATAAGACAGCTGCCCCTTCTAGCTTCAACACACTGACAAAATAAGCTTGGAAGATCAACTCCAACCCTAAAAAGAGGCTGATAAATCCTGAAACCGTCCCCTCGTGCTTGTGCAGCCACTTGAAAAAAAAGAGATAGCCAAAGCTGGCCAGAATAGCCAGATAAGCCAAGCTTCCCACCAAGAGGCGAATCATATTATAAATGGTAACCCCAAAGGCGCCCAGCTTTATAGCTGCAAACAAAAGAATAAGAGCCAGCACAAAGGTGGCAATCATTCTCTTTATTGCTTTTTGTCTTTCTAATTCTGCTTTTGTCGGCCGGCGAGTTGTCCGGCCTTTTTTCGTGTTTTTCTTAGTTGCCATAACCCTTATTATACCATATTTGAGCCATAGATGAGAAATCTTTTATCTAGATCAGAAACAAAAAACTTATTTATCCACGCAAAAAGAACTGGACTAACCAGTTCTCATTTCACTATCACAAAATTCTTATTAAGCCTCTGGCATAACCGCCCAGGCAATCAAGTAAGCCAAGACACCTGTACCTGCTGCACAGCAAAAAACAATACAAAGAATACGGACCAAGGTTGGATCTAAATCAAAGTAGTTTGCGATACCAGCACATACACCAGCGATTTTCTTGTTTTTGACATCTCTTGTCAGTCTTTTCTCCATGGAAAACACTCCTTATTATTTTTACTTTGTTTATTTTACCATAACATCTCTCAATGCACAAGTTCGCCTGCTATTAAGCTCTCTCTTTAGATAAAATTTAATTACATCAAGATGATTTGTTCACTCTACCATACTTTTAACAAGTCCAAGCAAAACTCTTGTTCTTATGTTAGAATATAGAGAAATTCTAATTAACAGTAAAAATATTTCAGAAGGAAAATAATGCGAGCCGGAGTCATTCTTTTCAATCCCGAAACCAAGCAAATACTACTCATCCACCGCTGGAAAAATGGAGAAGAGTATTTTGTGATACCGGGCGGCGGAGCCGAGTCAGGTGAGACTGCAGTCAAAGCAGCTCAGCGAGAAATTCAGGAAGAGCTGGGTTGGAGCTTGTCTGAAAAGCAGCTGCAGCCAGCCTTTACTTTCAGAAATGGCCAACGCTTAGAAATCTATTTTCATGCCGCTATCAGCCATACATCAGCCCCAGTGATTCAGGGCGAGGAAGCCCTTCGCAGTCATGCCCAGAATCTCTATCAGCCTGAATGGCTAGATATAGAAGCAATTCGCAACCTAAACTTACGGCCAGCAGGACTTAAAAATATGCTTCTGGATTGTCTGACACAGGAGGGTTTGAAAAACTAGCTTAATTGTAGTAAAATATCAGTAGTTTACAATCTAATATGAGAAAGGTCTTATATGAAAAAAATTCTTCTTATTAGCCTCTTATCAGGACTTGTCTTGGCTGGCTGCTCTGGTAAAGGTAAGAAAGAGGAGACTACTAGCTCCTCCAACTCATCCAGCAGTTCTTTGCTAGTGAGCTCTAGCTCTGACCCAGAGGAAACCAGCAAACTCCGTGAGCAATTCAAGGATGCCATGACCAACGAAAATGCCAATTTTCCGCAGCTATCTACAGAAGTTGCTGAAGATGAAGCGGAAGTCAAGTTGGTAACGACTGAAGGCGATATCCGCATCAAGCTCTTTCCAAAACAAGCCCCACTAGCCGTTGAAAACTTCCTGACCCATGCTAAGGAAGGCTACTATGACGGCGTTTTATTCCACCGCGTTATCAATGAATTTATGATTCAGACCGGAGATCCTAAAGGCAACGGCACTGGAGGCGAGTCTATCTGGAAGGGCAAAGACAAGTCTAAAGACTCTGGAAACGGCTTTAAAAATGAGTATTCTCCATATCTCTATAATATTCGTGGTGCCCTATCCATGGCTAATGCAGGCCCTGGTACCAATGGCAGTCAGTTCTTCATCAATCAAAGCAAGAAAGACTTGTCTAGCCAAATGTCTACGGATTCTTTCCCAGCTAAGATCATCGAAGCCTATAAAAACGGTGGAAATCCTACTTTAGATGGCGGAGCTTATACCGTATTCGGCCAAGTGCTGGAAGGGATGGATGTGGTGGACAAAATCGCTGCCGCAGAAACAGACGACAACGACAAGCCTAAAAAAGATATCAAGATTGAAAAAATCGAGATTATCAAGGACTATGACTTCAGCAAATAAGCTGACCGCCCAACCAATTAAGGAGGGAAATCAATATGATTATCTGGGGATATAAAGGTTATCAGAAAAACTTAGGACAGACCCAAAGCAATATCGAGTGTGCCAACTGCCACAATGTTGCACCTTGGGACATTATTGAAACCGGTCGAAAGTTTACACTCTATTGGATTCCAACCTTTCCTTACGGTAGAAAACATTACCTCACCTGCCCAGTCTGCCAGCACGGCAAGCAGATTGAAAAGCAGGAAATCGAGCAGTTTTTGAATTATTAATAAAAAGCGACTGAGACAAATCTTGTATCAGTCGTTTTTTGTAGGAGTAAAATATGAAGACTAGTTATCTTATCTTGTGAGGATTTTTAAGAATAAAGCACTGTTGCCTTGATAAAAAAGGAATTGTCTTCTTCATTAACTCTCACATAACTGTTCCTATTTCCATAAATCATTTAGCATGATACCCCTTCTTGTTCTGTTTGCGATAAACGGCTGAGCGCAAACCTGTTTTAAGACGTAGCTCTGCTCTTTTTTTCTTTCTTCTGACGTAAAGGAGAATCAAAATAAAGATCAGCACAAGAAGGATGATAGATATATAAATCCAAGGAATCACGTTCGTCTTCTTCTTGCTTGATTTGGAAATCTTCTTCTCATTCGGAACTCGGTGACCTCTAACCAACAAGCGGTGACTATTTATCCCGTAAGGGGTACAGGTAACTAGTGTGCAATAATCCTGTTCTGGGTCAACGCTCAAAGAAGAAATATCATCAGGCTCAACTGTCAAGGTCTGATCCACTTGATAGGTGATAGTCTTTCCCAAGAGATGGATCATAAATCGATCGCCGTTTTTTAATTTGTCAATGTCAGTAAACAGCTTAGCTGAAGGCAAACCTCGGTGGCCTGATATGACTGAGTGGGTCCCTTGGCCACCAACCGGCAGTGAACTTCCTGGAATATGTCCAATTGCTACTTGCAAAATAGCATCATCCGTCCCATGGTAAATGGGAAGGTTGGTTCCTAGCGTGGGAATTTCCACATAAGCCATAATGCCAGTCCCTGTAACATCTAATAGGCTATTGTAAGTCTTTTTTTCTTCCTCTGAAAGACGATAGTTAGGGACAACTCCTTTTTCAAGGGTTTGGTTATAGAACTCTGCAGCCGCTCTCATCTCATCTGCTTTACTCGTGTCAAGCTTTTCTACTTTATTCTCATAGTTTGAAATAGCTTGCGACTGATGATAAGAGTTCCAAAGTTCACTTACAGTAGGGTAAATCAACAATCCTATCCCACTGACTAAAAATAAAATTAGTAAAAAATTAATAAGGTGTTTTTTCATAACATTTATTCAGTCGCACAAGAAAGGAAAAGAGATAGTATACTTCATCTACCTCTTCCTTTCTCCCTAAGATTACTTGGAGTCTGCGCGTTTCTTGATAATAAATAGAACTCCAGCACCAAGTACAAGGCTAGTTCCGACTAGGTAAAGAATGGTCGTTCCAATTCCCCCTGTATTTGGCAGAAGAGAACCTCGCTTATTGACCACTTTCAGGGTGATTACACCAGTATTGACATTAGAATCAAATGTCGCGGTTGCTGAAGTTGCTGTCAGATTTGTCAAAGCTCCTGTGGAGTCGATTGTACCTGAAATGGTAAACTCGACATCTTTCATAGCATTGTAGCCCACTGGAACTGTACTTTCCACAAGCTTGTAGTCACCCGAATCCAGCCCCATAAAATCAAATCTGCTGTTTGATCCAGCTTCAAACTTTTTAATCTCAGTGTATTGGTTATTGATCTTCTTATAGAGAGTAAAACCTGCACCAGCAAGAGCTGCTTGGTTTTCTTTGACCTTATTCACTTCTAGCTGGTAGGTATAGACATTAGCCTTGGTTTCAGGAGTTTCAGCAGTTGAAGAATTATTTCCATTTGGATCATTTGAATAGGTCAGGCTAGCTATATTAGGATTTCCTACCCCACCCATTATAGGATAATTGTTTAAACTTGCAGTGTAGCGAACTACAATCTTACTAGATGCTGTTACTTCTTGATTACCTTTAAGATCACCAGCAGTTATCGTAATGACATTGCCTGTATAGGAAATTGGGAAAAATGTTGAAATGTCTTTTTCCGTTCCACCTTCTTTTAGATAAACTCGAGCATCATTATTATAGGTCATTCCAGCAGGAATCGTATCCTTGATTGTAAATACATATTGCGAAAATTCAGCATAGTTGCTTGGAAGAGTTGCGGTAATTTGGAAAGGAATGTTTTGTCCGATTCTATATTCAGTCGCTGCAGTATAATTTTGAGAGCCATTAGCTTGAACTTGTTTTGTAAGAGTTGGAACATCTGCTTTCACGGCTACAGTTGTATCCTTGGCCACTTGTAGCATAAATCTAGTATAGGCTTGACCACTTCTACTATCCAATGATCCCCGACTGTCCTTAATAAGATAGTAACCAGGTTTTAGTCCTGAAATGGTTGTCGTACCTTGCTGGGATTTAACATTTTTTACACCTGCACCTGATAAATATTGGTCCAATTCTTGGGCAAAGGCTTTGACCTCTGCAGAGTCATTTTGCTTACCACTCAAAGAAGCCGCTTTATCAGAAGCATCTCCAAAATGAGTTCTACCTGCTCCAGTAACCCCAGGACCCCACTCGATATTGGTCAAGGTGTTGCTAGCATCTAAAGTTCCTGAAAAAATATGATAGACTTCGTAAGTGTGACCAGTTGTTGTTCCGGTCAGTTGGATGGTGTAGGTCGTTGTATCAGCCGATACGACCGGTAGCCCTGCAAAAGTCAGGATAAAGACCAAGACGGTCATCAATAGTTGTTTTACTTTTTTCATTATAATCTCCTTTGAGGAAGGAGATGAATGAAACATTCATCACTTCCTCTAGTTCTCCTTTTATTTTGTTTAAACACGTTTTTTGACTACAAAGAGCACTCCAGCTCCGAGAACCAGACTTGTGCCGACTAGGTAAAGAATGGTTGTTCCGATGCCACCTGTGTTTGGCAGAAGAGCACCTTGCTTATTGACCACTTTCAGGGTAATAATACCCGTATTGACATCGGTCTCAAATGTCGCGTTTGCTGAAGTTGCTGTCAGGTTTGTCAAGGCTCCTGTGGAGTCGATTGTTCCTGAAATAGTAAACTCGATATCTTTCATAGCATTGTATCCTGCAGGAACTGTACTTTCAACCAGCTTGTAGTCACCAGAATCAAGCCCCTTAAAATCAAAAGTGGTCTCAGAGCTAGCTTCAAACTTCTTGATTTCAGTGTATTGGTTATTGACCTTCTTATAAAGAGTAAATCCTGCGCCAGCTAAAGCTTGTTGATTTTCCTTTACCTTATTCACTTTCAGCTGGTAGGTGTAAACCTTGGCTTTACTATCAGGTGTTTTTGCTGTAGAATTAGAATTTTTTTCGTTTGGCTCGTTTAAATAAGTCAAATTCACTTTGTTTTCATTACCAGCTACCCCAGTGATAGCCTTATCTCCCAGCGTCACACTGTAACGAATGATAAACTTACTAGAAGCTGTTATTGTCACATCGCTTAATCGATCTAGATAGTAATGAGCAATAGTCAGTTTAGTGCCATCACCTTCATAATTGAGACCAGATTGAAACTTACTTGTAACATCTGTCTCTTCATTGCCGTTTTTTAGAATAATCTGAGCATCGTAATTATAAGTCAACCCTGGCGCCATGATATCATCGACGACCAATTGATAGGAAGAATAGTCAGCATAGTTGCTCGGCAGAGTTGCTGTTAGCTCAAAGTAAACCTTGTCGCCAATGGCATAGTCAGTCGCTGAAGAGTATGTATTGGAGTCACTTGCCTTCACCTTTTTAGTAATGGTTGGAGAACTTGATTTTATGACTACATTAGTATCCTTTGAAACTAGTAACATAAAACGAGTATAGCTTTCTCCTTCTTTACCTGCCAATGAATTATATCTATCTCTAATCAAGTAGTAACCCGGCTCTAAGCCAGAAATAGTTGTTGTTCCGTCTTGACTAGAAACTACCTTAGTAGGTCCGTACGTTAAGTATTGGATGATGTCTTTTGAAAAAGTCTTTGCTTCTTCAGAGTCATTAGCTTTACCACTGAGGCTGGCAGCTTTCGCACTTGCTGTCCCCATGTAGAATTCAATATTCGCCTGATTAACTGCCGAGCCCCACTCGATATTGGTTAAGGTCTTGCTAGCATCTAAAGTCCCTGAAAAAATCTGATAAATATCGTAAGTGTGACCAGCTGTCGTTCCAGTCAGTTGGATGGTGTAGGTCGTTGTATCAGCCGATACGACCGGTAGGCCGGAAAAAGTCAAGACAAAGGCTAAGACCGCCATGACTAGTTGTTTTATTTTTTTCATCATAATCTCCTAATTGAGGAAGAGACTGATTTCCCGTTCAGTTCTTCTGATTTTATCCTATTTTTTATTCACTCTTTTCTTTAACATCCATAAGATTCCTGCACCTAGCACAAGCCCTGTACCGCTCAGGTAAAGGATAGTCATTCCGATTCCACCAGTGTTTGGCAGAAGAGCTCCTTTTTTATTGACAATTTTCGTAGTAAAAATTCCATTTGTCAATTCATAAGTAAAAGTTGCTCTATCTGAAGTTGCTTGAATAGCGGTTCGGGTAATTGGCAATGTCGGATCGTAGGTTGCTCGTAGCCTAAACTCAATATCCTTCATGGCGTTGTAGCCTTTTGGAGTGATCGTTTCTACTAGTTTATAATCTCCTGATCCCAGTCCTTTAAATCCCGAGAAATTACTTCTTTTGTATTCTTGTGTAGATCCAACCTTTACATACTGATCGTTTACTTTTTTATAAAGAGTAAACTCTGCTCCTGGAAGAGCTCCTCCTCTTTCATCCACCTTATAGACATTAAGTTGGTAGGTATGGATCTGAACTTTGCTTTGGGGTGTTGTCCCGATTGATTTTGCCAAAGCCGTATTAGGGTTATTAGAAAAGCTTAGACTAGCCACATTCATATTAGTATTGGCACTGGCATGTGTTGTTGCATATTGATTCAGTTGAGCAGTGTAACGAACCACAATCTTACTAGAAGCATCTATATTTGGTACCTGCCTCAAATTACTAGCAGCTATGGTTAGATTACGGGACGATTCTATAGAAATATTAAAATGGTCGGTTATCAAGCTTTCTTCATCACCACGTTTTAGATAAACTTGCGCATCGTTATTATAAGTCAAACCTGGCATTAAACTATCATTAAAAGATAGCTCATACTCAGAATAATCATCCAAGTTTCTTGGTAGTGTCGCCGTCAGTTGGAATGGAACTGTATCACCGATAGAGTAATCCGTTATAGTCGTTTCCTCTCCCGTTGTACTTGACTTGGTAACCTTGGTAAGACTAGGAACATCAGACTTAATTGCTACTGTCGTATCTCTTGCCACCTGTAGCATAAAGCGAGTGTATGCTTCATTTTTTTTGTATAGGGTATTATTTATTTCCTTAATCAAATAGTAGCCTGGAGCCAAGCCAGAAATAGTCGTTGTTCCATTTTGTCCCGATACTGTTTTTCGTCCACCGCCGGATAGGTACTTGGAAATTTCCTGAGCAAACTCTCTTGCTTCTTGCGAATCATCCCCTTTGCCACTTAAAGAGGCTGCTTTGTCGGCCGCATCTCCAAATCTACTTTTACCAGAATCCCAAATCCCCGGAGCCCATCTGATATTGGTAAGAGTATTGGTGGCTGGATCGAGGTCTCCCAGAAAAATCGGGTGAGCTTCGTAAGTATGGCCCGTTGATGTCCCAGTCAGCTGAATGGTATAAGTCGTGTCTGCTGATACGACCGGTAGGCCGGAAAAAGTCAGGACAAAGACCAAGACCGTCATGACCAGCTGTTTTATCTTTTTCATCATAATCTCCTAATTTTATCTTCACTCAAGCTTGGTCTTCGAGGTATCCCATTCCTCTTCAAAGCTTTCGTGATTTCCTATCTTTTTCTTTATTGAAATTTCTTATATCGTTTATTTCGGACAAACAGCCAAAGCGCTGACCCCACTGTGACGATAGAGCCCCCCGAGAGGTATAAGAGAGTTCCATTCCCGCCTGTTTCTGGAAGGACATACTTTTTTAATGCCGTTGGATTACTGGTCCAATTTGTTTCTAAAGAGAAGAGGTCAGTTGATACCCTAGCTGAGCTTTGAAGAATGTGCCCATCTACATCCTGATCCACTCGGACTTTAAAGGACACTTCTACTGTCTCCTCTGGTTCCAGCCTTCTTCTCCAAGTTAATCTCCTATTAGCAAAGTCATCATATACAGTTGAACCATTGACATAGTCCGTATGTTCAGGTAGTTCATCTGTAATGGTGACATCCAACTCCCTATCGCTGGTATTCTTGTAGATAATTTTATAGGTTAGAACGTCATTGGCCTTGACTTCTTGGTTATCAATATTTTCATTATTTTTATTGAAGACTTCTTTTCTTGGCTTTTCGTATTCTTGAAAATTCCATATTCCAGTGAAAAGTACATCTTGATTTTGAATAGTGTCAGATTCTTTATTATAGTTTTTGAAAACCCAATTTCCTTCTGAAGTACTGACTAGTCTTTTATTCCCTTTTGGAGAATCCGGTGTAACCATCGAACCATTTTCTAGGTCATGTTGATCTTGCGGTAGCAGATTCAAAACTTCTTGAGGAAGAGATTTATCTCGCGTTCCACTTTCAAATTGGTAACTTTTCTTGTAGAGCACATTAGTTGTAACGATTTCTGATGAAACAGGAATATTATCAATTTCTTGTATGACCTTATTTTCAATAGGTGCCCTATTTTGTAAAATGTTATCGTTTGTTTTTGTCTTGTATATAATAGTAAATTCTTTTCCAGCATTGCTACTGATCAGGTGCTTGGCATTGATTGCCACCGATACCTTTTGTCCATCTCTGGCCATTGTATAGTCAGCACCTTGGGTTAATGTCCGACCGTCCAATTGAAGAGTCAAACTCTGAAAATCCAAACGATCGTCCAAAGTCTCAACCATCTGCATTGAAGATAGAGAGCCAATGATGTCCTTACCAGGGGTCGATATAGTAAATTTGGCCGTATAATTTAGAGATTCTCCGACAAGGGCAGGAAGCTTATCCTTTGAAGCCTGCTTCTCTGGTGCCTTTGGCGTCTCTGTATAAAAGCCAAACAAACCGCCGCTGACTGCCGTTGTTGTAAAATCAAATCGAATGGCATTGGTTTCAGAACGAACCGCAAATCCTGAAACATTGTGTTCGTCACTGCCTCCCTGCGTACTCCTTGTAGGGTGCCATGTCGTTTTATTGCCCGCTAGAGTTTCATTAAGGGCATAGGAAGTGTTTTTTACGATTTTATTTAGTGCCGTATCTTTATCATAGATTGAAAAGTTTTCTTCTCGACCGAGTGCATTGTAGACCACATCAATATCGGAGGGCAACATGACCATTTTTAGATCTGTGGGCGTTCCGTCCTGATATCTCAATTCTGCAGTAACATCCGTATCCAGAGCAAAGCTTCCATGCATATCATGAGTAAGAGTCGGATGCGGTGGCCAAATATAGTCCATAATCTGGATGGATTTGCTTCCCCAGTTTTCATCCACTGTCAGAAAGGGAACAAGCGTCTTGTTTGGATTCTGGTAATCTGCATTTCTCTGAACCAGATAAGTGTCTATACTGTGGAAGGTCACATAAACATCAACAGCCTTGCCATTAACAATACCTGCATTGTTAAACCGCAATTGAATGGGGCTATTAAAGGTTTGCTGAGTTTGGTTTTTATCTACTCTTAACGAGAAGACCGTACTTTCTTTCCAGTTTCCATTAGCTGGGATAAAATCCCTTTCGACCGAGGCGCCTTGACTTAGGACCTCCATATTATCCTGAGTCAAGGTAAACTGATAAATATCAAGCGTTGATAGATTCGTGTTTTCAGTAAGCTCCGTAACAGCATATACTGCTGAAGAAGAGAGCACAAAAATAAAAGTCAACCCAAATAGAAATGACTTAACATATTTTTTCATAAGGTATTTCATAATAATTTCCGTTTAGTCTTCAAAAAAACTGCTTATGGATATACTAGCAGTTCTTTACATATTTGTCAAGGTGTCTAAATAAAATTGATCACCTTTTAGACTTGAAATTTCTCTTGATTGTCAACTTTCAATTTAATTAAAATCAATGCTCTTAAGTCAACTGGTTAAAATCCCAAATCTGATCCATCCAGCCTTCATAGAAATCAGGCTCATGGCAGACCATGAGAATGCTACCCTTGTATTCTTTCAGCGCCCGTTTGAGTTCCTCCTTGGCATCGACATCCAGGTGGTTGGTCGGCTCGTCCAGCACCAGAACATTATTTTCTCGGTTCATGAGGAGGCAAAGGCGGACCTTGGCCTGCTCTCCACCTGAAAGGACTTGAATCTGGCTCTCGATATGCTTGGAAGTCAGGCCACATCTGGCCAGAGCTGCTCGGACTTCTGCTTGGTTAAGAGCCGGAAAGGCGTTCCAGACTGCTTCCAGCGGTGTCTGACGATTGCCGCCTTCGACTTCCTGCTCGAAATAACCCAGCTCCAGATAGTCCCCGCGCTCGACTTGACCTTCGATAGGCGGGATAATCCCTAGCAAACTCTTGAGCAAGGTCGTTTTCCCAATCCCATTTGCCCCGATGATAGCCACCTTCTGATTGCGCTCAAAGGTCAGGTTAAGGGGCTGGGTTAGCGGACGGTCGTAACCAATCTGCAAATCCTTGGCTTGGAAGATAAAGCGACCAGGTGTGCGGGCAGGCTTGAAGTCAAAGGTAGGCTTTGGCTTCTCACTTTGTAGCTCAATAATATCCATCTTATCCAGCTTTTTCTGGCGGGACATGGCCATATTACGAGTCGCCACACGGGCTTTATTGCGAGCCACAAAGTCCTTAAGGTCCGCAATTTCTTTCTGCTGGCGCTCATAAGCTGCTTCCAGCTGAGATTTTTTCATCTCATAGACTTCCTGGAACTGATAGTAGTCGCCAGAATAACGAGTCAAGTGCTGATTTTCCACATGGTAGACGATATTAATCACGTCATTTAAGAAAGGAATATCATGCGAGATTAGAACAAAGGCATTTTCATAGTTCTGTAGGTAACGCTTGAGCCAGTCAATGTGCTCAGCATCCAGATAGTTGGTTGGCTCGTCCAAGAGCAGGATATCTGGTTTTTCCAGAAGCAGCTTAGCCAAGAGAACCTTGGTCCGCTGCCCACCAGATAGCTCCGTCACATCGCTTTCCATACCGTAGTCCATGACACCTAGTGCCCGTGCAACTTCGTCAATCTTGGCATCCAGAGTATAGAAATCTCGGCTCTCCAAGCGGTCCTGCAGCTCGCCCACTTCTTCCATCAGGGCATTAACGTCCGCTCCATCCTCAGCCATGCTCATATAGATTTCATTGATACGAGCCTCGGTCTTGAAAAGCTCGTCAAAGGCTGTGCGCAAAACATCACGGACAGATTGGCCTTGCTCCAAAACAGCATGCTGGTCCAGATAGCCAGCTGTCACATACTTGGACCACTCGACCTTGCCTTCATCCGGCAGCATTTTACCCGTCACAATACTCATAAAGGTTGACTTTCCCTCGCCATTGGCACCGACTAGGCCGATATGCTCACCCTTGAGCAGTCGGAAGGATACATCCTCAAAAATAGCCCGGTCTCCGAAACCGTGGCTGAGATTTTTTACTTCTAAGATACTCATTTTTTCTCCTCTATCATTGATTGCAGTTCCTTGATTATACCATCAAAAGGGATTTTTTGGCAAGACAGAAGAAAAGGAAAAGCGAGCCACTTAAGTCTCGCTTGCTTGTTCTCAATTCGTATGATGTGTATGCTTGGTAATCCACTGGGTCAGTTTGATATTCAGCCAAAAGCCATAAATACCAAAGGTAACAATGGTCAGGAGCCACCACTTAATCCAATTTCCAAACAGCTGCATGGCAGTACCATCAAAGTAAAGACGGTGCCCGTCAATAACTGTATGTTTTATCTTCCAATTATACAAAACACACATGCCCCAAGGTGCACAAATTCCCAGTGTAAAAACGGTAATCAAGGTAGCCAAAATCACATGACCGATGTAAGAAAAGAGACCACCATCAAAATAAGACTCTTTGTACATACTTTCTCTCCCTTTAAACCAACTCTTTCAGAAATTGAATCAGGGTTTCTGCCGAGCGTTTACCAGCTTCAAGAATGAATTCATCAAAAGTGACATTAGCATCATGACTAGCTGTGTCGCTCATAGCGCGAATAACCATAAAAGGCAGGCCAATCGAATGTGTGGCTTGAGCAATAGCTGCGCCCTCCATCTCAACAGCCAAAACATCTGGAAAATGCTCCTTAATGCGGTCAATCTTGTCTTGACCAGCAACAAAACTGTCACCTGTCGCAATCAAACCTACTCTGGCCTTTTGATGGGTTTTTTCCAAAATTTTCTTCATTTCAGCAACCAGATAGCGGCTCGCTTCAAAATAAAGCGGCTGCCGTGCCATCTGACCGTAGTCATAGCCAAAGGCAGTTACATCCACATCATGGTAGACCAGACGATCTGCGACCACCACATCGCCGATAGCCAGACCTTCTGCCACTGCTCCAGCTGAGCCTGTGTTAATCACGGCTGTTACCTTGAAGTCATTGACCAAAACAGCTACACTCATAGCGGACATGACCTTGCCAATCCCGCTTTCGACCAACACCACTTCATGATAGCCGATGGAGCCCGTATGATAGACATGGCCCAAACGCAAGTGCTTCTGCGGATTTTCTAAATGCTCCAGCAGAATCTTCAACTCCTCAGGCATGGCTGCGATAATTCCAATTTTCATATAATACCTCAAATCATCTGATGAAAAAGAAGCTTAGACAGGCTAGGCTTCCTTTTAAGTGCAATAGAGCAGGTTTTTAAGGCCACCAAATAATAGCAGCAATCAAACCAATCAGTAGGATAACTACCCAAAGGAGAATCTTATTGAGTTTGGCTTGAAAGAGGCTCCGCTTCTGATTTTCAATCCGACGGCTCTTAGTCACGGTCGGATCTACCTCAATGTGCAGAGTCTCATCCGTAAACTCCTCTTGGTTTTGAGCAGTCTGATAGCCAAAACGACTCTGATTCTGCTGAGACCGAGCTTCTTCATAACCAAAGCGGTTTTGAGGGCTTTGATAGCCAAACTGAGTATCCTGTCGGCTAGACTGCTGCGAGTTAAAGGAGCTTCTGCCAGTTGAAAGAATCTTGGTTTCCTCGTCATCCATGAGAGGTGGCCCCGAAATATCCTCACCGCGGTTGGCCCGCTCAATGATTTCATCTGTTAATAAAGCTTTTCCCATTGATCTACGTTCCTATTTATTCAGATTTTTTGTTCCCAGTACTGAAGGGCCATAATGGTTTTGGCGTCACAGATGTCACCATTTTGCAACAACTGATGTGCCTCCTCCAGACTGACTTCAAAAAGTTCCAATGTTTCATCCTCGTCTTGGGGACGAGGGTTTTCGACCTTTGTTAAATGGCTGGCGCTGTAGAGCTTGATTTTTTCATTACAAAAACCGATGGCAGAGTAGAAATCATAGACCAACTCCAGCTGTCCTGTGTAGCCGGTCTCTTCTTCTAATTCTCGGAGGGCAGCCGCTTGGGGATCTGCATTCTCTCCTAGCTCAAGCTTGCCAGCTGGAATCTCGTAAGAAGTCGCTTCAATGGCCTTGCGGTACTGCTTGACTAAAATCATCTTATTTTCCGAAGTGATAGCAATCACAGCCACCGCCCCATTATGAAAAATCAAATCCCGTTGGGCTTGACCTTTGCCTTCTGGCAGCTCCACCTGGTCCTGAACCACTTTAAAAATCGGTCCCTGATAAATCTCCGTCCGTTGGACGGTTTTTTCTTCAAATTCCATGATTAAACCTACTTATTTTGAGGGTGATGAGGAAGTCGCTTAGCATAATCTTCCTTGTTAATCTGACGGCCACGTCCCAGAGCGATGGCATCTGCTGGTACGTCCTTGGTAATAGTAGAACCCGCACCGACCAGTGAATTGTCACCCAGCTCAACTGGGGCAATAATGGTCGAGTTGGAACCAACAAAGACATTGTCGCCAATGATAGTCTTGTACTTCTTCTGACCATCATAATTAACCGTAATCGTACCCGCACCAAAGTTGACATTAGCGCCGACTTCAGAGTTTCCAATATAGGTCAAATGACCAGCCTTGGTATTTTCTCCAATTGACGATCCTTTAACTTCAACAAAGTTGCCGACATGGACATCCTTAGCCAGACTAGAACCTGGACGAATGTGAGCGTAAGGCCCAACCGTTACTCCATCTGCAACGCTTGACTCCTCAATCATGGAGTTGGTGATAACGGTCCGTTCTCCAATGACAGAGTCCACGATGTAGGTACCATTGGTCAGAATCGTCTCTGCCCCAATCTTAGTGTGACCTTTCAGAGTCACATTCGCTTCAACTTGAACCTCTGGCGCAATTTCTACATCGACATCAATATAGGTCGCATGAGGATTGACAAAGCTGACACCGTTGACCATATGCTGCTGGTTAATCCGGCGGCGCATAACACTCTCAGCTGTAGCCAAAGCTACACGGTCATTAACCCCCAGACTTTCATCAAAGTCTTTCAGCGTATAAGCGCCGACTTTTTCACCATTTTCGCGGAAAATGCCAATCACATCTGTGATATAGTATTCGCCTTGAGCATTGTTGGTATTGATGTTTTTGAGGGCTTCAAAGAGACGGGCATTGTCAAAGACGTAAGTCCCTGTATTGATTTCCTTGATTTGCTGCTCAAAGTCTGAAGCATCCTTTTGCTCAACAATCTTCAAGACTTCGTCGTGCTGATTGCGTACGATACGGCCGTAGCCGAAAGGATTATCTGCTTCTGCTGTCAGGATAGTTGCAACATTCTTGTGGTTGATATGGAAGTCAATCAAGTTTTTCAGGCTTTCTCCTGTAATCAGGGGAGTATCTCCAGCAATAACCAGCGTCTGACCTGTCAGATTTTCCAAAACAGGCTCTGCCATCATAACGGCATGACCCGTTCCTAGCTGCTCAGTCTGACGGACAAAGTCTGTCTGACCTGCTAAGACTTTCTCGACTAGCTCTGCCTTGTGCCCAACAACCGTCACGGTCTTTTCTGGATTAATGGCATTGACACTGCGGAATACATGTTCCAGCATGGAAATCCCTGCAACCTTATGCAGTACCTTGGGTAAATCTGACTTCATGCGAGTACCTTTACCCGCAGCCAAAATAATCGCGTAATTTGTCATCAATTATCTCTTTTCTGTAGGATATCACCTTTATTATATCACTAAAAGGTAATTTTTAAAAATTTAAAATCAAGCCAACCCCATAAAAATCTGCAACAAAAAAACTTTTGCACAAAAAAATCAGCCTTTAAACAGCTGATTTTGCTTCTTTTTCTTTGATTTTCTTTGGAAGATGGACTTTTGCCTTGCCATAGTCCTTGAAGACAGCCCGCTGCTTGAAGTAAATCAATTCTCCATCTAAAGCTGTATCTTCGTCCAAATCCATAGTCATATCAATAGAGCGGATAGTCCGAGTCTTAGTGTCAACCACAAAGGCAACCTGACACTTCTCAATATCGATGGTTGTATCATAATGTTCATCATTATAAGCATAGTAGAAGGCATCGATAAGGTCATAGGCCAAATCACCTTCTGCTGTCACCGAAAACTCATAGCCGCCTTCCACTTTTTTCTTAGTTAGTTCTGACTCATTATCTACCATGACCTGCAGCAAAGCCTTAAAGGAGGACATGCCCGAATAACCATTGATATGTTTCCGTGAGTCGGTGTCATCAATCGTCTCAAAGCCGTCTTTCTCTTCCAAGTACATCCGATCTTCGCTGAAATAATGGGTCAGTTCTTGATCATCATAGGTTTCGTAAAGCTTGGCTAAATAAGGTGAATCTGAAACAGTCAGCTGTTTAACGGTCTCAGCTTTTCTTTTTTTGTAGCCTTCTAGATAGGTCGACTCAGACAGCCGATCCATGTAGAAACTATCATGATCGAATTTTTTCAAGGATGCATCCACTACAGCAGACAGCTTAAAGCGGGATTCAAGAGCTTCTGCGATTCCTCCAGGCTTAAAGTAAGTATAAAGAAAGGTTCCGCCAATCAGTACAAAGCAGACACAGCCGTAAATGATAAAAAAATGGACCTTCTTCAAAATCAATCCTCCTAGAAGCTTACTGTCGTTTTATAGCTTATATTATAAGCTTTTTTCGAGCTATTTTCAATCTTTTTTCAGAAACGGTCTTTGAAGACTCGTAAAAAATTAGTTTCTTTGGCCTTATGGATTTATATAGATTACAGGCTTTAATCACTTTCTGTCTTTCCATTAAGATTTTCTTCTTTATCGGCCAATTGTTCCATCCAGATTAGTTCTTTAAATCCTTTGTCAGAAGTTGACTGACAATCCCTTGGTCCCGATAAACCGCATTTACAAGTACATAGTCGATATATCCTGTAGCGGAAAAAATGCTAATTGGTTTTTCAAACTCTCAAAGTCATTGCCAAATGTATCAACAAGGCAAGTATCCACTACTTTTCGAATACTTAGTATCTCAGCCCTCTTTCTCATTTTCAGCCAACTGCTGGCGAAGCTTGGTAAACCAGTCTAACTGAAAGCGGGCAGAATCCAGCCCAAATTCGAGCGTCTTTATTTCAAAATAGCCAATCTGGGAAATACTTTCAGCTAAATCAGCCGCCTGACTGGTCTCTATCAGCTCTGTAGCCAGATGGCTGTTCTGCTCTAGATAGGCCTTTACTTTTTCCTGCTCCTCCGTAAAACGAATCGCGTCTTTGACAGCTTCAAACTCTTGGACTTCAACTTCCAGTCCCTCAATGGTCAAATCCAGCATCTGAAGCTGCTCTTTCTTAGGTAGATAACCCATAAAGAGGAATTTCCCCAAGTCCATGTTCTTGTTCTTGCTCATGTCGATAGGCGTTTTAAGCCACTCCAAAAACAAGATTCGTCCAGAAGCAGTAATGGCATATTCCTTTTTCATTTTTCCTTTTTCTACGTACTCCGAATAAGTCACTGCTCCTTGCTGGGACAGTTTTTTTAAGGCTGCTTGGATACTTCCCAGACTATCGCTGCACATAGAGCTGAAATTTTGCCGCATCACCTGACGAATTTCATAAACTGTAAAATGCTTTATCATGAGTAAGCCTAAAATTAATTTATCCATTTCTCCTCCAAATCACGATTTTTATATACCTAACAGTAACACTTTTGTTTCGATTTATCAAGGGCAAACAAAAAGCCTATTCAAAAATAGACTTAAGCTTGATCCAGCGGATAGACCTTGCGAAATTCTTCTAGGACGACACCCGTTTCTTGGGAAAATTCCAAACCGGCTTCCGCCAGACACTCCGTGAAAAATTCCTGATGGACTTGTTGCCAGTAGGCCAAGGATTTGTCTCCTTCTCCTTCCTTAAAGGCGTGTTCGGCTGAAACCTCATTAAAAGGCAGCACAGAGACTTTGGTGATTTCGATGATACAGACGGCTCTATTCCGGCTGTCTAGTATGATATCGAAAGTTCCTACTTGAGGTAGAGGCTCATTTTCAAACTTATAGAGCTCATAGACCGAAGCCGTCGCTGTCTTTTCACCACGAAGCACCAAATCAGCCAGTTGGTCTGCTTGGACACCGAAGGCCCAGGCATCAATCTCGTCACCAATCGCCGGATTGATTTTCTTGTATGCTTGCCACATTTCTTTTGGGGTCATCATTTCTCCTGTCTTTCTAAAATGATAATTATTGTTTATAAACATCTTCCTACAAAACTGTATCTTTATCAAAATCCATAAAGTCATCATGATCATAATAGTAAAGCAGAGCCTGTAAACACTCTTGGTCAGTTGCTTCTGCTTTCTGCTCCATAACTGACAAGAGAACATCCGCAAAATCTTCACCGTAATAAATCAACTCCAGCTCCTGCTCCCTTACTTGTCTTTGGACTCATTGAAGATACCATTTCTTATGTAAATCCTATTTTTCAAACTGTTTTTAAGACCTTCTTGAAAAACAAGGATAAGATCCTGAACGCACTGGAACTGCCCTACTCAAACACAAAACTAGAAGCTACTAACAACCTCATCAAAGTCATCAAGCGAAACGCTTTCGGATTTCGGAACTTTGACAATTTTAAAACTAGAATCCTCATCGCTTTGAACATCAAAAAGGAGAGGACTGATTTACTCCTCTCCAGATTATAACTTCTCATCAACCCACTACAGTTGACAAAGAGCCCAAAAATCAAACATTTCCCACACTTTCTGAAATCATTTCATCCCCTTACATAGAAAGCAGACACCATTTTATAGCCTCTAGGCATTTCGAGACTTGCTTCCGTAACAAACCTTTGGTAAAATGTTAGCAACACAAGTCTAAAGGAGGCGCTTATGACTCAAAAAACGATCCGTCGCTGGGCTCCCTGGTCTATTTTAGGAAGCTGGCTGATTTATGTTGCAGATATATTGATTGCTATCTCTGACGGTTTTGGAAAGGGATTTTGGCAGCACATGCCTGATTTAGCAGCTTGGAAAGTTGATTTTGCAGGCTATGCCTTACTTCTTTTCCCGCTTTTAGGAATGGGCGTCTATATCCTCTCTATCGGGCTGAGACAAAAATGGCTAGGAATAGTAGGAGCTTGGATTCTCATGACTGTCTGTGTTTTCCTCCACACCAGCTATTTCTATTTTGCCGCCACTTCGCGGCTGTATGCCCATAATCCCTCTGCCGATATTGCAAAATTACTAGAAAGCTTTTCAATAGTGAAAAATAACTTTCTGCTTATTTATTTCGTACTTATGGCTGTACTTCTCCTATTTATTGTTATCCTCGTTTTGAGTAAGAAAACGGCTTACCCGCGCTGGTTTGCCCTAACAACTCCCTTAACAGGAATTCTCCTTAGTCGGCTACTCAGCGCTATTGCACCAGCCCTTCGCGAAATGCTTTCTCCTATTCTCATTCCCGCCTTTTGGTTTGCTTTAATGATAACAATAGCCATGATTTTTGCCCTAAAGGACAAAAACTTTACCAACAAGGAAGCAAGTAGCTATCTTGAAAATTCAGTTCTCCATTTTCCTTAGCGTACAAATAGAAATCATCATCTAGCTCTTCTGATTTCACAGCCTCAATGATATATTTTAAGAAATAGGTTTGGTTTTTTCTTCATTGGTCAAAAGTCCCTTTCCATTCATAAGCCGGATAAGCTCCTAGGCACTGATAGCCCAAGCTTTCTGCGACCTTCTTGGAGGCTTCATTGTGCGCATCCCAGAGAGGAAAGATAAAATTTCCTAGTTGGTAAAAGCGGGATATCTCGGGAGCGTTCATAAAGAACTGCTCTAGACCAGCAGATAAGCTATAGTGAATCATGTTTTTGGTCCAGGTTTGGAAAAGGTTCTTAGCTTTCTCATTGTTCGCATTCTTCATTCACTTACTTCAAACTCCAGCCGCCGTCGATTTTGATAATCTCGCCCTGCATAGCAGCTGCCTTACCACTGGCTAGAAAGAGGCTGATGTCTGCCACTTCCTGAGGATCTAACCAGCGCTTGATCGGCGTTTCCTCAGCAACCCAGTCTGCCAGTCCGCCTGGCTCAAAATCTGTGGCATTCATAGCTGTCTTGACAGCGCCTGGCGCTAGGCCAAACACTTGGATATTTTTATCCGCATAGTCTAAGGCTATCTGCTTGGTCAGGCCAGCCAGAGCATGCTTAGAGGCTGTATAGGCAGCACCGCCGCCGCCAGCCAGAAAGCTAGCAATCGAGCACATGTTAATGATGATACCAGACTTTTTCTCCAACATTTTCTGTAGGTAAAAGCGGGTGATTTTCATGGTAGCGGTCAGATTGAGCGCAAAAATATGGTCCCAGTCCTCGTCGCTGGTCTCGTGCAGGGGACGATAATCGTCCAAGATACCTGCTGTATTGCAGAGAATATCCACCTCAGGTAAGCTAGTAAAGAGCGGTGTCAAATCCCCTGTCAAATCCATCTTGACAAAACGAAGCTCATTGAGAAAGCCAGGATTTTCATCCTTGTCCACCCCGTAGACGCGGTACCCATTTTCCAAAAAGGTCAGAGCCTGAGCTCGGCCGATGCCAGAGCTAGCTCCCGTCACCAGTACCGTCTTAGTCATCTACTTCCACCCAATCTGTCGCGAGGACATCACAAGGAGTCGGACTCCACATGGAGAAGCCCTCTCCTTCGCCTGAAACATTGATCAGGAAATAAGGTGTCACTTCAAGAGCCACCCCATTCTGCTCAATCGTATCAAAGAGCTGGACGTAGTTTTCCGCTCCGCCCCAGCCTGTGCGCACATATTTTTTCTTGGCCTTAAGGCCTGGTAAAATTTCTTCAAATGTCATGGTTTTCTCCTTTTGTTTATTGATATTCATTTATAAATTCCCTACTAGCCTTCAGCAGTCATAAGTATATTGGACGACTTTTGCTTGACTGTCAACAGGTTTATCTGCTACTTTGCAACAAAGTCTAAAATTAGACCTTCTTCTCCATCTCCACAAAGAGATGAATATCGCCATTGCTTTCCTGCGGAATGCGCCTCACCACTTCAAAGCCCATGTTGAGATAAAGCTGCTGGGCTCGGTGATTGAAGTCAGCAACGGATAGCTTTAGGGTTTGTGGTGCAAAAATTTCCATGATAAAGTCCAGAATTTCCTGCAAGAATGTAGCACCCTGACCTTTTCCGCAATGCTCCGGCTTCATCCCTAAACCAAGCTCTAAACTTCGCTCTCCTTTCTGCTCCAAGCAGAAAAATCCATAGAGTTCCCCTTCACTCAGTACTTGATAATAACGGTCCCCACGCGCTTCAGGGGAAACCATTTCTTCATAATCCTCCAAGTCATTTTTCATGTCATAAAAGTCATAAGGCGCCTCATAATGCCAAGCATTAGCAATTTCCAAAGCATGTTGCTGGTTTAGTGGTTCAATCATCATCTACTCCTCCTTTCTCTAAAATTCCCAATAAAAGCGTTTTTGGTCTGCTTTTTCGCTGCAGCCAAGACTGCGATAAAATTCATGGGCTGATGAACGTGAAATACCTGAATTAATCCGAACCCCTGTGTAGCCTGCGGCTTTTGCCTCTTCACGCAAAGCTTGCATCAGCGCTCTGCCATGTCCCTGCCCTTGAGAATCCTGAGCGACGGCCAAAGCCAAGAGATTGAGCATGGACGGGAAATAGAGACAGTCGTAGCTAGCCGCATGAGCGTAGCCTATGACCTGTCCGCCTTCTTCAGCAACCAAAATCAAATGCTGGTCATTCTCTAGCAGCCTCTTCAGTTGAGCCTCCGTCGCTTCCCTATCAAAGTCATAGCCCAGACACTCAGCATTAAGTCGCTGAATAGCTGCGGCGTCACTTAGTTTTACTTTACGAATCATTTGTCACCTCGTTCTTCTCTTTATTATAGCAGAAAAGCAGTCTCTTTGACTGCTTTCAATGAACTATTCTCCTATCTGTCCCTTCAACCAAGACTCCGCCTCTTCTAAAGGCTGGTCTGTTAGGACATCGGGCTGAATTGCCTCATTCTCATAAAGCTTGCCCGTGCGATCTAGGATACTCGAGGTAGTCAAGAGCAAAACCGCTCCATCATACAGTTGATAATAATTATTTCCCGTAGTATAGCTTGCCGTTGGCTGACCAAATATTTTAACGTTTTCCAGTCCCTTAAAAGCTAAAACAGTCATTTCTCCTGAACTTCCTGTACGTTCATTGGTAAGGACGGCTATTGGCACTTTTTTTGCTTTCTCATCAGTCTGCTCCAGACCAATCTGCTTCAGAATATCTAATCGAGAAACCGCGCTCTTGCTTCCATTTTTTTCAACGAATTGGAAGAGGTCTTCATCAGGCAAAAGAGAGGACAGTCCAGCAATCATTGGATACATATTCCCGCCGGTATTATCTCTCAAATCCACTACAACCGCCTGGTAATCATCCTTTTTAAGAGCCGCTGAAAGTTTCTCAGCATAAGCCTTCGCTGCCTGTGCATCACCAGTGAAAGCAGGAACTTTTAAATAGAGAATACCTTCCCGATTCTGCACTTCAGGCTGGTTTTTGCTTTCTGGACTATTTTCGGGATTATCCTGTGGACTTAAAAAATAAGAATGCTTTCCGCCAGCCTCTTTGGTTAATTTTTCCAAGACAGGATAGGTGTCTTGATAAGTCTTGGCTGATTCAAGCTTCTCTAAGGCTTTCTTCTTCTCATTTTCCCAATCTTTATCCGTATAAAGACCGAAATCAAGCTTTTTCACAACCGAGCGGGCGTAGTCCTGCGGACTAGGTGGAAAAAGAAAAATTCCATAGTCTGGACCAAAGTAGGCCAGAAAACCTATTAAAAGAGCAAGCAAAACCAGTACTGTCCCCAAGCAACCTAAAAGGACTTTTTTCATAATTGCACAACCTTTCTTTTGAGGATTTCTGAGCTAATTATAGCAAAATAGAGACACGTTTTCCATGTCTCTACCTTACATTTATCATCGTCAATCTTACATTCTTGTAAGATTATTTTATTTTAATCTACAAATGCTTATTTCCATCTCTCACTCTTGGAGAATGCAATCATCAAACCAGACCCAGCCAGAACTGCCAGAATAACAAGACAGATATTTTTCAGTGGATAGAGCCAGTCTTTATTTTTCTCATGCCAAGTTGTCTTCCAAAGTCGAACATACTCAGCATGCATATCTTCAGGCTGGTTCAGTTGGATATTGATCACAATCGCTAGTAAGATCAGGGCAAGCAAAGCAAGGGCAAAGAGCCAGATTTTCTTCTTTTGGCTTAGGTTAAGGTTCTTCATTCTTTTCTACTTTTACTTTCTTTTTAATAGCAATACTCTATCCCTACTCCTCTTTTACAGCGATTTCAGAGTTTCGATAGCCATAGAAGGCATAGATAAGACTTCCCAGCGCTAGGGCAATGCCAAAGGCCTGCCAGGTTTCCTTGGTGTACTGAGTCATGAAGGACAGGCAGATAATAATGGATAAAATCGGTGTCAGAGGGACTAAAGGCGTTTTGAATTCTCCAACTTTCGGCATCCCTTTGTCTTTGCGTAATTTCAAAACAGCCAGTGCCAATAAAATCAGATAGGCCAAGGTGCAGATATTGAGGAAAGAGGCGATGCTAGCCAAGGGGAAGATACCAGCACAAACAGCTGAGGCAATCCCTACTAAAATCGTTGCATTCTTTGGCACCCGACTGGTCTCTGTCAATTTTTTGAAAGAGCGAGGCAAGAGACCATCACGCGCAATACTGTAAATCATCCGCGACAGGGCGTAGGTCATGGAAATGCAGACAGTAATCAGAGTCAAAATAGCGACGACAGAGATATAGTTAGCCGCCCAGCCAAGTCCGACACTGCGCAAGGCAAAGGCCACCGCATCTGAGACATCCAGCTTGCTATAGTGGACAACCCCAGTCAAGACCAAGGTCACCAAAATATAGAGAATGGTCACGATGCTCAAGGATAAGACGATCCCACGCGGAACGTTCTTTTGGGGCTCTTTGATTTCATCTACCGCCATGGAAATGGACTCAAAGCCTAGAAAAGCAAAGAACATGAGTGAAGCCCCAGCCATGATGCCGACCTTGCCGCCATAAATTTCTCCAAAACCAAAAGGTGCAAAGTTAGACCAATTTTCTGGCTTGATGAAGAAAAATCCTGCAATGATAAAGAGTGCCAAGGCTGAGAATTTCAAGACTACCAAGGCTGAGTTGAAGCGCAGGGCTGCCTTGGAGTTCAAAAGGACAACTCCCGTAACAAAGGCCAAGACCAGAATAGGCAGCAAGTCCACATAAGTACCTGCTTTTGGATTGAAGGTGCCATTCAGGGCTGCCGGTAGCTGGATACCAAAGCCGCTCAGCAATCCCTTCAGATAAGATCCCCAGCCAGAGGCAACACCTGAGATAGCGGTCATGAACTCCATGATGGTCAGCCAGCCAGCCAGCCAAGCAGGAAATTCTCCTAGAACCGCATAAATATAACTGTAGGCTCCACCATTGGCCGGAATCCTTGAGGCAAACTCAGCGTAAAAAAGTGCCGAAATACTCACACAAAGCGCTGAAATGACAATCGAAACGGTCAGAGCTGGCCCAGCATATTTGGCTGCCCCGGTCCCTGTGATGGTGAAAATCCCAGTTCCTACCATGGCTCCAATACCAAGCAAAATCAAATCAGGAATTTTCAAATGACGGCGCATGCCCGTTCTGTCCTTACTAGCATCTTTTTTTCTAAATATATTCATCTATTTTTATTCTCCTAATTGCATTAACGTCCTATTTTATCATATTTCCACGCTTTTAGGAATCTTTCTCAGAAATTTTCCGAGAAAAGAAAGGCTGAGAGAAATCTCAGCCTAGGTCTGTAAAATTAATGAAAGCTATATGAATCCTGTCTCTACTATCACATTGCCACAATTTTGCGATAGCTGCGAGAAGTAATGAGAAAGACACCGACATATACTGCAATAAATAGAGCGCAGACACTGAGAGTCACCACTAACATAAGACTTGCATTGAGCACGCCCAACATCTGTAAAATGAGACTGAGCATGTGATAGGCAAAAGCCAAATGAAGGAAGGCAAAGATTAGGGGCAGGAAGAAGACAGTCTGTACCTGTTTACGAATGGTCTTTCTAGTCTGTTGCTCATCTAAGCCGACTTTCTGCAGGATGATGAAGCGATCACGGTCTTCGTAACCTTCGGAAATTTGCTTGTAGTAGATAACCAGCACTGTTCCCATCATGAAGACAATAGAGAGGAAAATCCCTATAAAGAAGACACCACCCAGCATACCCTTAATCTCAATTATGCCAATCACACCAGTTTGACCGTGGACACCACCGGCACCTTCTGGCAGGGACTGGTTATAATCCGCCATTTTCTTTTGATAGATTGTATCCAGCTTAGCCTTTTCATCTTCTGAAGCTTCAATATCCAGACTACCATAGAGTACAGGATTAATAGCCTGCTGCTCCATCTGCGGAGCTAAGAGTTGACTAGGATCCTTGGCTACTAGATACAGCCCTTTAGGAATGATAATATTATACTCATCTGGAATCTTGTGAAAGATAAAATCTTCAGACAGGACTTTCTTGATCGTCAAGTTTTGGCCAGCCAGCTGCAGAGGCTGCTTATAATCCAGATCCACTCCCTTGTTAAAGACAGCAATCTCATTTTCCTGCAAAGACAGATCCTTTCCTGTCAACTTTTCGTAATCCTCGCTGGAAAACATCAAGATATAGGTATTGGGTGACACAGCCCATTGTCCCTTAGGATAAATATCTAGGCTGTTACCCTCTTTTTTCTTGACACCCATTGAATAAAACTGATAGGTCTCCTGTTGCTTGACCTTCAGCTGATTCTCTGCTACAAACTCTGTCAAGACCTGATCCAGCTGTTCTTTTTTTGCATTCACACCGCCATTGATAGAGAAATCATGCGGAAACATAAGTTTTTGCATATATTCCGCGCCAGAATAGATGTTCATACCGGCAGAAAAGGTCACTAGAACCATTGTCGATAGGATGGAAATAGTAGCCAGCCCCACTGCATTTTTCTTCATCCGGTAAATAAGATTTGAGACGGAAATCATATTATTGGGCTGGTAGTAATACTTTTTGTTCTTTTGCAGAAGCTGCAGAAAGACTGTAATACCAGCGTTAAAGAGCAGGTAGGTTCCTAAAATGACTAAGAGGACTGCTCCAAAAAAGACGAAGATTGCTTCCATAGGATTACGCACAGTCTGAGCCAAATAGTAGCCGTAGAGCAGAGCTGCCAGGCCAATAAAGGTCTGTGGCAGTAAAAACCGGCTCTTCTTCTCTCCGCTGGCCTTTTCCTTAGACATCTTCAGGGAATCAAAACGCAGAATTCGCCAGCCATTAACAAAGACCAAGCCTGCAAAAATAAAGCCATAAATAACCAAAACAAGAATCAAGACCGGTAGCTGAAAGGTTGAAACCAGAACCACCTTGGTCCCCATGAGCTTGAGCAAAAAGGCATAAATCAGCTGGTCAAAGAGAACACCAATAGTCAGTCCCAAACTTACAGCCACTAGCCCGAAAATCAGAAGCTCAATAAAGGTCATAACAAAGAGATGACGCTTATTAAGACCTAGCATACCATAAAGCCCCAGCTCCTTGGAGCGATTCTTCATAACAAATTGATTGGCATAAAAGACAATAATTCCAGCTGTGATGTTCACAATAACAACCCCTAGGACCAAAACGAGGATAACTGAGCTGGCACCTGTCATTTTGGATAGATTGGGATTAAAAGCCAAGGAGTTGAAAATATAAGAAATGGCTACAGCCACACAAGTAGCCAGTGCAAAAGGATAATAGAGACGGCGGTTCTTAATCAGATTGGATACCGCCAATTTTGCTGCTAATCGAAACACTAGTCCTTCACCTCACTTGCCATAACTGTCAGAGTATCAGAAATCTCTTGGAACATCTGCCGCTCGGTCTTGTCACCGCGGAAGATTTGATTGTAGAGAATCCCGTCCTTAATAAAGAGCACCCGCTTGGCCCGGCTAGCTGCTGCCGTCGAGTGGGTCACCATGAGAATGGTCTGACCGCGGGCATTGATGTCATCAAAGACATCCAGAAGGGCTGCCGAAGACTTGGAATCCAAGGCTCCCGTCGGCTCGTCCGCCAGCAGAATCTCGGGGTCTGTGATGATGGCCCGAGCTACTGCAACCCGCTGTTTCTGGCCTCCAGAAATCTCATAAGGAAACTTCTCTTGCAGCTTGTTAATTCCCAGCTCATTGCAGGTTGTGACCAGCTTTTGCATCATCTCGGTAATGGGACGGCGAGAGAGGACCAGAGGCAGGAGAATATTATCCTTGACCGATAGGGTGTCCAAAAGGTTGAAATCCTGAAAGACAAAGCCTAATTTCTCTCGGCGGAAGCTGGAAGCCTGGCTGTTTTTGATGGTTGCCGTGTCAGTTCCATTGAGAAAGACGCGGCCCTCAGTCGGCTTGTCCAACATGGCAAGGATGTTGAGCAGAGTGGATTTCCCGGAGCCTGACTCCCCCATGATGGCGACATATTCGCCTTTTTCTACCGTAAAGTGAATGTCTTTCAGTGCCTCTACTTGGCTGCCCTGAAAGCGGGTTTTATAAATTTTTTTCACATGTTGTACGTCTAATAATGTCATACTGAACCTCTTCTTTATTTAAATTGATACTACTATCATACCGGAAAGACAGACAAGTTTCCATAACCTAATCTTTCATTTTGCCTGCCAATCTTACATTTTTGTCATCTTGTGCTCCAAGTCGGATAAAGAGAAAAGTCAACTGACCTTTCTCTTATCCTTAAATACTGGAATCTCTCAGTGACTGTACTGCAGCCAGAAATAATATTGACTGGAAGCGCAGCCTAGGCGAGTCTTCTCAATTTCTTCCTTGGAAATCTTTTGAGCTTTAGGTTTACTTTGGCGATGGTTAAAAAGATTGATTTTCATAGCGGGCCTCCTTCTTGAAGTCTGATTATTAGTTTGGAAGATTCTTATCTTCTTTTTCTTTACACTTATAGGATACCGAATTCCCTGACTAGCTGCCATAAGATAACCTTTCATTTTAGCCTTTAAACTTACATTTTTGTCACTTAGAAAAAATAGTTTTTGATTGCCCTTAAACTACGTCAATATCCTTAAATTCAACGATGTATATTGGCTTCTTTCGTCAAGCGCATAAAAAAACAAGCGTCAATTTTCATTGACACTTGTTTTCTGTTTTATTTTTTGAAACGGATCCCGAAATAAACCCCACAACCAACTATGATAATCAAGCCTATAGCAAGTAGCGTAAAGCTGATTTCTGTACCTGTGAAAGGCAGAACTTTCTTCGAGTTCCCCTTATCTTTAGGTTTATCTTGGTCTTTATCTGTTGGTTTATCTTGATTTGATTTTTTCGGATCTGGATTATCTGTTTCTTTAGACGGATCTTTTTCTGGACCAGTCGGTTTTGTTTGGTCAGTTACGACTAACTTCCCATCCTTGTATTCAACTGTATTTCCATTGGCATTTACAACTGTTACTGTGCCATCGAGATTCACTTGGAACACAATGTCAGTAACAGCTAGGTAACCAGTTGGGGCTGCAGCTTCATGGAAAGTATATACTCCAGGAGCTAGTTCAAGCTCATGCGATATATTTGCTTCTGAAGTCCATTTCGCTACAGGATTGCCAGTTGCCTCTTTGCCTTGGAAAATTTGAATCTCTGCACCAGCAATCTCAGTGCCACCAAGGTTGACCTTACTGAAGGTCACCTTACGTGGCAGATCATCATCCTTATCGGTTACTGTAACAGCTGAACCATTAGTCGCAACGGTGTTAGTTTCACCCTTAGCGTCTTTCTCACCGACATTGGTCACTTCCACTGTACCGTCATGCTTGACTTGGAATGTGATGTCCGTTACTTTGAGGTAACCGGTTGGTGCGGCTTCCTCATGGAAGGTATAAGTGCCTGGAGTCAAGTTGATATCCTTAGACTTGTTAGCTTCGGATGTCCAGCTTTCGACAGCTTGACCTTCTGCTTTATCGCCCTTGAAGATCTTGATTTCCGCACCAGCGATTTCTGTACCGCCGAGATTAACTTTACTGAAAGTAATAGTCTTGGGACTGTCATCGTCTTTATCCGTTACAGTAACTTTAGAACCATCGGTTACGACCTTGTTCTCTTCACCTTTAGAGTCTTTTTCGCCAACATTGGTTACTTTAACTGTTCCATCATAGTTAACTTGGAAAGTGATGTCGGTTACTTTGAGATAACCTGTTGGAGCGGCTTCCTCATGGAAGGTGTAAGTGCCTGGGGCCAAGTTGAGATCTTTAGACTTACCAGCTTCAGATGTCCAGCTTTCTACGGCTGTTCCTTCTGCCTTGTCGCCCTTGTAGATCTTAATCTCTGCACCTGCGATTTCTGTACCACCAAGGCTAACCTTACTGAAGGTAATCTTACGTGGTAGATCATCGTCTTTATCCGTTACTGTAACAGTTGAGCCGTTAGTTACGACCTTGTTGTCTTCGCCCTTAGCGTCCTTCTCGCCAACGTTTGTCACTTCCACCGTGCCGTCATGTTTAACTTTGAAAGTGATGTCGGTCACTTTAAGGTAACCCGTTGGAGCCGCTTCCTCATGGAAAGTGTAAGTACCAGGTGTCAAGTTGATGTCCTTAGACTTGCCAGCTTCGGATGTCCAGCTTTCGACTGCTTGACCTTCTGCTTTATCGCCCTTGTAGATCTTGATCTCTGCACCTGCGATTTCAGTTCCACCTAGGTTGACTTTACTGAAGGTAATCTTACGTGGAAGATCGTCATCCTTATCAGTAATAGCCAGAGTTCCACCATTGGTCGCAACGGTGTTAGATTCACCCTTAGCGTCTTTCTCACCAACGTTTGTCACTTCCACTGTACCGTCATGCTTGACTTGGAATGTGATGTCCGTTACTTTGAGGTAACCGGTTGGAGCTGCTTCCTCATGGAAAGTGTAAGTACCAGGTGCTAAGTTGATATCTTTAGACTTACCAGCTTCGGAAGTCCAGCTTTCTACTGCTGTACCTTCAGCTTTATCGCCCTTGTAAATCTTGATTTCAGCACCAGCGATTTCTGTACCGCCGAGGTTGACCTTGCTGAAGGTAATCTTACGTGGAAGATCATCATCCTTATCGGTTACTGTAACAGTTGAGCCGTTGGTTACGACCTTGTTCTCTTCACCCTTAGAGTCTTTTTCTCCTACGCTAGTCACTTCCACTGTACCGTCATGGTTGACTTGGAAAGTGATGTCTGTCACTTTGAGGTAGCCTGTTGGAGCTGCTTCCTCATGGAAGGTGTAGGTGCCTGGAGTCAAGTTGATATCCTTAGACTTGCCAGCTTCGGATGTCCAGCTTTCAAATGCTTGGCCTTCTGCCTTGTCGCCCTTGTAGATCTTGATCTCTGCACCGGCAATTTCTGTACCGCCTAGGTTGACCTTACTGAAGGTCACCTTACGTGGAAGATCGTCGTCCTTATCGGTCACTGTAACAGTTGAGCTGTTGGTTACGACCTTGTTGTCTTCACCTTTAGAGTCTTTCTCACCGACATTGGTCACTTCCACTGTTCCGTCATGTTTGACTTGGAAGGTGATGTCCGTTACTTTGAGGTATCCGGTTGGAGCTGCTTCCTCATGGAAAGTGTAAGTGCCAGGTGCCAAGTTGATGTCCTTAGACTTACCAGCTTCAGATGTCCAGCTTTCGACTGCTTGGCCTTCGGCTTTCTCGCCCTTGTAGATCTTGATTTCAGCACCTGCAATCTCAGTACCGCCGAGGTTGACCTTACCGAAGGTTACCTTACGTGGAAGATCATCGTCCTTATCGGTTACAGTCAGTGTTGCTCCATTGGTCGCAACGGTGTTAGATTCACCCTTAGCGTCCTTCTCACCAACATTGGTCACTTCCACTGTTCCGTCATGTTTGACTTGGAAGGTGATGTCCGTTACTTTGAGATAGCCGGTTGGTGCGGCTTCCTCATGGAAGGTATAAGTACCTGGTGCCAAGTTGATGTCCTTAGACTTACCTGCTTCGGATGTCCAGCTTTCAACTGCATCTCCTTCGGCTTTATCGCCCTTGTAGATCTTAATCTCAGCACCAGCGATTTCTGTACCACCGAGGTTGACCTTACTGAAAGTAATGGCTTTAAGACTATTGTCCTCTTTATCGGTTACAGTAAGAACCAAGCCATTTGCTTCAACAGAATCTGTTGCTCCTTTAGCATCAACTGTAATGGTACCATCAGAATGAACTGTGAACTTAATATCTTCTACAGCTACAAATCCAGCAGGAGCAAGGCTTTCTTTCAGAGAATAGGTCCCTGGAGCTAACTTAACCACCTTAGATGCGTTGGCTTCGGAAGTCCACTCTGCAACAGGTCTAGCTTCAGGACGAATCTGACTGCCTTTGTAGAGTTTCAATTTCGCACCAGGGATTTCCTTCCCGTTTGGATCTACTTTCTTGATCGTCACATCACGTTCTGAGTCGTCATCCTTGTCTGTTACCTTCAAGGTTGCTCCGTCAGTCACAACTTTATTGTTTTCACCTTTGGAGTCTTTTTCTCCGACATTGGTCACTTCCACCGTACCGTCATGTTTGACTTGGAAAGTGATGTCAGTTACTTTGAGATAACCCGTTGGAGCGGCTTCCTCATGGAAGGTGTAAGTACCGGGTGCTAAGTTGATGTCCTTAGACTGATTAGCTTCGGATGTCCAGCTTTCAAGAGCTTGACCCTGAGCTTTGTTGCCTTTGAAAATCTTAATTTGAGCACCAGCAATCTCAGTACCACCTAGGTTGACCTTACTGAAGGTAATGGCTTTAGGACTATTGTCCTCCTTGTCGGTAATCGTCAGAATTGAGCCTGCTGCTTGAACAGTATCTTCTGCTCCTTTTTTCACAAGAGCAACAGTGCCATTAGCACCTACTGTAAATGTGATGTCTTCTACATATTGATAACCAGCAGGAGCATTCGCTTCAGTCAGTGTATAGGTTCCTGGAGACAATTTTATCACTTTAGAAGTATTTTCTTCTGAAGTCCAGTCTGCAACAGGAGCTTCTTCCTGATCAACATGATCACCTTTATAGATTTTCAGTTGCGCACCAGGAATTTCTTTCCCGTTTGGATCTACTTTTTTGAAAGTTACATCCTGCTCGGTTACCGTCTTCTTATTGACGATCTCGCGCGATACAGATTTGTCTGATCCAAAATCCTGGGCACCAATCTTAATTTCCTCAGTTAATTTATCATATCCTGTAGGAGGAGTCACTTCACGGATGGTATAATCATCACGCAACAAGTCACCCAAGTTGGCATTCCCGTTAGAATCTGTGGTTAATTTTCCGACAACTGCACCGCTCCGATCACGAACAACTTCAAATTCAGCACCTTGCAGGTTCTCACCATTTTCATTGACCTTATGGAGCTTAATAGTGAAAACATAGCCTTCTCCAACACCGCCGGCAATCTGATAAGAGCGATTTTCAGCTGATGTCGTTGTTTGACCACCATTATAGGTCATGGTAGCACTATTGGAAACACGCTCACCATCAACAAGATCGTAATCTGCTTTTGTCTTATAGTCCAGCAAATACCCGAAACCATCCATGTCGCCAAGGTCGATCGTGAATCCATCACCAGCAGCATTTTCCGTGATTTTTGATTGGAAATTAGCTGTCACGTCTTCTGTTGAATCCCGCACCCAATCTCCATTATTCCAGCGCCAAGCAATTTTATAGACCCGAATTGAGTCCCTCATGATTTTAAAATTAGGCGAGGTAATCTTGTCAGTAATCGTTACATCGGTATAATGCTCCATATTGCGGTTAATCGCAATATTGTAATGAACTTCGTTCTTACCGTCTTCTGCTGCCTGATAAGAGCTCTTCTCAATTTTTGAGTCATATCTTTTGGGTGGTCCATTATAATGGACGATTCCCGGATACAACATCCGACCTCCTACGGTAAATCCACCATTCAAGTCACCTTCTTGTCTCACAACATCATGGTCAACTCGTGCATAGAAGAAGAATTCTCCTTGGACACCAGACTTTTGCTCAACATAATTTGTATAGGTCAAAGTAATGGTCTTGTTGGTTGAATCCAAAAATCCATTTGCCACTACGTTATCCGAGCCGTCCTTAAGCTCAATAGCTGAAGAGTTCCCAAAAGCATACTCAGAAGGCAAGATGATTTTTGTCGTATCTCCTTGATGTACTTGGTTATCCGGCAAGACAAACTTTGCGTAAACTCGAAAAGTTTCCCAAATATCAATTCCCTGCGTCAAATCACCACCTGAAGAATTCTTCAGGCTCATCTCCGTGATAACATCACCAAACTCAGCTGCTTGCACCTGAGTAAGAGGAGCAACTGATGGCAAAATGACTCCTAAACAAAGAATAATAAGGTGGAGCAATGCTCTAATCCTTTTGTTCATGCAATTTTCCTTTCTCACAATATTCAGTTTTAAATGTACAATGTAATTGTATACTAACTGAGCTTCCCCATCTTGTCAGTGCCCACTTTCTAAAAAGCGAACATTTATAGATACATTACATCTACATTTTATCATACTATAAGGAAAATGGCTATACACAAAAGGAGATTTTTTTAACATTTGTTTACCTTTTTGTCATTTAGAAAAGGTGGACGATTTACATGATTCATTTGCAAATCAGACCACTATTGCTAGGGTCAATTGCGTCTGACAATCAATGTCCTCAATAACGCAGAAAAACCGGAGACAAAGTCCGGTTCTTCTGATTTATTTCCTAAACATTAGGGCATAAAATTTCCCGTCCCAGAGGAGTTTCAACTCCTTCTCCTTAACCCCTGCCGGTATAGCGGCCTCAATTTCTCCTAAATCAACAGTAGCGTCCTTAAAATAGTTCTTGCTGAAGTGATTCTTCTTATATTGCTGGTCCACATAGTCTGCCGTCTCGTCTGAAATCATAATTTTAGTCCCTGGCTTAGCTACCCGCAGCATTTCCTGCATGGCCTTGGCCTTATCGCTAAAGAAATTAATCCCGCCGATATGATAGACGATGTCAAAGCTATTATCCTCAAAGGGCAGGTCTTCTGCACAAGCATGAAAGAGCTGCAGATTTGTTTTCTTGGCGCAGGATTTCTGGCATTTTTTCAGCATGCCTATGGAAATATCTGCCCCGACAAAGTCTAGGCTTTTCAGGTCAATATTCTCAGGAATGTAGCGTAGGTCGTGACCTGTTCCGATAGAGACATAAAGAACTGACAAATTGTCCTTCCATTCTATTTCTGCCATCAGATCCCTTCTTAGCTTGTCAACTGTCTTGCCATAGAGAAGACCGCCCAGCCATTTCTCACTCAAATCATACCAGCGAGCAAAGCGATTGTACATGGTCATATACTTGGCATTGTCCCCTGAGACATAATCCGGATTCAGCGCCAGATAGATGTCCCCATCTTTTTGAAAATCCTCTAACTTCAAACCTGGCTTCAGCTTCTCTTGAATTTTTGTATCTGTCATATCTTCTGTCTCCTTTTTCTATTTGCCATTTATTATAGAGGATTCTGAGACAAAAACAAGAGTTTTTCCCTAAGTGGCTGCCCTGCATGAGTAACTGGAAGAAATTGCTAAGTAAGCTGCAAAAAAACTAGACAAAAAATGTGCAAACAAAAGAAGATAAAGCATTCTGCCCTATCTTCTCTTTATTTATTTGCTCAGTCGAGTCTTACGGTAAAGTCCTAAAAGAGCCAGGACTACCAGACCAGCAAGAACTAGTCCAAGACTTTCAGCAGAGCCAGTCGCAGGAAGCACCTTTTTAGATTTTCCTTGACCATCTGCTGCTTTATCAGAATCAAATGATGGATTTGAATCAGATGATTGATTTGGCTTGGTGCCACCTTGAACCGACTTATCCGGTGTGCTTGGTTCAGTAGGTGCCGCTTGGTCAGTGATGAACAACTTACCGTCTGTATACTCTACTGCATTGCTATTAGAGTCTAGAACTGTTACAGTGCCATCATCATTAACTTGGAAGATAATATCTGTCACAGCCAGATAACCTGTCGGAGCCGCTTCTTCATGGAAGGTGTAAATACCCGGCTCTAGGTTAATTTCCTTGGATTGGTCAGCTTCTGAAGTCCAAGATGCGACAGGGCTGCCCTTGCTTTCCCGTCCCTTGAAAATCTGAATCTGCGCACCAGCAATTTCCTCACCAGCTAGATTGACCTTGCTGAAGGTTACCTTTTTGTCTCCAGGAATTTGCGTTTGCTTGTTAACGACATTTACTGCGACCAATCTGCTATCTCCAGAATCTCCAGAGGCAGGACTGCCTACGTTCAAAGTCTTACCAAAATCCGTCGGACTGATGGTAATATCCTCTGTCAGGCGATCGTAACCAGCTGGAGCAGTCGTTTCACGTAGGATATAAGTGTCGCGCAGAAGATTACCAACTTCCGCATTCCCATCCGCATCTGTCGTGATTGTGCCAACCACCTTATTGGTCGCTTTCCGCACCACTTCAAAGACTGCACCGCTCAGAGAGGCATTAGACTCATCTGTCTTGTGAACCTTAACCTTGAAGTTATAGCCTTCGGACTTTCCGCCAGCAATTTGATAAGAGTACTCGTTGGTGACAGACACAGTCTCGGTATTGTTGTAGTTCATAGTTGCCTTATTTCCTACAACCTCTCCATCAGCCAAATCATAGTCGGCCAGCGTCTTGTACTCAACTAGGTAGCCGAAACCTTCTACATCTCCGAAGTTGATTGTCAAGCTATCACCTTCAGCGCCAAAGGTCATTTTAGACTGGAAGTCTGCTGTTACGTCTTCAGTCGAATCACGCGCCCAATCACCATTATTCCAGCGCCAAGAAACCTTATAAACTCGTACAGAGTCTTGAACAATCTTAGCGTTTGTATTACCCAGCTTGTCCGTCACAGAGACTTTTTTGTAGTTCCCCATGTTACGGTTAATAGCCACATTGTAGCGGATTTCATTCTTAGCATCGGCATCCCACTGAAAAGCACTCTTTTCTAGCAGAGACTCATACTTTTTCGGCGGTCCATTATAGTGAATGCTGCCAGCTGGAATCCTATTATTGCCTACCGTGAAAGTAGCTGGAATATCCCTTTCCTCTGTGACAACTTCGTGGTCAATCCGCGAATAGAAGAAAAACTCGCCTCTGACACTGGACTTCTGCTCTACATAGTCTGTGTATGTCAACGTGATGGTCTTAGCATTGCTATCCAGAACTCCATTAGCCACCAGAGCTCCGTTTTCATCCTTAAGCTCAATAGCTGACGAATTCCCAAAGGTAAATTCATTCGGTAAATGAATCACCGTTGTATCACCCGCATGGGCTTGGTTGTCCGGCAGGGCAAACTTAGCATAGACTCGGAAGGTCTGCCAGATATCTACACCATTGGTCAGCTGCTCACCAGAGTTAGTGGTGAGGTGCATCTCAGTGATGACATCATTGAGTTCCGCCGCCTGAGCCTTAAGGGTTCCAGCTAGGAAAGGCAGGAACACGCCTAGACAGAGAATGATGAGCTGAAACCATACTCTCAGTTTTTTATTCATGCAATCTTCCTTTCTCACAAGTAAAATTTGTTTAAAAGCACAGCGTATTGGCAAGCCAGTCGAACACGCTCTTTTCATGTTTTTCTGCCTTTTTGACAAACACTGGAAAGACAATACTAATTCATTGTACCATATTGACTATTAAAAAACTATAGGAATGCTCACAGGGTTTTATCATAAAAAGGAGAAAGAAGAAGCTAAGCCTTCTCTCTCCTATTGATACGAAAACGGGCCAAAAGATGACCTAAAAATCATTGAAAAAATTAAGCTCTTCTATTTTGACAAAAAGGTCAATCTTTATGTGACGCACTGGAAGTTGCGTCTACCTGATTCTGATCTGTTTCTTCTTGTTTGGAAGAATTTCTTTCCGTCTTATCTGAGGTGTCAGGCTCTTTCTGCGTATGTCCGCAGGCCGTTAGGATAAAGACAGAAGTCAGAGCCAGAAACAAGCTCCCAATGTTCTTGAACCTAGACATACGAGTCCTCCATTTATGCGAAACTTGATGAGACTAGCACTTCGCCAAAAATGCCTGCACAGTCTTAACATCTTCTGGAGTTCCGCCTTGGTCAATATCGCAGATATGCTGGAGCCCATATTTTTCAATAATCAAGGCAGTCGCCCCGCAGAAGGTCCGGCCGTGTTTAACAGAGTCACCATTGTTAACAAAACCTTTAATAAGCCCAGGATGTTTCTTGATAAAGCGTTTGGTAGACCAAGGAATTTTCCCAGCACCAGCATTTCGAGTAATGAGAATACAGGGCTCTTCCAGTTTTTCCTTGATGGTCTGGGTCGGATAACCCAGTGATTCTGCAAATCGTTTTCCAATACCAGTATTTGAATCATAAACTACAATCATCTTCATCACCTATTTTCTTAAAAAAAGGATAGCAAACCAAGCCGCAAAGCCTAAAACCACGACATCTGAGATGAGCATAAGCATGAACTCCAAATCTGGCATCATGTGAATGTACATCAGCAATGCCAAAGTTGTCAAAGCCAGTGCCGTCAGCTTAGCAACTGCCGGCAAGCCCGGAATCAAAGCTGCTCCGATTAGGACAACAATGAGACCTCCGACTAAAAATGACTGAAAATCTACACTTAAACTAAAACCAACTGTCGCACCGCCGTAACCAATGGTCAAAAGACCAATCAGCACCAGACAGATACCTAAAATAGCCAATCCGCTCATGGCAAATCCTCCTTGCTTATTCATTCTTTTCCTCA
Organism: Streptococcus sp. 20925_1_22; assembly: GCF_041431685.1. NCBI lineage: Bacteria > Bacillati > Bacillota > Bacilli > Lactobacillales > Streptococcaceae > Streptococcus > Streptococcus sp. 20925_1_22. Next base: position 95,997 of record NZ_JAPVYE010000001.1, on the reverse strand, counting down.
CTTTCCGTTTTTGAATGAACAGTTTCTAACATTCATTCAAAACCTTCTAAAAAATAATTCACTTTATACTTATCCAATCACGTTTCTTGAATACCTTCCAATTCCTATTCGCACTACATAAGACATCACCTCCTTTGTTGATGAATGAATGCTTTTTAACATTCATTCATTTCAGCTTCTAAGTAAAGGAATTTCCTCTATTTGGAAAAAATTCCCTTAACAAAATATTTCACTAAAGTCTCAAGACTATCGAAATAGCCTGAAAATTCCTGTTCTGTGACATGCATGTCTATGTAGTAAATCAAGTCATAAACCTTCATAATTTCAGCTATTTTCTCCTTCGAAAAACCCTCTTCCTGCAAGCGCTGGCTGAAGGTCTGAATCAGAAACTGATGAAAGGCATTGGATGCTCGGCCGGAATCCTGATTATAGTAATCGTGCAGAATCTGAGAAATGCCCGGCTTGTTCCACTCAGCTAGAATTTTATTGGGCGAAATCAACTCAAAAGTGACTGCAAAAAGTTGTTCAACGATTGCCTCGGGCTCGTCCTGCCAGTCCACACGTCGCATGGTTTCCTCACGTATACGGCTATTTTCAGCTATATAAACCTCCAAGAAGATGGCTTCCTTGGACTCATAATACTTGTAAAAGGATCCGACAGCCATCTGGCTTCTCTTAGCAATATCAGAAATTCCAGCTGCCTTATAGCCTTTTTCTGCAAAGACTTCTCTAGCCGCAGCCAGGAGCTCATTTTTTTTATCCATTTCCACGCCTCTTTTGTGAATGAATTTATTTTTATGTTCATTCATATTTTAACACAATCTTGCCACTTGTCAAGCATTTATGTTATACTATACAAAAAAGATAGTTTGCTAATCAAATTATTTTTTAGATTATATTTTGGAGGTTGAGCTATGCTCAAGGAAAGACGAAACCAGGGTACCATCGCCCTACTGGTAATTTCTCTTATTTTTCTAGTTGTTGCTGCAGTGATGGGCTTTATCCAATACCAAAAAGTCAACACCAAGACTGCCTATGACCGAAATAGCGAGTCTGGATCAGATTCAGCAGTCTATGCTGAAGTGTCATATATTTTCCCAGAGGCCCTGATTGAAGTAGAAGATAATACTCAAGTTTGGCTGGTTGCCTACCAAGACGGATATGTTGGTCTGCAGGCTAAAAAAGGAGACAAGCAGATTGCCCAGCTCTTGGAAAAAGAGAAAAAGGGCGAGCTGGAAAAAAATCCTGTCCGAATCGTTGGCTCCTACGTTAATGCTAACTCCCCTAAAAAAAATCAGGGATATATCTCTAATTATGGCAGCCTCGTTCGCGGTCTCCTAGCAGACAATCCCGAAGTCATCACAGTAATGTCAAGCAGCTCCTATATCTCTATCACTGAATTTGAATCTGACAATCTTGCATTCATGTTCTACATTCTGTTTTTGATTGGACTCTGTGTTTTCTTTGTCACTATGGGAATTATCGGCCGCAAGAAAAATATTGCTGCCTACGAAGAAATCTATGCAGCCTATCCAGAGGCCAAGGACAATCTCAATATCCTGCTTGAGCAAGCGTCTTTCCACGATGATGTGCTGAAAATTGTTGTTTATAAAGACCATCTCATTACCTACTATCGAGGTTTCAAAGCAATTGATCTCAAACAGGTCGTCCATCTTTACCACCATATTCTCACCATGCATCGCGGCTTCGTTGCTTCAAACAGAAACTCAACCTTAGTTGCTGTTCGAAACAATCAAAAGAAATACCAAATGCCTATTAAGAACATTGGTAAAACAACAGATACCAAACTCCAGTCAACCTTTGACTATCTCTACAACCACTTCCCTCATATCAGATTGGGAGTGTAATAGCACATAAAACTCAAGCTAGATTTTCCAGCTTGAGTTTTTTATATAAAAACAGGAGCAGGATACAATCCCAGCTCCATTTTTTTATGATATGCTTGTCAGAACGTTTTTCGGTAGATTACTTGCCTTCTTTTTCCCTTCTGCGCTTGGCCAAGGCACTGTTAATCTTCTTAGTCTTAAGATTTGTATCCAAGTAAAGAAAGAGCCATACAAAGAGATAAATCAGAATAAAATCTAGCCAAAAATGCCAGCTGGCAATTAAAAATCCCCAGTTATTATAGACCATGAAACAGCATACTAGGACTGCGACCGCAGCAAAGCGCAGTAACATCGAGACTAAAAAAGAGAATCGGTCTTCAAGAGTTTTTAAAATTGAACTGACAATCCCAATCAAACCGCTCATCACCATGACACTGATGATATTACTAGTTGTGGGCGGATGTTTTTGAATAGAGAAAGCAAGGGCAATCAGATAGACTGCACTCCCTGTCTGGATGCCCATTAATATAGCGTGTAGACATTTTTTTATACTCATCACTTACCTCCTAGATTCCCAGATATTCCATCAAGAGTTTGACATAACGACGGCTGACTTCGGTCTTGATTTGATTGGTCAGCTTGGCCGTCATATTGCCAGAAAAACTGTCAGACAAAGACTCCAGATGGTCAATATTGATGACAGCATGCCGGGAAACCTGGATAAAGTTCGAGCTGCTAATCCGCTGCTGAAAGCGAGTCAAGGTCTCTGTCGTCTGGTAAATGCCTTCTCTGCTGTAAATCATCAAAGTTGTCTGGTTGATGTCTGCTAGGATAATATCTTCAGTCTTCAGCAAGATAAGCTTATCGTCCGACTTGATAGGCAGGACACCACTTGGCCCAGCCTTGTACTGCTCTAAATAATCTAAGATGGACTTGGCTTCTGCCGCTAACTGGTCTGCCTTGACCACAACCAGCGGATCCTTGGAAGAAATGGTCGGATCTGTTTCAAATTTTGCTTGCAAGAGGAAGCTCCCTATTCACATTCTATTGTAGTTTCAGCCGGCGGATGACAATCAGATTTTGCACTATCCAAATAAGCGCTATTGCAACTAAAACTATTCCAACTATATAGAAAGTTTCTGTCCTTGTCAAGAGCTCCTGCCATTCAATGCGAATTCCCATTGTTTTTTCAAAAGCTGCTCGTGACTGGCTGTTATTGGCAAAAGTATCTGCTAGACTTTCCTTCATGAGAAGCTGTCTGAAAAGAGATGCCATGTAGTTAGAAGGGGTAAGCTTCATCAGGTTTTGTGCCATGTTCGGCAAGTTTCCAATAGGGATATAGGTTCCCACTAGAAAACCAGAGGTCGCTCCGACTACTGTCGCTAATTTCCCCAGACTATCCACTGATTTGAAGCGTTGAACAATCAGAGCATTTATCAGTGTGGCCAAGAGGCTATTTAAGAGCATCAGAAGAACCAGGTAAGAAAGATTTCCCCATTCAAAGGAAATTTTATCCGCCTGCATAAAATAGCTGAGCATAAAGGCAAACATAATGACCTGCATCAAAAATCCGATAATAACAGAGCTGATAAGATAACTAAGCTGCAAGCCCCATGGTCCCAAGTCTGTGATAAAGAGGTCATCTGTCACCTTCCGCTCCCGGTCTTCGACCTGCCGAGAGAAAGCTGCCAATGTGGTTGTTAATGCTGTAACTGCCAACACGCCACCAATCAACCACAAGTCCATCAGCTGGCTGGAATAGCCTCCAGAATTACTTTTCAAAAAAACGATATAAAGCACAAAGGGAATAATGGCTCCGAAGAGGGACAAAATTACCCCACTGCGGTTGCGAAAATAAAGTAAAAAATTGCGTTTAATCAAAGCGAGCATATTAGCGTACCTCTCTTCCTGTCAGTGCCATAAAAGCATCGTCCATGGTTCCGAGTTGGAATTCAAATTGTTCAATATAGGGACCAGCCTGAGCCAATAAGGTCAGAGCTTCTTGAGTCGTTTTAGGGTGGAGGATAAATTCCCCTTCCTTGACTTGCTCCCAAGCGCAGCCTCTGGGCAAACTTTTCTCTAAACCTACTGAGTCTTGACTCAAAATCCGTAAGACATTACGGGCATAGTTTCCCTTAATCTGGTCTGCGGAGCCTTGGGCAATGACCTGACCATGATCTACGATATAGATCTTATCCGCATCATCAGCTTCATTGAGATAGTGGGTTGTCAAGACAATGGTCATCTGCTCTTCTTTCTGAATTTGTTTGAGTAGGCTCCAGATACTCTCCCGAGTCTGAATGTCCAGGCCTGTCGTAGGCTCATCTAGAAAAAGCAGGTCGGGACTGTTGAGCAGGGCTCGAGCAATGTCCACCCGACGCTTTTGGCCGCCAGAAAGTGTCCCATAAGGCTGCTTGGCAAAGGCTGATAAACCTAGCTGAGAGACCAAGCGCTCGATTCTACCTGCCGGCATCTCCTTATACTGCTTGGCTCTGATGGTCAGATTTTCCAAAACTGTCAGCCGAGCGTCCAAGACACTGTTTTGGAAAACCATACCCAGTCTAAGCTTTTCAGCATAGCAAATCTGCCCAGACGTTGGCTTCAAGAGACCTATCAGCATCTGAATAGTTGTCGATTTTCCTGCACCATTAGGGCCTAGAATAGCTGTAAAACTGCCTCTCTCAATCTGAATATTCAGATCATTAACTGCCACCTTATCGCCATAAACCTTGCTAAGATTTTTCGTTTCTACTAACATGATCTTTTCTCCTTTTCTTTACTTCTGAGACTATAATAGCAAGTCTTTTTTGAAAAATCTCAGCTTTTTGGACAAGCGGTAAAATGAGGGAGATGAGAGGTGAAAATCCAGACATCAAAAAATCCCCGACCTCTGGTCAGGGATTTGCTCTTAGCGGGCGACAATCTTGCGGTAGCTGCGTGAAGTCAGAAGAAAGACCAGAATATAGGTCAGGAGGAAGACTCCGCAAGTTGCAAGTGTTGTCTGAATCAAAAGAGGAAGATTAGTCACACCTAGTAGGGCAACTATCAAGCGCAACATATGAAAGACCGCTGCTACATGTAGAAAAGCAAAGATGAGAGGTAGGAAGAAAACAGTCAAAATCTGCTTACGAATGGTACTTCTAGTCTGCTTTTCATCTAAACCAACTTTTTGCAAGATGATAAAGCCATCTCGGTCTTCATAGCCTTCAGAGATTTGCTTATAGTAAATCACGAGAACGGCTCCTAGAAGGAAGATAACGGAGAGGAAGACACCTATGAAGAGCAAGGTTCCAGTAAGTTCTTGATAGCTCTTTTCTGCACTATAACGGTCACTAGCCATTGCAAAGCTACCATCTTGAGCTTGTTCCTGATCCAAAGTGTCCCTCAACCCCAATTGGACTTGCTCGACAAACTTTTTACTGCCCTTAGTCTCTGAAGCAACTCCAATGTAGTAGTAATGTTCCACATCGAGATTAACATCTTTGCTATCATTGACCACCATATAGAGTCCCTGTTCCATGGTCACATCGTTTGGATTAGGGATTTCCCCATGCGTGAAATTCGACGATAAAAGCTGCTTAATCTTCCAGTCCTTACCATTCACTCGGAGAGGCTTGTCCTTATTTAAGGAAATATTTTTCCCGTAAACTAAGGTTTCATCATCTGCTAAGTCTATCTTTTCCCCTGTCATTTTTTCATAATCCTGGCGATTGATGACTGTAATCGTGCCAGCAGACTTTGTCAAGATACTTGTATCCGACTCCAGCTCTCTTTGCATTGGAACTGTCACATCATTACCAGTCAGTTTCGTAATGAAGGCTGATTGGTAGAGATAGGTAGTATAGCTTGGCTTCTTCAGACCTGAGTCCTGAGCTACTTGCTGGACCTTGTCCAACAGAGCCTCCTTCTGATCGGTCGATTTCGGCAAGACGATACTGACATTATAATCCTTTGGATGCAAGGTAGTAATATAATCCTGACCCCCAACATAGATATTTATTGTACCAACCAGAGTCACTAAGAGCATGGTAGATAGAATGGAGATAGTTGCCAATCCTGCTGCATTTTTACGCATCCGCGAGATGAGATTGGAAACAGAAATGAAATTCTGCGTTTTGTAGTAGTAGCCTTTGCGCTTTTTGAGAAATTGCAATAGCGTAATCGAACCTGCATTAAAAAGCAGATAGGTTGCGATGATAACCATAACCACAGCTATAAAGAAATTGCCGATAGCAGCGACAGGCTTGGTAACGGTCAAAGCCATATAATAAGCCACACCCATGAGCAGGAGCCCCAGCAAGGTTTGCAGAAAAAGGAAGCGTCCCTTCTTCTCGCCTGCTTTCTTTTCTTTCATTAGATTAAGAGAGCTATAGCGTAGAAGACGCGTAGAGTTGAGCAACAAAATCACCGCAAAAGCAATACCCAGACTGGCTAGAGTCATCAAAACATTCTGCCATTGGAAGGTCGAGGCAAGAACTGCCGGCATTCCCATCAATTTCAAAAGGACTGCGTAGAGCATCTTATCTAAAGCTAGGCCAGACAAGATACCCAGACCGACTGTAACCAGATAAAAGACACAGAGTTCAAAGAAGGTCATGACTAGCAGATGCTTTTTCTCCATGCCCAGCAGACTATAGACTCCCAACTCTCGGGAGCGGTTTTTCATGACGAAGCTATTAGCATAGGTAATGAGGATAAGGACGGCAATCTGAATGACATGGATGCCAAACTGCAAGGTCATGCGAGCAGCTGCACCGCCATAAGAGGTCTCCATATTGGGGCTATAAGCTAGTGAGACAAAACTATACAAAATCGCTGTTGCCAGTACCGTCGCCAAAGCAAATGGATAATACAAACTGCGATTTTTAACTAGATTTGACAAAGCCAGTTTACTCGTTAGTTTGAACATAATTGCCCACCTCACTTGCCATAACAGTCAGAGTATCGGAAATCTCTTGGAACATCTGCCGCTCGGTCTTGTCACCACGGAAGATTTGGTTGTAGAGAATCCCATCCTTGATAAAGAGCACCCGCTTGGCCCGGCTAGCCGCTGCAGTTGAGTGGGTCACCATGAGAATGGTTTGACCGCGGGCATTAATGTCGTCAAAGACATCTAACAGGGCTGCCGAAGATTTGGAATCCAAGGCTCCCGTCGGCTCGTCCGCCAGCAGAATCTCAGGGTCTGTGATAATTGCCCGAGCTACTGCAACCCGTTGCTTCTGGCCACCGGAAATCTCATAAGGAAACTTCTCTTGCAGCTTGTTAATCCCCAGCTCGTTGCAGGTCGTAACCAGCTTTTGCATCATCTCGGTAATGGGACGACGAGAGAGGACCAGAGGCAGTAGAATATTATCCTTGACCGACAGGGTATCCAACAGATTGAAATCCTGAAAGACAAAGCCTAATTTCTCCCGGCGGAAGCTGGAAGCCTGACTGTTTTTGATGGTTGCTGTGTCAGTTCCATTAAGAAAGACGCGGCCCTCAGTTGGCTTGTCCAGCATGGCCAGGATGTTGAGCAGGGTGGATTTCCCGGAGCCTGACTCCCCCATGATGGCGACATATTCACCTTTTTCTACCGTAAAGTGAATGTCCTTCAGTGCCTCTACTTGACTACCCTGAAAGCGGGTTTTATAAATTTTTTTCACGTGCTGTACGTCTAATAATGTCATCTTGTTTCCTTTCTGTCTAGCAGGCACCTATCAAAGCCCTGCTTTTAGCAGTATTTATGAACTGCCTCCTAATTGATAAGTCTATTTTATCTCAATACCAACCGCCCTGCCATAACCTAAGCTTACATTTTAAAGTGCAATCTTACACTTTTGTAAGATGAGATGGGCTTTATTTTACCCAAAAGGCAATCAAAGCAATTAGCCAAAGGTGGGCTGGATAGAAAATATAGAAGAAATATTTGCTCCACTTGCTGCTGGATCCTCGCTCACCATTGTAGAAGTGCAAGAGAGGAAGAACACTGATAAAGAGCCAGTCTGAATTATAGAGCAACATCGATAGCGTGTCCTGCAAGGTTGGATAAATTTGAATACTCATGGCAAAGAGAACTCCCGCCCAAACTACATAGGACAAGTTTCTGAAAAAGACTTGGTTTCTAAAAAGGTAGGTCAAGAGCATGAAAGGAAGCAGAGCCATGCCACCTTCGCTAAAGAGAAGCCCAGCCAGCAAAACTAATACTCCTGCTGCTATCCGCAAGCCACGCTTCCTATCCTTAGCAGCTCCGCCATTTTCAGAAAAGCCAAAGAAAAGACTCAGCATGAGGACCCCGCAGGCCAAGGTCAGGAAGATGTTGTGAGTGAGGTAAATGCCCTTCTCCTGAAAGAGAAGCGTCAGGATACAGTTTCCTGTTTGCATCAGGGCTGCCCAAAAGAAGAGCCGCATATTGTAAGCCAGGCGGTTGCGAGTGTGGAGAAAGCCTTCCACTGCCATGAAGGCAAATGCTACTCCGACACAGCGGGTTAGGGCATGCAAGACGCCATCCCAGCCATCCGGCACCAGCCCCGGTATCTGGCTGATATGGTCAAAAACCATAAGAAATGCCATAAAGAGCTTCAACTGAAAAGCATTCAAACCTTTTGATTTCATTTTTCTGTCTCCTTCTTATTTCTTACCTATATGATAATAAAAAAGAAAGGCTGGTACCATAACCTAACCTTTCATTTGCTAGTTTTATTCTTACAATTTTGTCACTTTTAAAAATCTTGCAAAGCATCTACCTAAATAGCACAAAACCTAGTGGCTTTTATGAAAACTTTCTTCCGTCCGCAACTGTTCTAAAAAGGCTTTGACTGCTTGTCTGTCTGCTTCCGTTCCAGAACCCTCTATGTTACGAATATGGCGGAGACCATACTGCTCCACTATCTTATCCGTTGCCCCGCAAAAGGTCCGCGGATAACGCTTCTGATTGCCATTGATGACAAAGCCTTTGATTAGATGTCTGTACTTTCTGATGAAGCGCTTGGTCGTCCACGGAATCTGCCCTGCTCCGCTATTTCTGCTGACTAAAATACAGGGTTCCTCCAGCTTTTTCCAGACTGACTGGCTAGGCAGTTCCAGACTATTAGCAAACTTCTTGCCCAAACCAGTCAGGCTATCATAAACCACTACTAGCAACTTTCTTCCTCCTATTCAAAAATCAATTTCTTCTCAGGAAAGGCGATGGAAACCGTCGTTCCCTGACCCACTTGAGAGTCTATAGCAATCTTGTGTCCCAGCTGGTCAGCAATTTTCTTGGACAGATAAAGACCTAAGCCTGACGATTGCTGGGTCAGACGACCGTTGTAGCCTGAGAAACCACGCTCAAAAACCCGCAGCAAATCAGCATTTTGAATCCCCAGACCCGTGTCCTTAATGTAGAGGCTGCCCTCGTGAAAATAAATCTCTATACTGCCTTCTTTGGTGTATTTAAGACTATTGGACAGGACCTGCTCCAAAATCACTAGAAACCACTTTTTATCAGTGACAACCGTGTAGTCTAGATCATGAAGATTAAGACTGAGTCCTTGCTGAATAAAGAAAAGAGCGTATTTCTTGACAACTTCTCTGACCAAATCAGCAAGATTTTCCTGCTTCAGAACTAGATCGTCATGGAAGCTTTCCAGACGGAGGTACTGGAGCACCAGATGAACGTAGGATTCGATCTTGAAGAGCTCCTGCTCCAGCTGAGACTTGGCTTCCTTATCTTTCAAGTCTCCAATCAAGAGTGAACTGGCTGCAATGGGTGTCTTGACTTGATGAACCCAAAGAGTATAGTAGTCCAGCAAATCATTGTATTTTTCCTGCTCAACCAAGAGCTGATTCTTCTGTTCATACTCCAACTCTTCCACTCTTTCCTGCAAAAGCTTTTCTAGAGGAGTCTGCGCCTGAGCAGAGGCTTGCAGCTTCTGGCTGCGATAACCCTTATAGGCCGTCCAAGCATCTGCTCCGATAAACAAGAAAGACAGAAAAGCCAGCAAGAGCGCAACGTATTCCAGCAGACTGCGGTAAGCATCAAAGACAAAGGCAAAGAGCAGAATAAAGCCTAGCAGCAAAATCAGCAGAGCTAGAAAAAATCGCCGTGAATAAAGGTAAAATCTAAGAAAGAAAAATTTATCCTGTGTGTCCATTGATGAGACCGTATCCTATTCCTTTTTTGGTTTCGATGAAATTCTTCAGTCCGTGCTCTTCAAGCTTTTTACGCAGGCGAGCAACATTGACCGATAGGGTATTATCGTCGATGAAAAAGTCACTGTTCCAGAGTTCCTTCATCAGATCATCACGCGCCACGATACCATCAGCGTGCTCGAAGAGAACCCGTAAAATCTGAAATTCATTCTTAGTCAAGGTCACAACTTGCCCATCAAAGACCAGATCTGTCGACTTGAGATTGAGAATGACACCTTGGTGCTCCAAGAGACTCTGATCGTTTCCGAACTCATAGGAACGGCGCAGCAAGCCCTGAACTTTAGCCAGAAAGACATTATTGTCAAAAGGCTTGGTCACATAGTCATCTGCCCCCATATTGATAGCCATGACAATGTCCATGGACTGATCACGGGAAGACAGAAACATGATAGGCACCGTTGAAATCTTACGGATTTCCTGACACCAATGATAGCCGTTAAACAAGGGCAGGCCGATATCCATCAGTACCAAATGCGGCTCCTCTCGGACAAAGACAGTCAGCACATCCATAAAGTCCTCAACTGCAACTACCTGAAAGCCCCATTGTTCCAGCATTTTCTTAACCATCTGACGAATGACTGGATCATCTTCTACTAGTAAAATCTTATGCATCTTTCCCTCCCGATTTCTTGCTAGTAACATTATACCAAAAAATGCGCTTGCTTGTTTATCATCCTCAGTCTAAGGTAGGATTTTTCTGGAAAAGAGAAATTCTATCAGAAAAATATGCTATACTAACTAGTAGAAATTGGAGATATAATATGAGCAATATTTTTACTTACCTTGAAGAAGTCCAGCATGACAGCATTTATGATAAACCTTTCAATGAACTGGATCTGCTAATTCTGACAGAGCTAACCTACTTGCCTTTTGACCAGTTGGTACATGAAGATATGTCCCCTTACTGTGACTGCCGGCTGCTGGATTTGGCCAATCAAGTACCGCGCGACCTCTCCATGATGGTCAGCAAGAATCGGCTGAAACTGCTAGATTTGGCCGCAGCCTCTACCCGCTTTAAAAATCTAAAACTGATGGGCTATGTCAATGACGTTGACCAAGATATCCAGAAGCAATTCGCTGCCTTGATTTTCAAAATCAAGCCTGATACCTATGTTCTGGTCTTTCGCGGTACGGACGACTCCATTGTCGGCTGGAAGGAAGACTTCCACATGACCTATATGGATCAGATCCCTGCTCAGAAAATGGCCGCCCGCTACCTGCAGAAGGCCTTAGAAAATCTGCCCGGTAACTTTATCCTAACCGGCCATTCCAAAGGAGGAAACCTGGCTTCTTATGCAGCCAGTCAGATGGAAGCATCGCTTCAAGACCGTATTAAAGCCATCTACAGCTATGACTCTCCCGGTCTCAATCACTCTGTCATCGAAAGCGATGGCTATCAGGCTTTGGTTGAAAGGATGAAACGCTACCTGCCTCAGAACTCCATCGTCGGCATGATGCTGGAAACACCTAAGGAAGCTAGGATTGTCAAAAGCAGTGCCATCGGCGGCTTTGCCCAGCACGATACCTTTTCGTGGAAAACCAAGGGAGACTCTTTCCTATTGCTGGATACACTAGATGCAGAGAGCCTGCAGATAGACAAAACGTTTAAAAATTGGGTGAGCACCGTTTCAGATGAAGAACTTAAAGACTTTTTCGACCTCTTTTTCGGACTGATTTTGGATGCTGGTATCCAGTCTGTCGACGAACTTTCCAATGTTGAAAACTTTAACAAAGTCCTCGATATCTTGAAAAATGCTAAGTCTCTAACAGACCAAGAACGTGACATGCTGCTGCGCTTGTCCAAGCTCTTGCTGGATATGCGTGTCCAAAGCTGGAAAGACTCCATTAGCTTGCCTAACCCTTCTTCTATTGGCAAGGATATACGAGAAAACCTATCACGCTGGAGTAAGCAGTTGCCTTTCGGCCAGTCTGAGACTGACAAAAAGGAAGACACTGCCGCAGAGGTTCAAGAGTAAAATCACAAATCTCTTCTATGGCTTGGCTAACGGAAGACTTGACCTATCCATACAAAAAACAAAACAAGCGCTTATCTTGACAGCTTGTTTTTTCTTTGTTAGAATGTAACAAATTAATTTACAACTAAGTAGTGATAAAAATCAGAAAGGAAACCATCATGAAATCTATCAAAGGAATCGCCCTTATTGCTGTTAGCATAATCCTGACCATCTATGCTTGGGCTTCAGCTGGAATGACCAACTTTATTGTACCCGGTTTGGCCTTAACAACCCTTTCGCTGACCTTTTTACTTGCGACTCGGAACGCACTTTTGGAAAAATGGTTCCATGGCATCGAAAAGATGTATGCTTATCATAAGTTTACAGCTATCTTTTCCGTCGTCCTGCTTGCTCTCCACAATGTTGCTATGGGTGGCAGTCTCTGGGGCTCTCATCTGGCAGCTCAGCTTGGGAACGTCGGCATCTATCTATTTGTCAGCATTGTTCTGGTGGCCTATCTTGGCAAGCACATCAAATATGAGGCTTGGCGCTGGATTCACCGCTTTGTCTATTTGGCCTATATCTTTGGTCTCTTCCACGCCTATATGCTGATGGGCGGTCGACTCCTAACACCGACCTTACTAGGCTTCGTAGTCGGATTCTACGCTATCATAGGTTTAGCTTCTGGCTTTTACATCATCTTCCTCTATCAAAGTTTGGCCTTTCGCCATCTGGGGAAAATCCTGCAGGTCAAACGACTGAACCACGATACCGTGGAGCTGAAGATTCAGCTCAGTCAAAAGCTAGACTACCAGTACGGTCAGTTTGCCTTCGTCAAGATTTTCCAAGAAGGATTTGAAAAAGCGCCGCATCCCTTCTCTATCTCTGGTGGTCATGACAATATCGTCTACTTTACTATTAAGAACTCTGGCGATCACACTAAGAAACTGTATGACAAGATCCAAGAGGGAACCAAGGTCACCATTGACCGAGCTTATGGACACATGATTCTTGACCAAGGGCAGGAAAAACAAATCTGGATTGCTGGTGGGATTGGTATTACCCCCTTCATTTCCTATATCCGAGAAAATCCTAATCTGAATCGTCCAGTCAGCTTCTACTATGCTTACACTGGAGCTGAAAATGCTGTTTACCTAGACCTACTCAAAGACTACGCTGCCAAGAATCCGCAGTTTGACCTTCATTTGGTCGATAGCAAGGTCTCCGGCTATTTGGACTTCAAGAATTATCCTCTGGACAACCAAACCACCGTCTTCATGTGCGGACCTGTCAAGATGATGGATAAACTAGCCAACGAATTTAAAAAGACCAATCCTAAAGCAGATCTGGTCTATGAAGGTTTTAAATTTAAATAAAGAGTATAAAATATCAGGAACAACAATAAGGTTGCTCCTGATATTTTATTGTCTAGTAATGGATGGAGCTGAATCAAGATACAGATTGGGAGGTCTGCCTGATTCGTAAAAATCTTCTCCAGAGAATAAGGACTAATTTCAATCATCAATCTTACTGATTTTTAGGCATATTTGAAACAAACAGATAAGACATTTTCAAAACATTTACCAGTTTATCACGTTTCTCTTTTAAGTTTTGCAGGAACGGATCCCGTACTTCTGCTGGAACTTCTAAATCATCTGAACCATACTGAGATAATTGATCACTAAGAGTCTGTTTTGATTCCTCAAAAGCTTTCAAACCTGCTTCCGCTTCTTTGTCAAAATCTGCTCTTTCAGACTCAGGGAGTTTTTCTCTAATTTCTCCACTATATTTGATGTAATTATCCGCAAGCTTATTATAGACGGTTTTCAAGTCACCAATTGTTGTTGCGTTAGCGATTTCTTCGTCTGTAACCAAGACAAAGTCAGGTGTTTCTAAATTGGCACTTGAAGAAGTACTTGAGCTGCTTGAGTTACTTTCTTTACTACTTGATTTTGAAGACTTTTTAACTGAGCTAGAAGTAGCCTTGCTTTATGAAGATTTAGAAGTAACGGATGAATGATTATTTGAACATGCTGCTAAGGTAACTGCTGCTAAAAGAGCCACGCTGGCTGAAAAAATTTTTTTCATTTTTGTCTCCTTAAATAAAAAGTAAATTTATTATAGAATAAAAATAAAGTGCTGTCAAAAATCCGACTATTTTTTAAAGAAATCAAAAATTCCCATTTTTTCCTCCTTAAATTAATTTGAAAACTTTATGGCACAAGAAACAAGTAATGGCTTTTATGATAAAAGGGTATATATTTTATCGTTTTTCGATATATTTTTCTTGAAATACAATAAAAAATAGATTATAATAAGAATAAAAGGAAAAGAAAATCTACTGCCGGCTGATTTTCGATAGAGGTAAGCATCATGAAAAAGATTGAATTAAAAAATAACTCTTTGCTCAAAGATATCGTTACTCTACTGAATCTTATCATAGTGGGTTATGCTGCTATTCTAGTGTTTCTTACTATCCTAAGTGTGATTTCTTACACCGGTCTTTCCGACAGGTTGGGAATAAAGCTCAATGTTCAATTTCTGCCCTCAGTTGATTTTTCAAATTTGTGGAGTATTCTAGCCTTTGTTATAAATCTTCTCACAGCTTCTTTGACTATTTATCTCATCTATCTTGCTCGTAATTTCATCAAAAATTTGATTGGTGGAAAGATTTTTGATTCATCAAACACGCAACTAGCTGATAAGGCATGGAAAGTCTTTTTGGCTCTGACCTTTCTTTCCGTTAAGGTTGCAGCATCAGGCAATCCCATCACCCTCCCCTTCTCTTTTAACGCCAGTGTGAGCTTTACACCTCTCTTGGGTGCTCTGATTATTTGGCTGATGATGAAAATTCTGGAAAAGGGGATTGATATAGCTGAAGAGAATGAATTTACCATCTAGGAGGCTGCTATCATGATTATCGTTAATCTTGATGTCCAGCTGGCCAAGAAAAAGATGAAACTGGGAGAACTGGCCGATATCATCGGTATCACCAACGCCAATCTTTCCATTCTCAAAACGGGCAAGGCTAAGGCTATCCGCTTTAGCACCCTCAATGCTATCTGTCAGGCCCTTGATTGCCAGCCTGGAGACATCCTAGAATTTACAGATGATGAAGAATAAAACAACTCCCGTCTTAGCCGATTCCATTCAGCTAGGAGGGGAGTTTTTATTTGCCTATTCAATCATTTGTGTTTCGGCTAGTTTCTTATACCAGTGAGCGGATTTCTTCGGATAGCGTTCCTGCGTTTCGAAGTCTACGTAGAATAAGCCGTAACGCTTTTCATAACCGTTAGACCAAGAAAAGACATCCATCAGAGACCAGATAAAGTAGCCCTTGACATTAGCCCCGTCCGCAATCGCATCGGATAAGACTTCCAGATGCTGCTTGACGTAGTCGATCCGAGCATCGTCGTAAACCGTATTGTCCACAAATTCATCCTTATAACCCAGACCATTTTCTGTGATATAAATCTTCTTGTAGTTGGGATAATCTTTCTTAATCCGCATGATTTGGTCATAGAGACCTTGCGGATAGATAATCCAATCCCAATCAGTTTTCGGAATATGGGTTGGAGATTCTCTGCGCCCTACTCCCTTAATCTGGTACTTGGAGCTTCCCTTTTCGCCTTTTCCGTTATGGATAATTTCTGTTTCACCGTCAAAGTCGCGCATCCAATCACTCATATAGTAGTTGATGCCAAGGAAGTCATTGAGGTCTTTAGCCGCTTCTAGAGCTGCAAAGTCTTCATCTCGCAGATCCAGCTGACCACCATTGACCTTAAGGATATGATTCACTCCTGCCAGAGTTACATCTGAATAGTGCCCCAGATAAGTCGCATCTAGGATAAACTTGTTATGAATAATATCTTCCAACTCTGCCGCTCTGACATCTGCTGGATTTTCTGGATCGTAAGGATATTTTGTCGGAAGTGCATGAACGACACCGATTTCACCCTTGTATCCCTTGTCCTTATAGAGCTTAACGGCACGGGCATGGGAGACCATCATGTTGTGATGGGATTGAAAAACCTTGGCCAAGTCATACTGAATCCCCGGCGGGAATTTTCCAACTAAGTACTGACCATCACCAATAGGACCAATTTCGTTGAAAGTTGTCCAATAGCTAACTTCTGGAAATTCTTCAAAACAGAAAGCCGCATAGTCCACAAAGTGCTCAATATTTTCCCGATTGAGGAAATCGCCATTTGAATGAAGGGCCTCTGGTGTATCAAAGTGGTGAAGGGTCACAAAAGGTTCTACATGACGCTTGTGGCATTCTGCGAAAAGATTATGGTAAAATTCCACACCTTTTGGATTGACCTCGCCATAGCCTGTCGGAAAAATCCGTGACCAAGCGATGGAAATCCGAATCCCATTGACACCATATTCTTCAGCCAATTTCAGATCCACTGGGTATTTGTGGTAAAAGTCACTGGCAGGCTCCGCCGTGTACCAGTAGTTATCCTCTAGGTATTTATCCCAGGCAACAGGTCCTTTTCCATCTGTGTGGGTTGCTCCCTCAGCTTGATAGGCTGCTGTTGCGCCGCCGAAAATAAAATCTTTAGGTAAGCTTTTTGTCATCTTATTTTCCTTTCAATAGCCTTTGAGGTGAAACAAGTAAGTAAATAGATAGGTAACAGGGGAATTGAACTTTGCTTCACCTCAAATGGACTAACAATTTAGTTGTTAAATTGCTCCTGAACGAAGGCTAGCGCTCCTTTGCCATCACGGGTGAGTTTGATGTATTGGCCGCCTTCAGTCTTAGCCAGTTTGATACCTAATTTATCTGTTTCAGCCTTCATGTCTTCAAAGTTGGAGGCAACTTGAGGAGCCAGGATAACCAGGTCAAACTCAGGCAGCATTTCACGGTGAGCACCGTAGCCGCCAGCTGCTGCTTTGACAGGAACATTGTATTCAGCTGCTGCTTTATTCAAAGCGTTGGCCAGCAATCCGCTAGTACCACCACCTGCACAGAGCACCAGAACATTGGTTTCTTCGCTAATATTGTTTTGAGTTGGAGCTTCTTCGTCCACTCCTGCTTTTTCAAGGATAGCGTCTGCTTTAGCAGTATTAAAGTTAGCTGCTACTTTTTCTTTAAGAGCATCGTTAGCTTTGCCAGAACGTTCTTCTTCTAGGATTTGTTCGTCATAAACCTTGACGAATGGATAGTAAATAATCACATCTACTACGACAAGGAGGGCTGCTAGTACAAAGGACAGAAGCTGGAAGTTCGTACCCAGCACAATTCCCAGAGGTCCAGGTGTCACCCAAGGAAGGTTGGCTGAGAAGGAGTTCATGTTCAAAGTATCAACAAAGAATTTGAAAATCCATACGTTTGCGATAGGTGCAAAGATAAATGGAATGAAGAAAATCGGATTCAGTACGATTGGAGCACCAAAGAGAATGGGCTCATTAACACCAAAGAAAGTTGGGACAACAGATGCCCGTCCAATTGCACGGTTACGCTCGGACTTACAGATCCACATGAAGAGGAATGGAACAATCAAGGTCGCACCAGTTCCACCCATGGTAACGATGAACATTTGCGTACCAGAAGTGATAACCTTATCCGCATGCTGACCAGCTTGAACCAGAGCCAAGTTAGCATCGATATTAGCATAAGTAATGGCAGCAATGGCAGGCTCAACGATAGACGGACCGTGAATTCCCACGAACCAGAAGAAAGCATAAGCACCAAAGATAAGCGTGATTCCTAGATAGCCATCTGCCGCTGAAAAGAGTGGAGCAAGAAGCGTTCCAATGGATTCCGCAACGGTTACTCCTAGACTTGCTTTAACAAGCAGTTCCAAACCGTAGAGCAGAACGACTGAGACAGTAAATGGAATCAAGTCTTTAAATACTTGGGAAATATTTGGTGGAACTTCTTCTGGCATGCGGATGGTGACATTATTTTTCACACAAACCTTGTAGACATTAACCGTAACAAAGGCTGCGATGAAAGCTGTCAAAAGACCTTTGGTTCCCATGAAGGCTGTCAGGAAGCCACCTTCCTTGGCAGGCTCAGCCGCCATGAGGAGGAAGCCGACCATAGAAGCCAGCATAGTAGACAAGAAGTTAATCTGATTTGTCGCAGGCAGGTCGCGGTTGACAGAATCTGTTAAAGCCTTTGCAGTGGTCCCACCCACAAAGAAAGCCAGAATTCCCATCGAATAGCTATAAGGAGTCATAAGGAAAGTTTCAATATCCTTAGACCAGTGGAAGCCCCAAGCATTTGGCACATAGGCAATCAAGATAAAGATAGATGAGAAAAGGATAACTGGCATACCAGCGATAAAGCCATCCCGAATAGCACGAAGATAAATATTCCGAGAAATCTTCTCAAAGAAAGGCTTCCCTTTCTCAATTAGTCCGATGAGTTTGTTCATTATTTTACTCCTCTTTTGTATAGTTCAATCAAATGGTGCATCATGTCTTTTAGCAAGATAGTAGTCATTAAGTGATCCTGGCCGTGCATCATGGTCACACTGTAAGCCAAGTCCTCGCCAGCCGCTTCTTTTGTCAAGAGACTTGTCTGAGCATGATGAGCTTCAGCGATGCAGCTATTGGCTTCTTCCACCAAGGCATCTGCCTTAGCAAAATCCCCAGCTTCTGCTGCTTTCAAAGCTTCTAAGAGCTTGGAGCGAGCGTCACCAGCGTAGGCCACAATTTCAAAACCGAGCAATGTTACTTCTTCTCTATTCATGAGAGATCCTCCTTGTATTCTTATGTAAAATTTTATTATTATTTGCTATTATAAAAGGCGTTGAATATGCAGCACCAGGTAGACCCGTTCGCTGCGGTAGAGATCAATTCCCGTCTTCTGGGCAATGATGTGGTAAATATCACTTCCGACCTGATAGGCTTGAGGATAGGTCATCTGGATCTGACTTTCCATTTCCAGCAGGGAAACATTGTCATCACGACTTCGGTCCAGATAGTCTAAAAAATAGTTCAGGTGAATCATAAAACGGTCATAAAAGTTGCTGTTTTCTGCACTTCTTTTAATACCATTTTTCTTCAGCTCTGCCTCAACAGCAGCCAAAATATCTTTTCGCCTGCCCAAGTGACTCTGACTTTCAGGATCCGTTTCCCCTTCAGCATTGATAAAGTGATAGGCAATGCGATTGACCTCGTCGCTAGGGAAATGATCCAACAACCGCTCACGGTATATGGCTACTGCTTCCTGGGCAATCTGATAAGGGACAGGGTATTTGTCCGAAGCATCCGGCAGATCACTTTCCTTGTATCGCCCCTGCTGCAGAGCCTGATATGAACAGTAGATGTGATCCGTCAGCGTGACATAGATATACTCCTGGACAGGGTAATCATACTTCTTAGAAAGGGTGTCAATCACATCATAAGTCACTGTGATAAAGTCCAGTGGAACATCTTTGAGCAAGGCCACAAAGTTTTCTTTAGACTCTTCCGTTCTTAGGCGAAAGATTTTCTCAATCTTACTTTCCAGAACGATATCACCCTTCTTTTTATTAAAAGCTATGCCACTGCCAATCAGAACAACCTCTTCACCATTTGCATGTTTGGCTAGAGCGACATTGTTGTTCATAGGATGTATGATTCGATACATATCTCCTCCTCTTCATTTTCTAGGGTTCTGGCAAAACAAAAAGACCACAAACAAACCGAGGCTATATCTTCCCTCAATTTATTTGCGGTCACGCCTAATCCAACTTAGTAACGCTCACCCTATTCAATTTCTGATTTCATTATAGCATATCAGTCGCAGAATGTAAACCCTTACTTTATTTATTTTTTAACAAATTTTAGGCTCTTTCTTTCCAAGAGGTAGCTGTTTTTTGAAGAACCTTGTTGAGCTCATCAATATTTTCAAATCCTGTTGTACGAAGCCACTTGCGAGCTGCTTCTTCACCTTGCTCAATGTAGTCTTTGACACTGCCAGCCCAAGTCGCACGTCCGCAAAGAACGCCGTTGAAGTTAGCACCTGACTCATGAGCGAATACAAGTGTTTCTTGGAAGAGTTTCGCTGATACACCAGCACTCAAGTAGATGTATGGCAGGTTGGTCGCCTCATCTTGTTCCTTGAAGAAGGCAGCAGCTTGTTCTTTAGTATGCACTACTTCACCATCGCCAAAGCCTTCAACGTATTTAACGTTGACTGGAACTTCCACTTTCAAGACATCAATGTTGAAACGTGAATCAGAGAAGACCTTCATGGCACCGATAACCTTGTGAGGCTTGACTTTAGCATACTCAGCGCTGGAAGCATCCGCAATCTTTTCATCGTAAGCCAAGATTTCAAGGAAGAAAGGAATATCTTCTGCCACACACTCTGACCCCACACGCTCGATATAAGCCTGCTTTTGCTGGTTGAGTTCTTCAGAGCTGTCTACATCATAGTAAAGAAGGAATTTCACCGCATCCGCACCTTGTTCTTTGATGCGTTTTACAGACCAAACATCCAGACAGTCTGGCAGGCGCTTGGTGCTTGAAGTATCATAGCCTGTCTTTTCATAGGCCAATAGCAAGCCAGCATTCTTGTCCAAAGCCTTAGTAGCAGGCAGTCCATACTCAGGATCCAGAAGCATAGATGAAGCATAAGGAGTTAGCTCTTCTGCAACCAAAACTTTCAGTTCTTCCATTTGAGCTACTGTTGGTTCTACTTCCTGGTGTTGAGCCATAAGGCGTTTCAAAGCACCACGTTGGTCAAATGCCAAGGCAGAAATGATGCCATTCTCGTCAGAAAGTTTTTCCATGTACTTGCGTTTTTGTTCTGTTAATACCATTCTTTATACCTCTTTTACTGTGATTTGATTATATAAATTATCATAATTGTAGACATTGACATGTCCAGTCATTTTTTCTTGGGCATTGAGCATGCCGAGAACGTTAGCTTTTTTGAGCAGAGAGACATCATCTTCTTGATGACTCAAGGCTGAAGAGATCCCTGCAACAGTTGAGTCGCCAGAGCCAACTGGATTGACCACTTGGATTTTAGGAATATCTACTTTATAGAAAGTGTCCCAGTGTTTGGCAAAAGCTCCGTCTGCACCAAGAGATACGATGATCCACTCGATTCCATCAAAGAACGGTTCTGAAAGGACAGGTTTTAACTCATCCAAATCTTTGGAAACTTCGTGCCCCAATAACTGAGAAAGTTCCTCATTATTAGGCTTGATAACAGTTGGTTTGACATCTGATTTGAGCACAGCTTCCAGAGCTGCCCCAGAGCAATCCAGCACCACCTTATTGCCAGCTTGATTAGCCATTTCAATCAGCTGGACATAGTATTCTGTTGGCAAGCCCGCTGGCAGACTGCCCGAGATACTGACAACATCCGCCTCAGCCATCAAAGACCGGAAGCGCTCTTTGAAATCCCTCGCCTCATCTGCTGTAATAGTCGGACCGGCTTCCAGGATTTCTGTTTGCTTGCCTTCGTGTAAGATAGCAATACAGTTTCTCGTATCTCCCGAAATGTTATAAAAGCATTGTCTAACATTAGGATGAAGGTTTTGTAATAAGAACTCTCCATTAGTCCCACCAATCAGGCCCGTCGCAGCAACATTGTCTCCAATTTCTGCCAAGACCCTGGTTACGTTGAGACCCTTTCCGCCTGCTGTTTTACTGACTTCTGCAACACGATTAACAGTATCTATTTTCAATTCTCCTAAGGGATAGGAAATATCGATAGAAGGATTCATGGTCACTGTAAGAATCATCTGGCTACCTCACTAGTCGTGGTACTCTCCACGATCCCATTTTTCAAGAAATTCTGTAAAGAAGTTGGCATCTGTTTGATGAGCATTGTGAGTCTCAACGTGCTCAATTTTTGCGATCAATTTTTTATTTTCTTCAGTCGGCTTGTACTCCGCATGGATGAAAGCTTCAATGATATCACACATGAGGAGCTCACCAGTAATTTTTCCACCAAAACCAATAACATTTGCGTTGAGTTCTTCCTTAGCATAGAGAGCTGAAGTCATGTCACGTACCAAAGCTGAACGAACACCAGGAACTTTATTTACAGCGTTGTTGATACCGACACCTGTACCACAGATACAAACACCAAGATCAGCTTGTCCACTAACGACTGCCTCCCCTACTTTTTTACCAAAGATTGGGTAGTGAGTACGTGTATGGTCATAAGTTCCAAAATCAAGAACTTCATAGCCTTTTGATTTTAGAAAATCTGAGACTGCCATTTTTTCATTGGTAACGATATGGTCACATCCAATTGCAATTTTCATTTGATTTCTCCTTTTCTTAGCACATTTTGTTGAGCATGTCGACCCGGATTTGGTGACGGCCGCCGTCGTATTTACCATTGACAAAGCCTTTGGCAATGTTCTTAGCCAGCCCTTCACCAACGATTTCAGCTCCCATCGTAATCATGCGAGAGTTGTTATGGCCGCGAGTCATGTAGGCAGAGCGTTCATCTGAGACTTCCGCCGCTACCATGCCTTTGATTTTGGTCGCTACCATAAATGGACCAGCACCATAAGCATCAATGACAATACCAAGATTTTCCTCTTGTTTATTCACCTCAGCCGCAACTGCAAGGGTCACATCAACAAAATCCTGACCTTCTTTCGTCACATCGACCACTTCAAAGTTTTCTCCGACGAGAAAATCCTTGACCACATCTTTCAGCTTACTTCCAGCAGTATCTGCTCCAATAATAATTGCCATGAGCATTCTCCTTTGTTTGATTTTTTGCACAGAATATTGTTTATAAAAAACACTTTCTGTTTCCTATAAGCATACTATACTCCTTTAAAAGTTATTTGTCAACAAATTTTTGTTTATTTTAATCAAAATATTTTTAAAGATGATTAAAATAAACAAAAAAGCCCTAAAAAGAGCTTTTTGATAATTTTTTCATCCATTTAAAATAAACTAGGAAATAATCTTGGTATAAACCTCCAGTTCTTCTTGAGCATTTTCAGACATCTGGTCTGTGATAACAGCTGTAATCTCCGACAAAGGACAGATAGAGGTAAAATCTTCCTTGCCAATCTTAGAAGAATCAATCAGTAGATATGTCTCTGTCGAGCGCTCCAAAGCTAGCTTCTGAGTATAGGCCTCTTCAAAAGAAGAGGTCATAATCTGCCCGTTTTTGATACCATTGCCACTGAAAAACATCTTAGTAAAGTACATCTTATCCATGATGGCATTGGTCATCTCGCCGACAAAGGCTTGAGTCGCTTCCCGCATCTCCCCACCCAGGAGAAAAACTTTGAAGGTATCCGACTTCTTCTTCAAAAGATCGCGAAAAATCGGCAGACAATTGGTAATCACGCGCAGATGTTGATTGGTGATTTCCTCAGCCAGCACTTCCACAGAAGTCCCCGGCCCAAGAAAAATAGTATCGCCATCTTCAATCAGCTCCACAGCCTTCTTGGCCACAGTCCGCTTGGCCTCGATATTCTGATAAAGCTTCTCTTCATGAGGGATTTCTCTATACTTGAGGTGCTGATTACTTTTAGCCCCACCGTGAACACGAGTCAGCAGCCCTTTACTTTCCAACTCAATCAAGTCCCGTCGAACCGTCATGTCGGAGACCTTCATACTCTCTACAATCTCAGCAACCGTCACTGTCCCAGCTCGATCAACCAGTTTTACTACTTCATCCTGTCTCTGATTTTTACCCATACTATTCCCTCTCTACACTCTAGTTTTGTTTATTATAACTCATTTTTCTGTTTTTTTCCATATTTTTTGTTTGTTTTAAACAAAATTGAGGGTTTGCGACATAATATAAGACATTAGAAAAACCTCAAGATGATTATCTTGAGGCTTATTTCTATTCTGAATAATCACTATGTAGATTACTAAGGCTGATTTTGGAAAGAAAGTTTATATTGCCTAAGCAGCCAATTAAAATTGAAAGCAAGTGAGAAGACTTGATTAAATTTTACTTATCCTTGTCATTCATCTTTAATATCCAATTAAACATTCCAATCATTTTTGGAAAGGTAAATGAATAGAACAGAGCCTTTCCAACAGACATTTCCTTAGGTTTATTCAAATCTTTAGATATTTTGTTCATACCTTTAGCCCATACTTGGAAACCAAAGACTTTCATAATAAATTTTAACAATTGAATTATTCCTCATCTTCAATTACTTCAGCTTCTTTACGGATTGATTTAACATCTTTTTCATATTGTTCTTCATTATAATCAATCATTTTAGAAAGTTCTTTTTGCAAGTTTTCCCCCATTGGTTTCATAGTAGCAAAAGTGATACCTCCTGAAATAACCCCTGAAACAACTGGAAGAACTTTGGAAACTCCTTTAGCAAATGTTCCCTTTGTAAGA
Organism: Streptococcus sp. 20925_1_22; assembly: GCF_041431685.1. Lineage (NCBI taxonomy): Bacteria > Bacillati > Bacillota > Bacilli > Lactobacillales > Streptococcaceae > Streptococcus > Streptococcus sp. 20925_1_22. The sequence goes on along the minus strand of NZ_JAPVYE010000001.1, from coordinate 71,725 downwards.
CTGATACCGAAAACCTTTAATACTTTTTTCAAAATTGGATAATACAAGGTTTTTGTTAAAGCTTTTTGTGGAATTGACTTGAGTGCCTGTTTTCCAATCGCCACGCCTCCAGCTCTCAGTAACGCACCTGTTCCAGAGACACCTAACATAACACCCAGATACAATAGCAACGTATTTTGGGCTTCTTCTGTTAATTTATCCTTTTCAGACCACAGATATTGGAAGCCGTAGATATAACCTAGTTCTTGAGCTAATTTTAAAGCCATGGCATAATATTGAGCAACATCTGCTGGTATGGTCACAGCCATAGCAATTCCTCCTGGTAAACCAGCAAGAACAGAAGCTCCACTTGATAATAGGACATTATCCATAATACAAGCCTTTGCAGCTTTGTCCAATTTATCCTTGGAAACAATATTTACAGGACCATCAGCTAATAATTTCCCTACTTCATCTTGACTTAAACCTTTGCCAAATTTATCCATTAAAAATTGATTTCTATCAACTTTAACTACTGGAAGCTTGGATACTTGCTCTAAGACTTGCATGGCCACTTCTTCTGGCTTCGCATCAAATTTACCCTTAGCTCCATTAACCACCTTATCAATCTCTTTACTAGCGCTCCCTGCAACATCTCCGACAGCTTTAGTAGTAGCATTAAAACCATTTCCTACTGCTTTAACAGTCCCATTGGCTAAGTCACCAGCTCCTTTAACAACATCATCCCAAAAAGCCATAAATAATTCTCCTAAAATAATTTAATAGATAAAAGTAAATCTACAAGCCAATTATCCTACAACTTGTCAACTTTGTCAATGTACTGACAGTTATTTAAATGTTTTTGACTAATAATTCTTTTCTCAATCACACACCATACCTTTTTAATTTCCAAATACAAAAATCCCCCAGCAGCCTCCTGCTGGGGGATCGTCATTAGATCAAAAATTGTTATCCAATCAAACTTCCATTTGGGACATTTTCGTCCACAGTAAGGAGAGTCAGTTGGTCGCCGTGCTCGGCTGATAGAATCATCCCTTGGCTAACATATTTTTTCATCATCTTACGTGGTTTGAGATTAGCTACGATTTGGACTTTCTTACCGACCAGTTCTTGCTCGTTTGGATAGTATTTAGCAATACCAGAGAGGATTTGGCGGTCCTCACCGTCTCCTGCATCCAAGCGGAACTGAAGAAGCTTATCCGAGCCTTCAACTTTAGACACCTCTTTGACTTCTGCGACACGGATTTCCACCTTATCGAAGTCGTCAAACTTGATTTCTTTGCGGTTAAGTTTGAGCTCGACTTCTTCTGGATTCCATTCTTTTTCAACCTCAGGTTTGTTGCCTTCCATTTGTTCTTTGATATAGGCAATTTCTTCTTCCATATCGAGACGCGGGAAGATTGGTGTTCCTTTTTCTACAACTTTCAGACCTGATGGGAGCTGATCAATTGCTAGATTTTCCAGAGACGCAGCTTGAGGCAAGCCTAGTTGACTGAGGACAGCCTTACTCGTTTCCATCGTGAAAGGCTCAATCATGTGTGCCACAACACGAAGGCTCGCTGTCAAGTGGCTCATAACTGCTGCCAACTCTTTTACCTTAGCTTCATCTTTTGCCAGAACCCAAGGAGCTGTTTCATCGATGTATTTATTGGTGCGGGAGATGAGAGTCCAGACTGCTTCCAGAGCACGTGGGTAGTCAACTGCATCCATGTGTTTGTAGTAGTCAGCGATGGATTCAGATGCCACCTGAGCCAGAGCTCCGTCAAAGTCTGTCACATTTTCTTCATAGGCTGGCACCTGACCGTCAAAGTACTTGTTAATCATAGAAACCGTACGGTTGAGCAAGTTGCCTAGGTCATTAGCTAACTCATAGTTGATACGACCCACATAGTCCTCAGGTGTGAATGTTCCATCAGATCCCACCGGAAGACTGCGCATGAGGTAATAACGCAGAGCATCCAAACCATAACGCTCTACCAGCATTTCCGGATAGACCACATTACCCTTAGACTTGGACATCTTACCATCCTTCATGACAAACCAACCGTGAGCAATCAAGCGGTCGGGCAGCTTAATATCCAGCATCATGAGCAGGATTGGCCAGTAGATAGAGTGGAAGCGCAGAATGTCCTTGCCCACCATGTGGAAGACTGTTCCGTTCCAGAATTTATCGTAGTTAGCATGGTCTTCCTGACCGTAGCCAAGAGCTGTCGCATAGTTGAGCAGAGCATCAATCCAAACGTAGACAACGTGTTTAGGATTGGATGGCACCGGCACGCCCCAAGTAAAGGTCGTCCGAGATACGGCCAAGTCTTCCAGGCCAGGCTCAATGAAGTTTTTCAGCATTTCATTGAGACGTCCGTCTGGTGTGATAAAGTCTGGATGAGATTTAAAAAATTCTACCAAGCGGTCTTGGTACTTGCTGAGACGGAGGAAATAAGACTCTTCTGATACCCACTCCACTTCATGTCCAGATGGCGCAATTCCGCCGGTTACCTTTCCATTTTCATCACGGAAGACTTCTGCCAGCTGGCTTTCAGTAAAGAATTCCTCGTCAGAAACCGAATACCAGCCTGAATATTCACCCAAGTAGATGTCATCTTGAGCAAGCAAACGTTCAAAGACTTGAGCCACTACTTTTTCATGGTAATCGTCTGTGGTACGGATAAATTTATCATATGAGATATCCAGTAATTGCCAGAGTTCTTTAACTCCAACTACCATGCCATCAACATAGGCTTGTGGTGTAATACCAGCTTCTTCTGCTTTTTGTTGAATCTTTTGGCCATGCTCATCAAGACCAGTCAGATAAAAGACATCGTAGCCCATAAGGCGTTTGTAACGTGCTAAGACATCACATGCGATAGTTGTGTAGGCAGAACCGATATGGAGCTTACCGCTCGGATAGTAGATAGGGGTTGTAATATAAAAGTTCTTTTCAGACATGATTTCTCCTTAGGAGGCAAATGAGACCTCTTTTTATTCGGAAATTGCCATTTATCAAGCAGATAAACCGCAAACTTCAACACTTTATTTTATCACCATTTGAAAAATAAAACAATGGATTGCTAACCTGGATGTATCTGTTAAGCAACGGTGAAAATGGATGTACTTCTAAAAACAAAAATTAAATTGCAATATTTAGTGATTTATAATATAATAAGATAAATAAAATTATTTAGGAGATTATTATGATTTATGCATATCTTGATTTTTGGCGGAGAGCTTTTGACTTCGCTGGGCGGTCAGATCGCCCAGATTATTGGTGGGCTGTATTTGCCAATATGTTGATAGCTGTCTTATCTTTAATTTTCTTACTTATGGTTGGAGAGGAAGCAGCCCCTCTTCTATCGCTAATTCAGATTTATGGTTTCTTTACTATCATTCCAAATCTATCTCTGTCCATACGCCGTCTGAGAGATGCGGGTTACCATTGGGCTTTTATCTTCGTATCTTTTATTCCAGTTATTGGTAATTTCATTCTACTCTTCCTCCACTGTCAACCTTCAGAATACTAAAAAATTAACATTAATCACTTTCTGATAATCAGACCAACCCAAACTGTACTGCCCCCAAAAGTTAGATTTTTTGTGTCTAACTTTTGGGGGGTAGTGCAAACAGGTTGGTTTTTATGTTACACTATTTCACTAAAACACCCTGTATTTTCTGAAAACTTGCAAATATAAGCCAAATATAGTACACTAAATAAAAAAATAATAAAAGGATTTTTAATATGATTGATGCATATAAAAAGTTTTGGAAGGGCTATGTAGACTTCACCGGTCGCTCAAATCGCCCAGATTTTTGGTGGCCTATTCTCTGCCATTTTTTAGTAATGATTCTAATACTTTGCATTGCTCTTGTGATTGAAACAGTTTTGAACTCTGAGACTGGAGGAGCCTTATCTAACACCTTAGCAGGTCTAATGGTGGTCTATTTTATTGCGACTATACTTCCCTCTCTCGCTATTCAAGTCCGTCGCTTGCGGGATGGTGGCTATCATTGGGCTCTTATCTTATTGTACTTAGTCCCATTAGTGGGTCGTTTAATTCTGTTGGTGTTTTATTGCCAGCCTACAAAATATGAACCTGCAGTTAATAACTTCTATAACAATCAGAATTATCAAGAAAATCAATTTGGTCAGAATCCTTATCAAAATCAGCAAAATTATCAAGGGCAGCAATTTGATCAGAACCCCTATCAAAATCAGCCTAATCCTCAACAAAACTTTGCATCACCTGAAAACGAGCAAAGTCCATTTGAATAAAGCAAAAGCCATTCCGCTTCTGGAATGGCTTTCTCTTTGCAAGATTTTCTCAATAGGTCACAACATTCAAATTGCCACTTTCATACTCAGCGATGAAGATATTCGAAATATCGGTGTATCCGTCTTTAGCCAGTCTCTCCACCAGCCAGTCTTCTGTTTTATCAATAGACTCCAGAATATCAATTTGGACAACACCGTCAGTGATAAGGGGATATTTAGGATTCTCTTCACCAGCCTGTACAATAATCAGCTGGCCGTTTTGTTCTATAACCGCCCGTTTGACCTGCTTGAGCTGGAAAATGCCTTGGCTGCGCAGCTTCAAAGCTACATCAGCTGCCGAAAGACCAACAGAACGGCAGGCTTCGGGAATTAATTTCCCATGCTGAATCAACGTTGTCGGCTTGCCATCAATCAAATGCTTAACCGCACGGACATTGTTATTGAGCCACTTTAGGGTCAAGACCAAGATGGTCCACATGATGAGAATGACTGCATACTGAAGAATGTTAATGGAGCTATTATAAATCACCCCACCGATAATACCACCAAGGACATAGTTTTGAATCTGATCGATTGCTGAATTGGGCGCCAGATTGCCTTTTCCCGTCACGTTGATGACAAAAACTAGTGAGAAAAGCCCCAGCGCTAGTTTAATTAGGATTTCAAGAAAATTCAATGTCATTTTTCAACCTCCACTATTTCGATATCTGTCGTCTTATGCAAGTCAATTTTTTCAAGCAGATATTTATCCGGCTCACTGCCGCTCATAGCCCGATAAAAGTTCTTTCCGACCTTCAAAATCGCTCCATCCGTCGCGGCTGAAGTATTGACATAGACCTCCGACTTATCCACGCCCAAGTCTTCTGAAATGACCTCAATAAAATGCAGAGAGGTTTGAAACTGGTTATTAGAGTCTTGGTCAGTCTGAAAATTGCTAATGCCAATCAAGACCATAGCCACCAAGGCCAAAACAGAAATGATGGCTAATTCCCGGAATTTTGAATCACGCTTATTTCGGTAGGCCTTAAAAGCAAAAAATCCTGTCACAAGTAACAGCAAGACAGAAAGCGCAACTGTCACCCAGTTTTGCTGGCTAATCTGACTCAAAACATAATCATAAGAATAGAATTTCATGGCTTCTCCTCTATTTTTCTAGGATAATTATAGAAAAATTTTCATTATTTTTCAAGCTTCCTTACAATCACTTTGCTATAAATCAGTCCTAAATTTTGTTATAATAAACTCAGTAAATTTTACTAGAAAAGGAAATTTTATGAAACTCATCTCTTGGAACATTGACTCTCTCAACGCTGCATTGACCAGTGATTCTGCCCGCGCTCAGCTTTCTCAAGCTGTCCTTCAAACCTTGCAAGCTGAAAACGCAGATATTATCGCCATTCAGGAAACAAAACTGTCTGCAACAGGCCCGACTAAAAAGCACTTGGAGATTTTGACAAATCTTTTCCCAGACTATGAAAACACTTGGCGCTCCTCCCAAGAGCCGGCCCGCAAGGGCTATGCAGGAACCATGTTCCTCTACAAAAAAGAACTGACGCCAACCATAACCTTCCCAGAAATCGGCGCTCCATCAACTATGGATGTTGAAGGCCGCATCATTACGCTGGAATTTGACGGTTTCTTTGTCACACAGGTCTATACGCCTAATGCTGGTGATGGCCTCAAACGCTTGGATGACCGTCAAGTCTGGGATACCAAATATGCTGAATACTTGGCAACACTAGATGGACAAAAACCAGTCCTCGCTACTGGCGACTACAATGTGGCCCACAAGGAAATTGACTTGGCCAATCCAGCCAGCAACCGCCGTTCACCAGGCTTTACCGACGAAGAACGTGCTGGCTTCACCAACTTGCTGGCTAAAGGCTTCACCGACACCTTCCGCCACCTACACGGCGATATTCCTAACCAATACACCTGGTGGGCGCAGCGCAGCAAGACTTCTAAAATCAACAATACAGGCTGGAGAATCGACTACTGGCTGACAAGCAACCGCGTGGCTGACAAGGTAACCAAGTCTGATATGATTGACTCCGGTGCGCGCCAAGACCACACACCCATTGTCATGGAGATTGAACTCTAAGGAGAAAACGAATGGACTATCAAGCTGTCATTCCTGAATTTGTAGTATCTGACATCGAAAAATCACGCCACTTCTACTGCGACCTGCTAGGATTCTCTGTCGAATACGAGCGTCCAGAGGAGAAATTTCTCTTCCTCTCGCTTGAAGACTGCCAACTTATGCTAGAAGAAGGCAGCGCAGAAGAATTAGCCCAACTGACCTATCCTTTCGGGCGCGGTATCAATATTTCCTTTGGCATTGCGGATGTTCCTCAGCTCCACCAAAAACTGCTGGAAGCTGACTATCCTATCCATCGTCCCCTGACAAAAAGAGAATTTCGAGTAGGAGATAGCTTTATATATCCCCATGAATTTGCGATTTTGGATCCAGATGGTTATTTTTTAAGATTTAGTGAATAAGAAAGCGAAGTCATCAGACCTCGCTTTTTAACTATCTTTAAAGTTATAAAGTTGCGGATAGTGATCGCACTCGGGATTTTTAGGATGGCAGATGGCACGTCCAAAGTAAATCATTGCCTGATGGGCTGGCAGCCAACGTTCCGGTGGAAGGACATCCATAACTCGCTTTTCTACCTCAAGTGGCGTTGCCGATTTTTTTACGATATCATGGTGCTTGCAGATGCGCTCCACATGGGTATCAACAGCAAAGGCTGGAATACCAAAGCCCACACTCATGACCACATTGGCCGTCTTACGACCAACACCAGCTAGACTTTCCAATTCCGCCCGCGTTTGTGGTACTTGACCGTCAAAGTCATCCAAAAGTTGCTGGGCGCATTTCTTCAAAAACTTGGCCTTGTTGCGATAGAGTCCTAGGCGGGAGATGTATTTGGCAATGTCTGCTTCACCAGCCTTAGCCATATCCTGTGGGCTTGGATAGGCTTCAAATAAAGCCGGCGTTGCCTTATTGACAGCAGCATCCGTCGTCTGAGCCGACAGCATGACCGCTACCAAAAGCTCAAAGTGATTGCGAAAATCCAGACTGGGCTTGGCGTCAGGGAAAAGAGCAATAATCTCTTCAATCACATGACGAGCCCGTTTTTTTGATAAAACCATGATTCTTCTTTCTAAGATTGAGATAGATTTATTATATCATGAAAGGAAGAAGCATCCAAAAAACATGATTGAGAAAGCAGCTGGTCTTAATATTTCACAAACCTAACTCTTCATACGCCTTTCGGTAGCCAATCTGCAAGATTTGGTTATCTCGAACCAAGAGCGGTCGTTTAATCAGCATGCCGTCTGTCGATAATAAATCAGCAGCTTCCTGGGATGTCAAATGCGGAACTTTTTCTTTGAGACCTAGCTCACGGTATTTGAGACCGCTGGTATTGAAAAAAGCCTTGAGCTCAAAATCAGAATTCTGGATCCAGTCTAGGAGTTGGTCCCGGCTAGGTGTATTTTGGACAATATCCACCGCTTCAAAGTCCACTCCTAATTGATTGAGCTCAGCCTTGGCCTTGCGGCAGGTAGAGCATTTTGGGTATTCGATAAATTGTAACATTGTTTTTCCTCCGTCCCTATGATAGCCCAGATAGCTCTTTCTTGTCAAGCCGAGACTCATTAGAAAAAGCCGACAAGCGAAAGGCTCATCGGCAGGCATAGACGCATTCCATAAAGAAACACGTCTATTTTTCGATTATTTCTTAATCAAACGCACGCGCACAATATTATCGCTATTCTCAAATTTATCAACCAGCTCCTGAATCTTGCTTTCATCCGACTCATCCAGATCCAGCAAAGTATAGGCATAATCACCCTTGGAACGATTAATGATATTGTCGATATTGATATTCAAGTCACTAACAGCTGTTGAAATCCGAGCCACAATATTCGGTACATTTTTGTTAATCAGGGTAATCCGATAAGGCGCTGAGAGAGCCTGACGGACATTAGGGAAATTCACTGAGTTGATAATCTCGCCTGTTTCCATGAAGCGTCGAATGGTTTTCCCAGCCATAATGGCACAGTTGAACTCAGCTTCTTCGGTCGATCCGCCCAGATGCGGAAAGACTGTAATCTGCGGATGACGGAGCAGCTCATCTACACCAAAGTCTGTGATATAGCGCTTGATAACACCTGCTTCCAAGGCTTCAAAGAGGGCAGCGTTGTCCACCAGCTCGCCGCGGGCAAAGTTGATAAGAGTCGTTCCTTTTTGCATGAGACCAAAAGCAGCCTGATCAAAAGTAGCTCGTGTATCCTCAGTCAGGGGCACATGAATAGTGATATAATCACTCTTCTCAAAGATTTCCTTAATGTCTGCTACCCGCTTGACATGGCTAGAGATATTCCAAGCCGTTTCAATGGATACATAAGGATCATAGCCTAAGACGTTCATCCCCAGGCGATAGGCATCGTTAGCAATACGGCCGCCGATAGCTCCTAACCCAATGACTCCCAAAGTCTTCTCTGCAATCTCTGTCCCAGCAAACTGCTTCTTACCAGCTTCCACTTGCTTGGGAACATCATCTCCAGAAAGGCCGTTAGCCCAACTGTTAGCTGCGATATAGTCACGCGCAGACAGGAGAATGGAAGCCAAGACTGCTTCTTTCACCGCATTGGCATTAGCTCCTGGCGTGTTGAAGACCACAATTCCCTGAGCCGTTGCCTGGTCGACAGGAATATTATTGGTTCCTGCGCCTGCCCGCGCAATAGCTTTGAGCTTGCTTGGAAATTCCTGTCCATGCAGGTTTTGACTGCGCAGGATATAAGCATCCGGATTGTCAGACTTATCTCCGTCAATCTGAAAAGTATTGCCCAGCTCCTTAAGTCCGATTTGATTGATATTATTAAAGGTTTTGACACTAAAGACCATAGTTTCCCTCTCTTAAGAATTTTCTTCTTCAAATTTCTGCATAAAGGCAATCAAGTCCTTGACACCTTGGAGCGGAAAAGCATTGTAGAGACTAGCTCTCATGCCGCCTACGCTGCGGTGCCCCTTGATATTCTTGAATCCCGCTGCTGCAGCCTCTTTGTTAAATTTGGCGTCCAGCTCTTGGCTAGGAGACACAAAGGGAATATTGGCGACTGAGCGCTGCTCCTTATAACGGACTGGACTGCGGTAAAAGTCTGACTGCTCAATGAAGTCGTACAAAAGGCCAGATTTTTCACGATTACGCTTTTCCATTTCTGCTACGCCACCTAGCTCCTTAACCCACTCAAAGACCAGTTTGGCCATATAGATGGCAAAAGTCGGTGGTGTATTGTAAAGAGAGCCATTGTCCGCCTGAATGCGGTAATCCAACATGCTAGATAGAACTGGTTCGTCATCCAGCAAGTCTTCTCGGATGATGACAACTGTCACGCCAGCAGGTCCGATATTCTTCTGAGCCCCAGCATAAATCAAACCGAAATCCTCTACTCGGTATTGAGCAGCCAGGATATTAGAAGACATGTCCGCCACAATCGGCACGCCATTAGTCGCAGGAAGGTCATAAATAGCCGTTCCTTCGATGGTATTATTGGTTGTCAGATGCACATAAGCCGCCTGCGGATCAATATCCTTTTCATCAAAAGAAGGAATTTCCGTGTAATTTAAATCCTCTGACGAAGCCAAAAGAATAGGCTCAAATGGAATGAACTTAGACAGCTTGACTGCTTCAGTGTAAGCTTTCTTTCCCCAAGATCCAGCCACTAGGTAGTAGGCCTTGCCGCCTTGGGCTAGATTAAGGGGAATCATACTAAACTGGGTAGAAGCTCCCCCCTGCAGAAAGAGGACGCGGTAATTGTCCGGAATATCCATGAGCTCACGCAGCAAGCTCTCAGCTTCTTTGATAATATCGTCAAATTCCTTGGATCGGTGGGACAGCTCCATCACACTCATGCCACTTTGGGCATAGTCTAAAAACTCAGCCTGAGCTTTTTTCAAGACTTCCTTGGGCAATACTGCCGGTCCAGCAGAAAAATTGTAAATCGTCATATCCTACCTCCAAAATTTATTTTGTATATCATATCACAAAGTTTAGAAAATATCTATTTTTTCTTAAAAAGAAGGGAGTTTTTTTAGGAAAACACGAACAAAATGAAGAAATAACAAAAGAAGCTGTGAAAGCTTCTAATTATTTTAGACCTAATTTTAATAGAACAACTATATCAATACAAAACTATTGCTGATAAATGTTTAGTTTCTAATCAATTTTTTTGGCATCAATAAATCATACAAATAACCATGTTTAAGCATATCCAAATTAAACACATACGGAATATGAGCAAATGCCTCTGCTAATGGCAAACGAGCCGTTTTCCAGCCCACCCCATCTGTCACCCACACAAACTCTACATCATCTGGTGAATTGACGACGAACTGGCTCAATTCAGTAAACTCTCCAGCAACAGCTTTCAGTTTGCTGCCGCCTCCACCATAGTAGTTTGTTTCAATCAACCAAATTTTATGTTTTTCCTTTGAATAAACAGCTACATCAAAACGGCGTTGTGATTTATCAACTGGTACTTCTATATTCCACATTTCTTTTATGAAAGATGGCGTGGCTTGGGATTTAAACTCTAAATCATGCTGCTGACAAACTTTAGCAACACTTCGTTCAAGGATGCCTTCCATAGTCGTTCCACTTCGATTTTTACGAGCATTACTATCTAATCCCGCTTCTACACCATACACATAATCAACAAGTGATCGGCTAGCTTCCTTTTGTAAAAAGTACAACAAACCGGCTTGCTCAATAAAATCTACATAAACTTTTATATCACTTTTGTCAATCTTCTTAAAATCTAATTGATGAAAGCTCATATTATCATCTTCATCCAAGGAAAGAATATCTAAAACTTTATCACGGCTGGCAATCAAGCTAGGAACAGCCCTCAGTAAATCAGGCTGTTTTGAAAATAAATTAAAGGCCTCTTCATAAATATTATCTTTACCAATTAAATAGTTGAGAGTATTTAATTCAAGTTCAAACTCCTTTGTCTCCCGTCTAACCTTATTCCAATTTACATAGTACCCTGGTGTACGGTTGGTAACTGAAAGAGTCGAGAGGAAATATTGTAATCTTTCGTCTGATGATAGTTGAATATAATTCTCTAAGTTCATATTTCCTCCTTTGGTATAGGTAAACCAAACTCCTTTAAAGGAATATAATTAAAGCGATAGTAACATCCTACACTTATAATATAATCTAAGACATCTTTATAATTTGAATTTAAAAACCATTCATCAAGTAAATAATAATATTTAACTTCTTTATTTAAAGGTGAAAATAACTTTTTATATTGTTTCAACTTAAAATCACATGTTTGTAATTTTTCATCAACACTTCCTTGAGTTTTTTGCGTTTTCTTTTCAATGATAAAAACTGTATTATTATCCATTACAAAAATGGAATCATCTGGTAACAATTTTTTGGAAATAATCGCTTTATAGTTCAGGCTTACTTCATCAAAATAACGATATAAACCATGTTTTTGAAAAATTTCTGCTACTTTTTCCCCTTCAAAATTTACTATCCACCGCGCTGTGGAGCTCCTTTTTATTTTTCTTACCTCGCCTGTTCGTTTCACAAGTTTAATATCAAAATCATTTTCCACAACTTCATATCCACTTTGTTTTGAAATAAAATTTGGCAAGTCTGTTTTCAATTCAAAAGCTAGCCCTGTTTTCGTATTTGCACCACCTACGCCACCTTTTTTCATCTCTCTTCCTCCAATCTTCTTTTGGCTATTTCTAAATAATCTTTCTCCGCATCAATACCAATGAATTTACGACCTAACCGCTTAGCTACAACTCCTGTTGTTCCACTTCCAACAAAGGGATCAAGTATATAATCATTTTCTTTTGTGCTAGCCAAAATGATCCGTTCTAATAAATATTCTGGCTTTTGTGTTGGATGTTTTCCTGCCCACTTCTCTGCCTTTTTAGTTAATGGTCCTATCCACACATCCTTCATCTGTTTACCGCCATTAATATCTTTCATTAAATCATAATTATAGTAATGCTTAGCCTTTTTATCATCTTTACGAGCCCACAAAATCGTTTCCGTGGAATGAGTAAAATAGCGGCAAGATAGATTCGGAGCTGGGTTGCTCTTTTGCCAAGTAATATTATTTAAAATTTTAAAACCTTCTTGTTCCAAGGCCACACCCACAGAGTAAATATTATGTAAGCTGCCTGAAATCCAGATAGTACCATTAGGCTTTAAAATAGGTCTGACTAATCGTAACCACCGTCGATTAAAGTCATGTTTCTCCTCAAGGCCAGAAACCTTATCCCAATCACCTTTATCAACAGAGACAATGTTACCGCCAGAATTTGAAAAACCCCCGTTACTCAAAAAGTATGGTGGATCAGCAAAGATCATATCCATACTTTCTGGCTTCATTTTTGATAAGAATTCAAAGGTATCTGCATGAACCAGAATAGCCCTTTCCTTATTATAGTATGGTTTTGTCATTAAAACACCCCCATACTTATATTCGTAATTAGTCATAATTTGTTACTATAATTTCTGAAATTTTTCCACGACTTGAGCTCTTAGCACCATTAGTTCGCTGAGCTTCCACAAAATAAATATTAAAATCCTTGTATAATTCTTCTACCAAAGGACTCGAGGAATTTGACAGCATAGCATAGACTCCTCGCTCCGTCAATTCCTTAAAAGTATCGCGTAACCGAACCTGTTCCTCATAAGAAAAGCCCTCGTGGGTATAAGAGGTAAATGAGCTAGTTTCGTTTAACGGAATATAGGGCGGATCAAAATATACAAAATCGCCTGTTTGAGCATCCTTAACTGCCTCCGCAAAATCTGTTTGCAAAATTTCTACATCATTCTCATTTAGATATTCACTGATTTGATAAAGTAAATCTACATCCACTATTTTGGGATTTTTGTAGCGACCGTAAGGAACATTAAACTGATTTTTAGAATTAACTCGATACAATCCATTGAAATCAACCCGAAGCATGTAGAGAATTCGCGCCGCTCTCTCTACCCCAGTCATCCTACTAATTCGGCCGTCGCGATCTGCCGAACGCAATGCTAAATAATAATCTTTGTTATTATTCTCTTTATGCTTTATCAGTAAATTAATCAATTCAGCTGGATTATTTTTTATCTGGCGATAAGCATTTATCAGTTCCTCGTTAAAATCATTAATGACCGCTTTTTCTGGAGCCAAATCAAAAAATAAAGCTCCGCCGCCAACAAATGGCTCAAAATAGCGACCATAAGTCTCCGGCATATAGCTCCTTAACTCTCCTAAAAGTTGGCGCTTTCCCCCAGTCCATTTAGTAAACGGCTGGAGATTATGATATTTTAATTTTACATTAGTGTCTAAAGACATGACTATTCCTTTTAAGTGTAATGAAATTATTATAACACATACCAAACAAAGAATTTGCTTTTTTGTTATAAAATACAAAGAAGCCGCTAAAAAGAAAAGTTGAAATAAGATTTCAACTTTCTCTTAGTTCATGATAAACCGCATAGAGCTCGCTCTTGTTCCTGCCGTATTTCTTAGCAACTTCCTTAATGGCTTGATTTTTTTTGCTGCCGGCTTCAACTAAAAGATCAATCTCAGCTAGGATCTGCTCTTGAGATATGTCGTGAGGAGCATCTACTGCCGCCCCAGCTACAATCAAGAGACACTCTCCTTTGGGCGAATGTTCAGCCGTATAAGCCAACAAGTCTGAAATCAGCCCTCGCTGATACTCTTCATGAATCTTAGTCAGCTCGCGTACCAAGACGACTTGGCGGTCACCATAAACCGCCAGCATATTTTCCAGCGTCGCCCGAACCCGATGAGGGGATTCGTAGAAAATCTGGGTCTCAGGATAGGATTTTTTGCTAGTAAAAAATTCCTTCTGCTGTCCAGCTTTTCTAGGCAGAAATCCATAAAAAATATGCGGTTGGGGAGCCAAGCCGCTAGCAATCAAGGCTGTTATTCCAGCGCTAGGACCAGGAATCGGTACTACAGTAATTCCGGCTTCTAGCGCTGCCTGAACCAAATCATGTCCAGGATCAGAAATACTGGGCAGACCAGCATCTGAAACCTGAGCTATATCATTTCCGCTTTGAAGCATGTCCAAGAGAACTGGGATTTTCTCCTTGGCATTGTGCTCATGAAAGCTGATCTGCTTGGTCTCAATCCCAAAATGCTTGAGCAGCAGGCCTGTATTTCTCGTATCTTCAGCCGCAATCCTGTCAACCTCTTTCAGGGTATTGACCATACGGATACTCATATCATCCAGATTGCCGATAGGAGTTGCGACCAGATAAAGCTTGCCGTAGGCAGTTTCGCCCTTAAAACTTTTTTGAACCTGCATCACTACTCCCTAAATAACAATTCATCGCAGAACATACACTCTGCGTCATTCTCCCGGCGCTGGCCATAGAAATCCGTACAGACATGAAAGCCGTCATAGTAAAGCTTGCGCAGATTATCCCGGTTTTTCTTGGTCTTGGTCGGAGCTTCCTTCTCCACCTCTCCCAAGCGCTCCCTCAGCTTGTCATTTTCCAGATGCAGAGCAATATTTTCCTCTACCACACTCTTGAGATTTTTCTTGACAGCCTCCACCTCAGCAAGGGTCACTAAAAGCGTCTGTGAAAAATCATCTAAGGCATCAAATAAATCTTTTTTATCCATTTTATACTCCTGTGCTGCCTCATTTTACTTTCCCTTCAAGGTCATATATTCTAAGGCGTTTTGAAAAGATACATTGGCCCGCCACATCTTCCGAGCCAGCAAAAGCTGCTCCAAGGCCTGTCGACCGCTTTCTGTTGCTATCTCTTTATAAAATAACACTTCCAAGAGCTTGAAGACCTGTTCCTGCTTCTCCTTATCATCAGCCAGCTTTGCCAGACGCGAAACCTGCAGAAATGCCTGACTGGAGCGAGTCTGAAAATCCTTGACAAAGCGCTCGCATTCGCTGACTAATTCAAAAAAGGCGTTATTATGAGCCAAGCTTTCCGCTTCTGACTGAGTCTGACTATAGGCAGCTAGTAGCTCCGCTCGACTTTTAATCAAGCCATCCTGTTCCAAACTGTGCTGCAGAGCAGCTGTATTTTTCAAGAAATGATAAACCTGAGTCCGACTTCGAATCGTCGGCAGAATCAGCTGTTCATCAGCGGTCAGGAGAAAGATATAAATCTCGCTCTGCGGCTCCTCAATGACTTTGAGCAAGGAATTGGCTGCATTGACGTGCATCCGATCCGCATCGCAGATAATGAAAACCTGCCGACTGCCTTCTAAGCCACTTTGAGAGAAGTTTCGGACCAGCTCCCGAACTCGGTCTGTTTTGATAATGTTATTAAACGGTCGCACCACAGTTACATCAGAAAAATCTTCTTCAGCAATCAAACGGCAAGAACGACAGGACTGACAAGGCCAGACGCCTTGCTTATTCTCGCAAAAGAGACTCTGGGACAGGATTTGAGCCATTTCAAAACTACCAAAAGCTCCGGTAAACAAATAGGCATGACTAAGCCGTTCCTGTTCCAAAATATGCTGAAACTGCTCAAACAAGCTGGGCTGGCTTTGCTGTAAATCTTTTATCTTCATGACGGATTCCCAAATCGTTCCTGAATGATGGCCAAACTATCGGCCACCACCTTATCCAGAGGTTGACTGGCATCCACCTTGACAAAGCGCTCAGGCTCCTTGTCAAGAATCGCCAAATAGCCCTGCCGAACCCGCTGATGCAAGTCCAAACCTTCCAGATCAAGCCGATTCACCTCTCGACTCTCGCTCCTAGCAATCCGCGCCAGCCCTTCTTCCACATCAATATCAAAATAGAGGGTCAAATCAGGCTTGAGTCCATCCGTCGCAAACTGATTGAGCCATTCAATGTCTGCTACATCCAGACCCCGTCCGTATCCCTGATAGGCCACTGAACTATCAATAAAACGATCCATCAAGACAAGCTTCCCTTGCGTTAAAGCTGGCAAAACCCGTTCAGCCAAGTGCTGACGGCGGCTGGCAATGTACAGCAAAAGCTCAGTCTTAGCATCCATCGCAGTATGACTAGGTTCCAAAATCACTTCGCGGATAGCCTCAGCAATCTGGACGCCACCCGGCTCCCGCGTCGTAATCAGGCCAGTACCATAATTTTTCAAAAAAGGAAGCAAGGCTTCCAACACACTTGACTTTCCAGCCCCTTCTGGACCTTCCAGCGAAATCAAAATACCATTTTTCATCTTTACCTTGAATCTCTAACTTCTATTTTTCGTTCTTTATAAGAAAATGTAGATAAGACTTGCCCTAAAGCTTGATATAAGCTACTTTTACAGCATGTCCAAACGGCTGAGCAGCCTGATAAGAGCCGAATTCGTCAGCTCATTATTTTCATCCCACTCTTTTTTATCTATTGTTTATTTTACCAAAAAAAAAGCTAAAAGCCCATCATAAGAAAAGACTTTAAAAATTTTTTCAAAGTCTTTCATAAAGGCTAAATTTTTGGTAAAATATATTCAGAAGAAATTTCTGGAAATAGATTTAGGAGGATCTTATGTTTAAATTAAAAAACGTACTGGCCATCATTTTGGGGGCTGGAATTTTTTCTTTTGGGATTCATTATTTGGTCATTCCCTTTCATTTATATGAAGGTGGCGCGACGGGTTTGACCTTGATTGCCTACTATCTATTTAAAATCCCTGTCTCGACGACCAACCTGATTATTAACATTCCTCTCTTTATTATTGCTTGGAAGCTACTGGGCTCAAGAACCCTCTATCTCAGCATTCTAGGGACCTTCTCCGTGTCTGCTTGGCTCAAGATTTTTGAAATCTTACCTGCCTCCAAACACCTGCAAGACTATTTTATCTCAGCTCTGGACGGCGATGTCTTACTAGCCTGTCTTGGAACGGGGATTATTATGGGGATTGGACTGGGCACCATCTTTAATGCTGGCGGAACAACTGGCGGTACGGACATTGTGGCCCGCATCTTCAATAAATACACCAGCATTTCCATGGGCAGACTCATGCTGACGGTTGACTTTGTAGTCATTACCTTGGTTCTCCTAGTCTTCAAAGACTTACGCATGGTATCTTACACCCTCATGTTTGTCTTTATCACCTCCCGCGTCATTGACCTAATTGCAGAAGGAGGTTTTGCTGGTAAGGGATTCCTTATTGTTACCAGTAAGCCCACTGAGCTAGCTGAAGCTATCAATGACAAGCTGGATCGTGGAGTGACCTACCTCAAGGGGCAAGGCTTCTATAGCAAGCAGGATCTGCAAATTGTCTACTGTGTTGTTTCCCGTAATGAAATGCAGCAAATGAAAAAACTCATTAACCAAGTCGATCCATTTGCCTTTACTACTATTACCGAAGCTCATGAGATTTTGGGCGAAGGCTTCACTTTAGATGCCAACAAACAACCTATTGTACGTTAAAAACCTCATCTAACGATGAGGCTTTTTTTATCGCTTATAAAGCTTTTGCTGAAGTATGTGTAATCTCAGCCAGCTCAATCGCATTCTCTTCAAATTTTTTCTTGAGAAGCGCCGTATCTATATTACCAGCTAATTGTACTTCAATGACAACTTTGCCATCCTTGCGTGGGATATTGACTGTATTGGAGATGTTGAGATTTTCTTCCACCAAAAGACGGATAATCTGCTCAAGAACCCCCACCTTATTCTCAGTGACAAAGCGTAGCCGAACTCCCTCTTCACCATAGCCAGATACTTCTAAGAAGGCCTTGAAAATATCACGATCAGTGATAACTCCGTAAAGCTGCTCATTGTCCACAACAGGCAGGATGCCAATCTTATTTTTCAGCATCAGATAGGTCGCATCTTCCAGACTGGCAAACTGAGAAATCGTGACCACATCACGAATCATAACATCACCAACTTTTGTTTTGTTGAGAAGATAGTTCATCTCATAAATGGACAGACTCGTTGCCTTAGATGGACTAGCTTCTGCAATCGTTCCTTCTGTCACCAGTCCCACTAGTTGGTCATTCTCAATCACCGGCAGACGGTGGAGTTTCTGCTCACGCATCATATCTGCCGCATGAGCAATCGTTGTATTTGGGCTGATATAAACCACCTTACGCGTCATAAAATCTTTAACTGCCATAAGAGTTCCCCCTTTTTCCTATCCATAATTCTTATACTTATTATACTTTATTTTGCAGCTGATTTCAAACGCTTCCAAGGCCTTTGCCTAAGTTTTCAAAATTTAGAAAAATCCCGCGATTGGAAAAATTGAAGATGGACAATGGCTAGATATACTATTTTAAGCATCTAAGAGAAGAAAAAAGGTCCAATGGACCTTTTCAAAATGTTAAGTTACTACCATAACTTTCTATCAAAAACCTAAAAATGTCTCCCAGACATTTTGAAGAAAACTCGCTGCCGTGAGTTTCCATCTGCAACCTGAAACAATCCACTGGATTGTTTCAGCCACCTAGATATGCTTTGCGGACTTCGTCAGAAGCGAGGAGCTCTTGGCCAGTTCCGGACAGAACGATTTTGCCTGTTTCAAGAACATAGCCGCGGTCGGCGATAGAGAGAGCCTTGTTGGCATTCTGCTCAATCAAAAGCACAGTTGTTCCTTGTCGCTGAATATCTTGGATAATATCAAAGATTTCCTGGATAAAGATCGGCGCCAAGCCCATAGAAGGTTCATCCAAAAGCAAAAGTTTAGGAGTAGACATCAGCGCCCGTCCCATAGCCAGCATCTGCTGCTCACCACCTGAAAGGGTTGCAGCATCTTGATTTTTACGCTCTTCCAAGCGTGGGAAACGAGAGAAGACCTTTTTGAGATTGGCTTGATTTTCTTCGCGGTTTGTTTTGAGAAAGGCACCCATTTCCAAATTCTCCAAAACTGTCAGTCCTGGAAAGACATGTCGACCTTCTGGTACTTGCGAAAGTCCGGCTGCTACGATTTTTTGAGCAGGAACTTTTTGAATTTCATTGCCTACAAATTCAATTTTACCAGCACTTGGACGAACCAAGCCTGAAATAGTCCGGAGAATGGTCGTTTTCCCAGCGCCATTGGCACCAATCAGGGAAACGACTTCTCCTTCGTTTACTTCAAAGCTGACATCACGGACAGCCTGAATCATGCCATAATGGACAGAGAGATTCCCAACTTTAAGCATGGACATTAGGCTTCACCTCCTAGATAAGCTTCAATAACGCATTTGTCATTCTTAATTTCATCAGGTGTTCCGTGCGCAATCAAGCGGCCGTACTCCAAAACATATATTCGCTCAGTGACTTCCATTACCAGACTCATGTCATGCTCAATCAGCATGATAGTAATGTTAAATTCGTTTTTAATCCGTCGAATCAATGCAGTCAGCTCTGCTGTCTCCTGAGGGTTCATCCCTGCAGCCGGCTCATCCAAGAAAAGAATCTTAGGCTCTGTTGCCAAGGCCCGAACGATTTCCAAGCGACGCTGCTGACCATAAGCTAGGTTCTTAGCCAAGGTTTCTGCTTCCTTGTCCAAGTCAAAAATTTTCAGTAACTCCAAAGCCTTGTCTTTGAGTTCTTCTTCGTTTTTGTAGTAGGCTGGCAGGCGGAAGAAGGAAGCCAACACATGAGCCTTATGATGATTACCAAAGGCAATCAAAACATTATCCAAAACACTAAGATCCTTAAAGAGCCGGATGTTCTGGAAGGTCCGCCCGAGACCTAAAGCAGCAATCTTGTAAGGAACCTTACCATTTAGCAAATGACCATCCAGTGTCACTGTTCCTTCACTCGGCTCATAAACACCAGTCAAGAGGTTGAAAAGAGTCGTTTTTCCTGCACCATTAGGCCCAATCAGACCAACCAGCTCGCCCTCGTTGAGTTCCAAGGTCACATCGCTGACAGCAGTCAGACCGCCAAAGTTTTTAGTTAGATTTTTTACATCAAGAAGTGCCATTATTCTTTGACCTCCTTATTCTTTTTGAAGAGCTTAGACAGACTGAGCTCCCAAGTTCCTAAAAGCCCACCTGGACGGAAAATCATGACCAAGATCAAAGCCAAAGAATAGACAATCATCCGAATGCTGGATACATCCTGCAGCAACATATTGAGAACTCCCAAGACCACTGCAGCTACAATGGTTCCAGTCATAGAGCCTAGGCCACCAAAAACTACAATAATCAAGATATTGATAGTGTTAGTAAAGGAATAGTCCTTAGGAACAACTGAACCAACGAAGCCAGCTTGAAGAGAGCCAGCAATAGAAGCCGTGATAGCTCCCAAGACAAAGGCTGTCACCTTGATTCTAGTAGTATTAACCCCAACAGACTCGGCAGCAATCTCATCCTCACGGACAGACAGAGTACTGCGGCCAATAGGACTGCGCAGGAAATTCAAGGTCAAAATAGTTGTGATAACAACAAAGACATAGACCATCTGCCAAGACGTAAAAGGCGGAATGGATAGGATACCAGCTGCGCCATTCGTCAAAGTACCGCCATTAATAATCAGAATCCGGATAATCTCAGAGACACCAAGAGTCGCAATCGCAAGATAGTCCCCTTTAAGACGCAGGGTTGGCAAACCAACTGCCAAAGCCACAATACCAGCAATGATAGCTCCAGCCAGCATGGCAATGAAGAAGGCTCCATAAGTTGGCGATTTAGAGCCAATAATTGCTACTGCGTAGGCACCGATAGCCATAAAGCCAGCGTGCCCAAGAGAGAATTGACCTGAGAATCCGACGATGAGGTTGAGCCCCACAGCCAAAATAATATTAATCCCGATCTGCTCTAAGATTTGAATGTAAAAAGCATTAAGAACACCAGCACTAACCAATACTGTCATCAGCAGGTAGCCGATTAAGACAAGGCCAAGCCAGAAAATATTTACCTTTAAATTCTTTTTCATACCTTACACCTTCTCTTTCACATTTTTGCCGAGGATACCAGCTGGACGGATCAGAAGAATGACAATCAAAATCGCATAGACAATGGCATCGCGGAAATCAGAAAGTCCAAGTGCTGTCGCAAAAGTTTCCAAAAGACCGATAACAAAGCCACCAAGCGCAGCACCAGGAATGATTCCAATACCACCGAGAACGGCCGCTACAAAGGACTTAATACCTGGAGTCATCCCCATCAAAGGCTCCAATGAATTATAATAAAGGGCAATTAGAACACCAGCAGCCCCTGCAAGAGCTGACCCCAAAGCAAAGGTGAAGCTGATCGTGCGATTGACATTGATTCCCATCAGCTGAGCAGCATCACTGTCTACGGATACGGCCCGCATAGCCTTACCCATCTTTGTCTTCTGCACGATGAACTGCAGAGCCACCATGAGGAAAATCGAAATTCCCAAAATCAGCAACTGAATATTTGAGATAGAAATCGGCCCTAAGTTAAAGCGTACTGTTTTAATAACCTGCGGGAAGGAACGGGTATTGGCACCGACAAAGAAAATCATGCCATACTCAAGAAGAAAAGAGACCCCAATGGCTGTAATCAAAGCCGCAATCCGAGTCGAATTTCGTAGAGGACGATAGGCTAAAAACTCAATAACCACACCGAGAATCGCTGTCCCAATCATCGCTAAAATAAGAGAAAGGAAGAAATTAAACTTCAGGATATTAATCAAGTAATAACCCATAAAGGCACCAATCATATAGATATCGCCATGGGCAAAGTTAATCAGCTTAATAATCCCATAAACCATGGTATAACCCAAAGCCAGAAGCGCATAAACACTACCCAGGATTAGACCGTTGACTAATTGTTGGAGCATTAGACACCACTCTTTCTATAATAAAATAAGGAATGGGAGAAAAATCAGCAGACTAGGTCGTGATTTTATCATCCCACTCCCAAAATACGAATAATAGTTGATTGAGAAACGAAGAAGAATAGATTATAAAACGATACTCTCTCAAATCCGCAGATTCAGAAAGAAAGAAATCATCTACTAACTTGCTCAAGCAACTAAAAATAGAAAACAAGTCAAAGACTGGGATAGCCCCAGCCTCGTAATTCTTATTCCGCTTTAACTGTTTCTACAGTATCTACTTGACCGTCTTTCAAGCCAATCATCAAAGCTGTTTTCACTGGATTGTGATCTTTATCAATAGTGATTGAACCGGTCACTCCATCGAAATCTTTAAGCTTAGCCAAGTTGTCTTTGATATCTACAGAAGTTTTAGCACCTTTGGCTGCTTCTGCTGCCATATAAACAGAGTCATATGCCAGAGCTGCAAACATAGATGGCTCTTCTTTGTACTTAGCTTTGTATGCTTCAACAAACTTCTTAGCTTTTTCTGACATTTCACCAGAAGTTGTAAAGCCAGATACATAGTAAACATTTGTAGCTGCAGCTGGAGTTGCTTGCTCAACGAACTTAGCATCACCAAAGCCATCAGGACCAACGATTGTTTGGTCAATACCCAAACCACGCGCTTGATTGACAATTTTACCAGCTTCTGTATAGTAACCTGGAACAACCAGAGCGTCAAATTCTTTGCCCTTAATCTTTGTCAAAGCAGCCTGGAAGTCTGTATCCTTGGATTGGAAAGTTTCTGTTGCTACAATCTCACCTTTGAATTCCTTCTTGAAGGCATCCGCCATTCCTTTAGCGTAGTCACTGGATTGATCATAGTAAAGAACGACTTTCTTAGCTTTCAAGTTGTCAGTGACATACTTAGAAATGATTTTACCTTGGTAGCTATCAATAAAGGTAGCACGGAAAAGATAATCTTGCTTGTTGGTCAGGTCATCCTGTGTCGCACTTGGTGTAATGATTGGCACACCTGCTTTAGCAGCATTTGCAGTAGCTGAAGCTGTAGCTCCAGAAGTCGCAGGGCCAATGATTGCATTTACCTTGCTTTGGGTAACCAAGCTAGTAGTGATGGTAGATGCTTCAGCTGTTTCTGATTTGTTATCCTTATCAGTAACTTCAATCTTCTTACCATCTACGCCGCCAGCAGCGTTGATCTCATCAACTGCCAACTGAGCACCATGTTGTTCAGCTGTACCGTAGGCTGCTACTTCACCTGATTCTTCAAAGTTAAAACCAAATTTAATCGTATCGCCAATTTCTGTACCAGTTGCCGTTGAGTTGTTATTGGATACTTCTCCACAAGCTGCGAGAAGGGCCGCACTAGCAAAAGCTACTAGGGATAGTGCAAATTTTTTCTTCATTCGGAAATCTCCTTAAGTGATTTGATTGATGATATAGTAAGAATATATCGAATTATCTGACAATTGTCAACCCTTTATAGAAATTTTATCAAATGATAACGTTTTCTTGCTCTCTATACAGGCTTCCAACAAAGTTTTGATCTAGTTCTTTTATGTGAGAAATCCGAACTTGCTTAACATAGCGCTCCTTGGGCAGATTCTCCTGTAAGTTCTGGGCTTCTTCTTGCTTGACATAGAGATGCAGATAGCGATGCTTCTTAGAATGATAAATAATATCCCCAAAGTTTGCCAGCTTTTTGGCATCTCGATTATAGTAAAGATAGACAATCAAGCCCACTCTTTCTTCTCTCTCTATCATAAAACTCCTTTCCGGTCCATGTAGTTCTTAGATGATTATAGCAAAGATAGGTCAAAAAAACTAGCCCTGAAAAGCTTTATAGTCAGCTTAAAACACCGGAACTTGGTAGCTTGTCAGATTCAAAACAGCAAAAAAGGAGCCGTTTTTGGCTCCTCCTATGTTAGTTCAGATTGCTATTTTCCATGATTTCATCAATAAAGCCGTATTCCAAGGTTTCCTGAGCACTCATCCAGTAATCGCGTTCCGCATCCTTATGGATTTGCTCAACGGACTTGCCAGAGTTCGCAGCCAAGATTTTTTCCAAGGTATTCCGAGTTCTAAGCAAGTGCTCAGCTACAATGGCCATATCCGTTTGCTGAGTGCCACTTCCAGCTCCGCCCATTGGCTGGTGAATCAGATATTCTGCATTTGGAAGCATGAAGCGTTTGCCTTTGGCACCACTGGAAGCAATGACCGTTCCCATGCTGGCAGCTACACCCATAACAATGGTCTGAACATCAGACTTGATGAAGTTCATAGTGTCCACAATAGCCAGACCTGCTGAAACGGATCCACCCGGCGTATTTACATAGAGATAAATATCTTTAGTATTGTCCTGTGCATCCAAGAAAAGGAGTTGGGCAATGACTGAATTAGCCATATTATCCTCTACTGGACCAGTCAGCATGATAATCCGATCTTTTAATAGCCGAGAATAAATGTCATAGGAGCGCTCCCCTCGGCTGGTTTGTTCAATAACTACAGGAATCATAGTTTTCTCTCTTTCTCTTTTTAAAATTTTCTATCAAACTAGGGAATAGAATTTCAAATTACGAGACTATTATATCCTTTTAGTCAAAAAAGGTCAAATAGAAACTTCTACTTGGTTCCGAAAAGACGATCTCCTGCATCTCCCAGTCCTGGTACGATATAACCATGGTCATTGAGATGGTCATCTAGAGCAGCTGTGAAAATATCAACATCTGGATGAGCTTCCTGCAAAGCTTTTACTCCTTCAGGCGCAGAAACTAAACACACAAATGTAATGTGGCTAGCACCACGTTTCTTCAAAGAATCCACCGCCAAGATCGCAGAACCACCAGTAGCTAGCATTGGATCCACAACAAAAATCTGACGTTGGTCAATATCTTCTGGCAGCTTGACCAGGTATTCAACCGGCTTCAAGGTTTCCTCATCACGGTACATTCCGATATGGCCGACCTTAGCTGCTGGAACCAAGCTCAGAAGTCCATCCACCATGCCAATACCAGCTCGCAAGATTGGTACAATAGCTAATTTCTTCCCTGCAATCTGTTTTTGGACTGTTTTAGTAATTGGTGTTTCAATTTCTACATCTTCAAGTGGTAAATCGCGCAAGACCTCATATCCCATGAGCATTGCGATTTCATCAACTAATTCACGAAATGCCTTGGTAGAGGTATCTGTACGACGCAAGATAGACAATTTATGCTGAATAAGCGGATGAGCGATAACTTCAAGTTTTCCCATGATTGGATTTCCTTCTTTCAATTTATTCCTCTTATTATATCAAAAAAAGAGTGAAAAGGCTTGCCATAAGCAAGCCTTTTCAAGGATTTTCTGTACTTTACTTCCGTAGACTATAACACATAATATAAAGGTATTTGAGAAATAAATCAAAACAGTTTTTGATTTATTTTGGCAATACCTCTGCAATACGGGAGCAGATTTCTTCAACCATCGTCTCTGGAGCAGCAACATTTAGGCGGGCATGACCTTTACCTTCTTGGCCAAAATCACTTCCCCGATTCAGGACAACCTTAGCCTCTTCTCGCAGCATCTGGAAGAGCTGGTCATCTGTCAGGCCATAATCTGAAAAGTCCAGCCAAATCAGATAAGTCCCTTGAGGCTTCATGACTCGAAGGCGCGGCGCTTCCTTGGCAAAATAATCAACCACAAAATTCACATTTTTCTCCAGAACTTCCTTGAGTTCCATCAACCAAGACCAACCGTAACGATAGGCTGCTTCTGTTGCTAAAAATCCAAGACCAGGAATTTCATGCTGGTTGTTGGCCAGCTGGCGTTTTTTAAATCGTTGCCGCAAGCTAGGATTTTCAATCACAGCATAGGAATTTTTAGTCCCAGCAATATTAAAAGTCTTCGTCGCACTGGCTAAAATCAGGCTAAAGTCCTTAAATTCAGGCGAGACAGTATTAAAAGACTGGTGTTCATGGCCAAACAGCGTCAAGTCTTGGTGGATTTCGTCTGAGACCACGAGGACGCCGTACTTTTGGCAGAGGCGGCCAATTTTCTCTAATACTTCCCGTTCCCAAACTCGGCCTCCGGGATTATGAGGATTACATAGAACATAAATCTTGACTTCATTGTCTGCAATGTCCCGCTCTAGCTGCTCAAAGTCAATCTGAAAGAGACCGTCCTGCTCTATCAGAGAATTGGTAATAAGCCGCCGATTATTGAGCTTGACACTGCGGGCAAAAGGTGGGTAAACAGGAGTGTTGATTAGAACAGCATCACCTTCCTTGGTAAAGGCTTGGATAGCCGTCGAAATAGCAGGAACAACCCCCTCGATAAATACCAAAGCATCCCGATCAAAGGTATAGTCGTGCTCATCCCGCTCCCAATCAAGAACAGCATTGATTAGCTCTTCACTAGCATAGGTATAGCCATAGACTAACTGATTAGCATAGTCATGAACAGCTTGCTGGATTTCAGGCAGGACTTCAAAATCCATATCTGCAATCCAGGCTGGCAGGACTTCTTTGTCCTTCTCCACTTCTTTCCATTTATAAGTATGATGCCCCACACGACAGGGGGCTTTTTCAAAATTATATCTTCCCATATTATTCATTCTCCAAGGCTGCTCGTAAATCGTCTACCAAATCACGACTATCCTCAATTCCAATCGACAAGCGCAGCAAATCATCAGTCAAGCCATAAGAATGACGCACCTCCACCGGAATGTCTGCGTGAGTCTGGGTCGTCGGATAGGTAATCAGACTCTCTACTCCGCCCAAACTTTCCGCAAAGGTAAAGACTTTCAGGCTATTTAAGAGATGAGGAATCTTCCCTTCGTCCACAACTTTAAAGGAAATCATACCGCCCTTGCCTGGATAGAGAACCTCTTTTACCGCAGGAGATTGCTTCAGAAAAGCGACTACTTCTTGCGCATTCTGAGTAGAACGCTCCATGCGGAGAGCTAATGTCTTGAGACCACGCAAAAGCAGATAGCTGTCAAAAGGAGACAGGACTGGCCCAGTTGTGTTGAGGTTATAGAATAGCTTATCATAAATAGCAGCATCATTGGTCATGATAGCTCCAGCCAAGACATCATTGTGCCCGCCTAGATACTTGGTCGCAGAGTGCAGAACAATATCAGCTCCATCCTCCAGTGGTCTTTGGTAAATAGGACTGTAGAAGGTATTGTCCACAATGACAGCTGTTCCTCGCTCATGAGCTGCTTGCGAAATGCGGGCAATGTCAAACTCTACCATAAGAGGATTGGTCGGTGTCTCGATATAGACAATATCTATATCCTCTGTCAGATTATTGAGTAGTTCTTCTTCTGTATTGGCATAACTAAAGGCAAAACGCCCTTCTGCTTCAGCTTGGGCAAACCAACGGAAAGATCCGCCATAGAGATCCCGAACAGCCAAAACCTTACTGCCGACTGGAAAGGCACTAAATGCCAGCACAATAGCCGACATACCAGAGCTAGTTGCTAGTGCATAGTCTGCGCTTTCGATAGCAGCCAGAGTCTCTTCCAAGCTAACCCTCGTTGGATTCTTCGTCCGAGTATAGTCATAACCTGTTGACTGGCCAAACTCAGGGTGCTGGTAGGTCGTTGAAAAATGCAGGGGTGTTGTTAAAGCACCAGTTGTTTCATCTTTTTTTACCCCAGCCTGAGCCAGTAGTGTATTTAATTTTACGTCCTTACTCATATTAACCTTCCAATCCTTCGCTAATATTTCACCCTCTATTGTAACATCTTTTGAAAACATTTATCTTTTTTCTTTTCAAGAGCTAGCTATAGTTTGAAACTATAATGTTAAAGTTTTAGAAAAACAAAGCTAAAAATTAAAAAGCCATATGGCTTTTTAATAGATATGAAAGCGTCGGCGCAGACTAGCCGCTTTTGAACCGATAAAGCGATCCATAAGGCGAACTTTGAGCGCCAGTCCGCCATAGACAGCGAGACCGATACCGCCAATCAGAGCGATATAGATAAAGCTGGAAATCCGACCGCTTGGATGAAGGAAGAGACCGATAAGAAGCTCTGCCACCAAGACAAAGATGCACATCAGAACTGTCAGAATCACTGACAGAAGGCTCCGCTTAAAGAGATTCTTAGGATTCAGACCTGTTACCTTGCGAATTTCCTGATACATGAGCAGGATTGGGATAATCAAGCCAACTGTCGTCGCAAGAAGAGGACCATAAGCTTTAAAAATATAAATCAAGGGTACTTGCAGCACCAACTTGACTCCCACTCCATAGAGGAAGTAAATAATAGCTTTTCGATTTTGGAAAAGGGCCTGAATCATCGGAGCTAACACCGTATATAGACTGAGGATAATGGTCTGCAGCATAGCAAAGATGAAAAGGCCTAATGCTAAGCCATCTGGCTTGCCATAGAAGACAGTATACAGAGGCTCCGCAACCAAAACAGCACCAATAGTTGCTGGCAGGATAAAGAAAATCAGCATACTAAGATTATCCTGCACCAAGCGGGCAGCCGAGCGAAAATCACCTTTGACATAGTTCTCGGTCAAGAGAGGAATCCCGACACCGCCGATAGAGGTAGCCACTGCAATTAAAATCATGGTAATTTTATTAGGATTAGCTGAGAAATAGGCAAACTGAACCAATAGCTCGGACTTGCTGTACTTGCTAATCCAGCCCATGACATGGATAAAGGTAGATTGGTCAATAATCTGAAAAAGCTGAATGGCAGATCCTGTTATAATGAAAGGAATGGCCTCCCGAATGGTATCCCAGAGGAGGGCACGGCCATTAATCTCTGTAGCATTAACAGGTTTATGAAGGATGGAAGTCAGCATCCCTGTCTTCCAGAGATAGAAGGCTAAGACAGCCATGCTGGCCAGCATACCAATAAAAGCTGCAAATGTTGACTGGGTAACTGCTTCTACATAGTTGCCAGAACCGATTTTCATGATGAAAAAGGCTGTCAGCAGCATCCAAATAACCCGAATGACCTGCTCCGCAATCTGACTGATGGCATAAGGCTTGAGATTGTTAAAGCCCTGGAAAAAGCCGCGGATGACACTCATGGATGGGAATATCAAAACAGCCAAAGAGAGGCTCTGCATAACAGGAACCAAGTCCGCTCCGCCGCCTGACATAGAAGCAAAAACTGGTGAGAGCAGGTACATAATCACTGCAAAGACAGCTCCCAAAAGCAACATAAACTTTAGAAACTCTCGGATGAGAGTAAAGCTGTGCTCTTCCTTGTCAATGGTATTGTACTTAGCTACCTGCTTGGCTACTGCCACTGGCACGCCGGCTGTCGAAATCAGTAAAAACCAGGCATAGATATTGTAGCCCATAGTAAAAAGGCCGTTGGCCTCAGCGCCGTGCTTGCCCATCCAGATATACCAAGGAATGATATAGATGGCACCCAGAAGACGACTGATAAAATTGCTGGCAGTTAGCCAGGCAGTTCCCCGCAGCATCTGCTGCTGCTGGCTTGTTGTTTCTTGGCTCATAGAAAACCTCTTCTATTTATTCTTCTTTTATTATAAACTTTTCCTTGCCTCTTGTAAAACCCAGCCATAAGGTTTACAATAGATTTATGATTAAAATTGAAACCGTATTAGATATTTTAAAAAAAGACCATAATTTTCGTGATATTGTTAAAGACGGAGAATACTTCTTCTCTTATAGTGGCTTGACTTTCGATAGTATCAGCTATGACAGCAGGGAAGCGGATGCCTCTACCCTCTTTTTTGTCAAGGGTGAGGCTTTTAAGAGAGAATTTCTAGAAAAAGCCGTCACAGCTGGCCTGCGCTTTTATATTAGCGAGACAGACTTTCAAGTGGGCATTCCGGTCCTCTTGGTCAACGATGTCAAGCAGGCCATGAGTCTCTTAGCCATGGAATTTTACGGCCATCCTGAGAAAAAGCTCAAACTGCTGGCCTTTACTGGCACCAAGGGAAAGACAACTACAGCTTATTTTGCCTATCAAATCCTTTCCCAAAGTCATCGGCCTGCCCTGCTCTCGACCATGAACACCACTTTGGATGGCGAGACTTTCTTCAAGTCAACTCTGACCACACCAGAGAGTCTGGATCTTATTAAAATGATGGCCCAAGCCCTTGCAAATGATCGGACTCATCTCATCATGGAAGTCTCCAGTCAGGCTTATCTCAAGAAACGGGTCTACGGCCTAACCTTTGATGTCGGTGTCTTTCTCAATATCAGCCCCGATCATATCGGCCCCATTGAGCATCCAACCTTTGAAGATTACTTCTACAATAAGCGGCTCTTGATGGAGAATAGTCGAGCAGTTATCGTAAATAGCGACATGGATCATTTCCAAATCGTGAAAGAGCAAGTCGCTTCTATGGAACATGATTTCTATGGAGCAGGCTCAAGCAATACTATCACGGATTCTCAGGCTTTCAGCTTTGAAGCGACTGGTAAGTTAGCTGGCGATTACGATATCCAGCTTATTGGCCACTTCAATCAAGAAAATGCAGTAGCGGCTGGTCTTGCCTGTCTGCGTCTGGGTGCTAGCCTCGAAGACATCAAAAAAGGAATTGCCGCAACCCGAGTCCCAGGCCGTATGGAAGTTCTGACTCAGAAAAACGGCGCCAAGGTCTTCGTTGACTACGCTCACAATGGTGTTAGCCTAAGCAACCTGCTGTCTGTGGTAGAGGAGCATCAGAAAGGCAAGATTATCCTCCTCTTGGGGGCTACCGGAAACAAGGGTGAAAGCCGCCGCAAAGACTTCGGTCTCCTACTTAATCAGCATCCTGAGCTGACTGTTATCTTAACTGCGGACGACCCTAACTATGAAGATCCTCTAGCCATTGCGGAGGAAATCGCATCCTACATCTCCCATCCAGTGGAAAAAATAGCAAACCGTGAAGAAGCCATCAAAAAAGCTCTCAGTCTGACTGAGCGAGAGGGAGATGCCGTCATTCTAGCCGGTAAAGGAGCAGATGCTTACCAGATCGTAGAAGGAGAAAAAGTAGCCTATCCAGGAGACTATGCTCTTGCAGAAAAGTATTTATAAGAAAAAAGGCGTGGATATCGCCTTTTTATTGTCGTTTGGTAAAAATTACCGCCATTTAATCAGCACATACATCAAGCTAGAGCCAAACATATCCGCCAAGGCGTGCATGAGAAAGAAAGGCAGGAGGTTCTTGACCTTGTACTTGTAAAGGAAATAGTAAAAGAGACCGTACACCACTCCGATAACCAAGGCCCACAGCATGCCCTGATAGGTATGGAAAGAAATCCGAATGATAGTAGAGTAGGCCAGAGCCCACCACTTATACTTATCCTTAACAGAGGTCATAAGCCCCAGAAAGAAGAATTCTTCATAGAAGCCATTGAGAAGTCCGTAGAGGATGGCCATAGGTGTCAGTTCAGCAAATTTCCGGAAGATTTCTAACAGGTCCACATAAGACCAGAGGGTTGAATCAAAGTAATTATACTCGCCGCTCAGTGTCGTCACAATATCACCAAAGAACCCTACCGCTACAAAAATAAGGGGAGTCCAGAGGAGAACTGACCAGCTCAGACGGATAGGAAACTGCTTAAAGTCAAAGCGCCGAAGCAACAGATAAAGAATGGTCAAGCCCAGCATCAGCAGCTGAAAATTGAAATTGCTAGAAAAAGCCGCTCCCTCAGTGGATGTATTAGTCACCGTTTCAGTCGCTCCTGTGCTGGCGGCTGGTGCAAAGCTAGCTAAATAAAGCTCCGTTGAGCGATAAATAAACTGCCCAAACATGAGCAGGGTAATCACTGCAATATCAAACCACCTCAGCTCTTTCAAAGGCTTAGAGGGGCGTAGGTTTGTCAATAATTTCATCATATTTCCTTTCACCACCTGTAAATTTATGTCATCATTTCAGGTTCTTTTTTATATTTCTATCTTAGCATGAAAAGCTTAAATTTTTATTATTTACAAATTTATAAAACTTTTTTATTTTATTTTTATTAAATTGTCAGAAAACTCTTTTTTTAGAAAAATTTTTATGGTATAATAAAAAGAGTGATTCTGATAGAAGAATCAGCCAGAAAGGAAGTCTATGTCCACTATCTCTGCAGCAAGTATCCAGGTCGCCTACGATCAAAAGGTTATTATTGACGGACTGGACTGCCAACTAGCCGAGGGAAAGATTACAACTATTATCGGTAGCAATGGCTGCGGTAAATCCACTCTTCTCAAGGCTTTTACCCGTATTTTACCGACAAAAGTCGGCAGCATAACCCTGGATGGACAGTCCATCGCCCTACTGCCGACCAAGGAGGTAGCCCAAAAGATTGCCTTGCTGCCCCAAACCATGGAGGCAACCGATGGCATCACTGTTTATGACCTGGTCTCTTATGGCCGCTTTCCGCATCAAACTGGCTTGGGCCGGCTCAGTACAGAAGACCGGGAAAAAATCTGCTGGGCTATGGAAGCAACTCAGGTCAGCGAGTTTTCGGACTGGCAGGTGGATGATTTGTCTGGAGGTCAGCGCCAGCGCGTCTGGATTGCTATGGCTTTAGCTCAAGATACAGAGACTATTTTTCTGGACGAGCCGACCACCTATCTGGATATGAATCACCAGCTGGAAATCTTGGAGTTGCTGAATGACCTCAACCAACTCAGCGGAAAAACCATTATCATGGTTCTGCATGACATCAACTTAGCTGCCCGCTTCTCCCATCAGCTGATCGCTATGAAAAATGGGCATATCCGGTATCAAGGAAGTGTTGAGCAGGTCATGACCTCGGATATTCTGAGAGACATTTTTCAGATTGAAGCCCAGATTATTCGGGATCCTATTCAGGATAAGCCGCTCTGCCTCAGCTATCAACTCCTTAAATAAGCAATGTCTTCATAGATAAGTTTCCCATATCTTCTTCGTGGATACAGCTTCTAAACTTTTTATAAAATTGGAGGGAAAAATGAAAAAGTTTTTATCATTTGCTACCCTTACTTTCACCATCTTCCTTTTAGTTGCATGCGGCAGCTCATCTAAATCTGAAAACTCTGCCTCTTCAGAAAAGGTCGAGCTATCCAGCAAGCCCAAAATTGACGGATTCCACTACTACGGCGATATTCCCAAAAATCCAAAACGAATCGCCAGCCTCTCCTCAACCTACACCGGCTATTTGCTGCAACTAGGTTTCGACCCTGTCACTGTAACATCCTATGATGCTAAAAATCCTGTCCTCAAGGAAAAAGTCAAAAATGCCAAGGTTCTGATGCCGGAAGATTTAGAGTCTATCGCCAAGCAAAAGCCAGACCTTATCGTGGTAGATGCTAGTGACAAAAATATCGATGAACTAAAGAAAATTGCTCCAACTATTGCCATTGATTATGGAAAAAATGACTATTTAGAAATCCTGAATCGCTTTGGCCAAATCTTTGGTAAGGAAAAAGAAGCTGATCAATGGATTGCCGATTGGAAGAGCAAAACAGCTGATATCGGCAAGCAGTTAAAAGAAAAGCTGGGACAAAATGTCACTTTCACAGTTGTCGGGCTATATGAAAAGGAAATCTACCTCTTCGGTAACAACTGGGGACGAGGCGGAGAAGTTATCTACAAATCTCTGGGATTTGATGCCCCGCAAAAGGTGAAGGATGAAGTATTCCCAAGTGGCTACTTGCAAGTCAGCCAAGAAACGGTGAGTGAGTACATTGGCGATTATGTCTTGGTTGCAGCTGAAGATGATAAAACAGGCAGTGCTCTTTACGAAAGCGATGTTTGGAAATCCATTCCCGCTGTCCAACAGAACCATATTTTAAAAGTGGATGCCAACGCCTTTTATTTCAACGATCCATTGACACTTGAATACGAACTCAAAACCATTCAAGATGGCCTTGAAAAAATGAACTAGGCCATTCCTTGCAGAAAACTTAGACTAGTAAAAAACATTGCTAGTAAGCGATATATCTCATGACAGCTATTTGATTTTCGACTATATAAAGGATTCCAGATGACGCTTCATTCACTCTTCACTCAAAAAAATAGGCCAAACATCTTTTGGCTTGTTTTTTTCGCCCTCATTCTCCTGCTAATTAGCGGACTCTATCTCTACCTGCGCTTTGGCATTCCCAGCTACTCCCATAGGCAACTGATAGAAACGCTGATCCATCCTTTCAAGGAAAGTCCAGCCCAGAACATCATCATAGATCTGCGCTTACCTAGAGGAATTGCAGCTCTGCTAGTCGGAGCTAGCTTGGCCGTTTCAGGAGCCATCATGCAGGGGATTACCCGCAATGCCATTGCTGATCCGGGACTTTTGGGGATCAACTCTGGAGCTGGCCTAGCGCTCATCTGCGGTTATGCCTTTTCTAAGAGTATACACTACAGTAGCATCCTCCTGCTCTCACTTGCAGGAGCCTGTCTAGCCAGTATTCTGGTTTTTAGCCTCTCCTACCATCCTAGAAAAGGTTTTGAGCAACTACGACTCGTCTTGTCCGGTGCCATGGTAACAACACTCCTGACTGCCATCGGACAAGGCTTGACCATTTACCTCAACCTGACCAATGCTGTCATCGGTTGGCAGGCTGGAGGGCTTCTAGGAACCAATTGGAAAATGCTGCAAATCATTGCTCCCTTTATCTTATTAGGCCTCTTACTGGCTCAGCTATTTTCACACCAACTAACCATTCTCAGCCTCAATGAAACAGTAGCCAAGGGCTTAGGCCAGCGAACGACTCATATGACCCTGCTCTTTCTAAATCTTGTTCTACTGTTATCAGCGACAGCCGTTGCCCTAGTAGGAAGCCTAGCCCTCGTCGGACTGATTATTCCACACTTTGTCAAAACCATCAGTGGAAAGAACTACCAAAAAATCCTGCCACTGACGATGCTAACAGGAGCGCTCTTTCTACTAATTTGTGATTTTGCTGCGAGTCATATGGTCGGTCTGCCTCTTAGCTCTATTATCAGTCTCGTTACGCTACCAGTCTTCCTGTGGCTGATGAGAAAGGGGGCCTTCTATGAGAGATAAAAAACGGATTCTTTTGGTTCTAGTAAGCCTCAGCCTCCTGACTTTCCTAATTTTCCTACTATCTCTATCATCAGGCGATCAGGAATTTAACGTCGGTGAAGCTTTTCGATATCTGCTGGGGCAGGGAGATGATGGCAGCACCTTTATCATGGAGCAGATCCGCTTGCCTCGAATTCTAGTCTGCCTTCTAGCAGGAGCTTCGCTAGGGATGAGCGGTGTACTGCTGCAGACCTTTACCCGAAACCCACTTGCTGATTCGGGAACCTTGGGAATCAATGCCGGAGCTGGTGTTATCATTACTCTTGCTATCAGCAAGTTAGAAGTGACCGATCCTTTCTATATTCGCTATCTTCCCTTTATCGCAACCTTTGGCGGTATGCTGACTGTAGCCCTTATTTACCTGATCTCACATCAAAAAGGCCAAGCTATAAGCCCCGTCAAGCTCATTATCGCTGGTGTGACCTTGTCAACCATCCTGTCTTCTAGTATGATTGCCATCACTGGCCGTGTCAATCAGAATAAACTGACTTATGTAGTTAGCTGGCTAGCTGGTAAGATTACGGGTAATAACTGGGAAAGTCTAGCTATTGCTGGCCCCTTCTTGCTTTTATTCTGGCTGCTGACCTATCTGCGCTCCCACAAGCTCAATATCCTCAGTCTAAATGAAGAAACAGCTCTAGGCCTGGGGCTTCATCTAAAAAGAGAGCGGCAGATAACCCTGTTATTAGCCAGTGATCTCGTCGCCTTTAGCCTATCTCTAGCTGGAAATATAGTCTTCATCGGTATGTTGGCTAGCCATATCAGCAAACGATTCCTGCCTAGCGATCATCGCTTGCTCTTTCCAGCCGCCATGCTGCTAGGTGCCTTTATCATGACAGGGGCAGATATGATTACAAGAACCTTCCTCATCGGAAGCTCTGTCCCGACAGGCATTTTGATTTCCATTATTGGAGCCCCCTACTTCCTCTACCTTATGTATCAACATAAAAAATAATCAGCCGAATAATCGACTGATTGTTTTTTATTTATCCAAGCTGTTTTTGATACCTTCAACGGCACCTTCTACAGCTCCTTTAGCATCTTCAGCAACTTCTTTGGCTTTAGCAACTGTTTTTTCTACAAAGCCTTCTGCTTCAGTCTTGTTATCGCCTGTAACTTTGCCCACGCCTTCTTTAACAGCGCCTTTAGCTTCATCGAATTTATTTTCTAGTGACATAATTTTGCCTCCATTCTTTTTTACGGTTTCTGAT
Source organism: Streptococcus sp. 20925_1_22 (assembly GCF_041431685.1). Classification (NCBI taxonomy): domain Bacteria; kingdom Bacillati; phylum Bacillota; class Bacilli; order Lactobacillales; family Streptococcaceae; genus Streptococcus; species Streptococcus sp. 20925_1_22. The sequence continues at coordinate 35,511 of NZ_JAPVYE010000001.1, read as the reverse complement.
ACCGTTTACAGTAGTATAAGTTTTTTCTTTTCAAAGGTCAAATATTCTGCTCATTCTATGAGAAAATCAGTCCAGCTGGAAAGTCAATCTCTCCTTATCAAAGCTGACCTGCAACTCATACTTGCCTGCTTCGTTTTGCCGGATATAGCCCAAGATTACTAGGCTATCGACAAAAATGTCCCGCCGCTTCTGCATGAGCTCATCCTTGCGGACATACTTGAGAAGAAAGGTCGTCATATACTTTAGTGCATACTCAGGATTGACATCGCCCAAGACAGCATAGAGGGGCTTTTGTGCCTCAGACAGCGGATATTGGTGCTGCATCTTGTAAAAATAATTAGCCAAGGTCAGCTTATCCCGCTGAAAATCTGTCTCTTCCAGCAAGACCGCCGCATTGGTCTGATTGGAAAGCTGGGTCTCAAAGCGCAGCTCCAACAATTCCTGATAGAGAGGGCTATTATCACGGATAAAGACCTCCTGGTCCAAACGTAAGTCCTCCAAACTTTCCACAAAAGGCAGCGTCAGATAATATCGCTTGTTTTCCCGCCGGATATAGCCTGCCTTGATATAGTCCTCTATCGAGCGGTCAATATTAGCCACGTCCTCAAACTCTCGCTTAATCTCACGTAGAATCACCGTCTCATGCTGATCCAAATAATCAATCAGCTCCTGAAAAAAAGATTTACGCGTCAAACGGCTGGGGTTGATGATTTTAATCATGAAGTTCTCCTTTGTAGATGAGTTTTCTTGACTGAGCCAACTGGCTAGGATTCGTCCCAGGCTGATTTAAGGGCACATCTAAGCCCAATTCTCGATAATACTCCTGCCAAAAACCAGAAATCTGATTTTCCTCATCACCAAACTGCATGGGAATCGTATCAAAAATCGGCAAAATTTCCGCAATATACTCCGAACAGTAAAAACCATTGGACTGAGGATAAAAGCTGAAATTGTAAGGCATTCCTAGATGTAATTTGGCTCTTTTAAAGACAGCTTCTGCTTCAATAGCTGGATAGCGATACACGTCATACCCAACATCCTCATCCTGCAAAAAATCAGACAAGTCTTGATTGACAACACCCTTCTCATGAGTTGCATGAAAAATCTCACCATTAAAAAAGATAGCCACGTGGCTATATGAACCCGTTGCTGCTCGAATGGCTGCAGCAATTTCTGAAGCTCCGACTGTAAAAATCAAATCTCCGTCTTGTAAATCTTGAATCTTCATTTCTCTCGCCTATCAAAAAAGGAGCCGAAACTCCTTTTTAGTATGAGGGGAATAGCCCCCACCTAGTAACCTATTTCGTCAAATGAGCTCTTTAAGCATTAAAACTTGCTGTCAGTTGAGGCACCACTTGCTTCTTACGAGAAACAGCGCCTGCTAGGAAAGCATGGTTATTCTCAAGAGCAAAGTTAAAGGCTGCTTCGACCTTGTCCATATTGTTTCCGATAGCCAGAATCTCTGAGTCTGAGTTGATAATGTCTGTAATCATCAAGACGAAGTCAGAATAGCCATTGTCAGCAATTGCTTTTTCAATAGCCGCTTCGATTTCTGCCTGACGCTCCAAAACTTCAGCAATATCAACTGTGTTGACCTGTGCCACACGGACATTGTTTCCGTTCAGCTCAAAGGTTTTAGCATCAATGTCAATCAATTCTTCAGCAGACTTGCTAGCCAAGTTTGTGCCTGCCTTAAGCATTGCCAAACCATACTCTTCCAAGTTGACACCAGCCAACTCAGCCAATTCTGGAGCAATGGCCTTGTCAGTCGGGTGGGTAGTTGGTGACTTGAGCAAGAGAGTGTCAGAGATCAAACCTGACAGCAGCAGTCCTGCAATCTCTTTTGGAACTGCTACGCCGTGCTCCTTGAACATGCGGTAAACAATAGAGGAAGCAGATCCCACTGGCTCCAAGCGCATGTAAAGGGGGCTAGCTGTTTCAAAGTTGCCTACACGGTGGTGGTCCACCACGCCATAAACTTCAACTTCTGCAATATCTGCCACAGACTGCTGGAATTCATTGTGGTCTGTCAGGATAACTTGCTCAGCTCCCTCTGCCTTTGCAGATGTAATCACGCGCGGTGCAGCCACGCCAAAGTAATCCAAAACAAAGGCTGTTTCTTCATTAGGCTCCCCCAGAGCAACAACTTCTGTATCCAAGCCATAAGCTTCGCGAGCCAAGTAAGCAAAAGCGTAAGATGAACCAATGGCATCTGAATCAGGATTTTGGTGACCGAAAACTAAAATTTTAGACATGATAAACCTCTTCTTTTATATAATGTTTATTGCATTTATTTTACCATAATTACAGGCATTTCACAAAAGCAGAAGGACATTTTCTTAAGAAAAATGGACTGGTTAGCCCACCAGCCCATTTATTCATACTCAAAGTAGATTAGCTATTATGCACCCGATTCATATACTCTGTATAGGACTCCGTCTGCATGAGTTCCTTAGCATTCTTGACCCGATCAGCTGTCGGAGGCTTAACCCCTTCCAGCTTGTAAGGGATACCCAGCTCCCGCCATTTGAATTCTCCCATAGTATGGTAAGGTAGAATTTCAAACTTATCAACATTCTTCAGCGTCTTTACAAACTTACCTAGCTCAATCAGGTCATCATCACGGTCGGTCAATCCCGGAACCAAGACATGGCGTATCCAGACTGGCTTTCCAATGTCAGACAGGTACTTGGCACAAGCCAAGATATTCTTGTTGGTCTGGCTGGTCACAATTTTGTGCTGTTCTTCATTAATCTCTTTGATATCAAGCAGGACAAGGTCGGTAACTGCCATGAGTTTGTCAAATTTTTTCAGATAGCGAGGCGTATTTCTAAAAGGCAGGGCACAGGTATCCAAAGTACAGTGGATACCCAGTTCCTTAGCCTTGGTAAACAAGGCAATCAGAAAATCAATCTGCAGCAAGGCTTCTCCTCCACTGACGGTGATGCCGCCTTTATTGCCCCAGAAACCCTTATAACGGAGAGCTTCTTGTAAAACATCATCCACCGTTCGCAACTGAGATTTGTTGGTCTCCATCTCCCAAGTATCCGGATTATGGCAATACTGGCAACGCATATGGCAGCCCTGCAAAAAAACAATAAAACGGATACCCGGTCCATCAACTGCTCCAAAGCTTTCGGTGGAGTGGACCATGCCCGTTACCTTTCCATAATCAACTGCTTCTTCAATTTTCTCTTCAACCATAGCGCAACCTCTTAACTCTGAAAGCGTTTTATAACTAACTACATTATAACATGATTAAAGCAAAAATAGACTTAATTTGCCTATTTTTTAGAAAACAAACTGTTTTTCAGTTTCATTTTCAGTGTTTTACAACAGATAAAACTTTAGGGCGAAAGCAGTAAGCAAAAAAAATCAGGGCAGAATCTTTATTCCACCCTGATTTCAATTTTAAACTAATTTTAGTTAATTTCTATTTCTCTTTTTGAGAGTAAAAGCAAACATCAGCAAGGTCAATCCCAAGACTGCCCAGCCGCTGGTATTTTGACCGGTCTTCGGGAGTCCCTTCTTCTTGCTGCCAGCTGTCTGACCTTTTCCAGTTTGATTGGACGATGGAGGATTGGTCTGAGACGGAGCTCCTTGATCTGCTGCTACAGAAGATTGTCCAGTTGATTGAGACGACTGGGAACTGTCAGATGTTGAAGCTGCAACATCCTTAGAAAAGTCCAGCTGCACCACTACTGGATCATGGTCTGAAGCTCTGCCATGTTCCTCCATGAAAGAGGCATTGATATGGACAGGCGCAAAGACTGCCTTGCCTGCCAGGTTCTTCGAAATGAAAATGTTATCCAAGCTTTGGTTGCTGCCCCGGTAGAAGTAGGAATAACGGTCAGCGGCATCATGCTCCTGCATGAGATTAATCAGTTCATTACCCGCCAGTGCTTTAGCCGTTTCGGAAAATTCAAAATCATTAAAATCACCAGTCAGCACAAACTTAAGGTTAGGATTTTGTCTCAGCCCTTCTTGAACAAAGCTATTTAAAATTTTAGCCTGTTCTATCCGGGCAGCCTGCGTATGCTGAACTGCTGGTTGAGCGGAGCCATAAACAGCATCATCCCCAATCTTGGACTTCAAATGATTGGCGATAACAACGATATGCTGTCCCTTGAATTCAAACTCAGCTGCCAAGGATTTACGAACCTTGGTAAAAGCCGGATTTGTTGGAGCAATCCGGGCAGGATTCTTAACCAAATGGCCACCGGAGAAGCTAGCTGCTTCGTCACTCGTACCAGCTTCTTTTTCGACTAACTTCACCCGGTTTGGATCGTAGAGAAAGGCCACACGGATATTAGAGCCAGGCTTGCCTCCATCTTGACCGTCAAATGGTGCAACTTCAGTGTACTTGTAAGTTTTTCCGCCCAGTTCTTTGATGCGGGCCGCTAGTTTCTCACCGCTTTTGACACCGCTGGTCGTTCCGTCATTAACACTGCCATTCTCATCTTGAACTTCAATGAGCGTGATGATATCTGGACTATGAATTTCATTGATAAAGGAATTGGCGATTCTAGTCACTTTTTCCTCAGGCGTTTCACCTTTTTTAGCATTAGCAGAAAAATTCTCGATATTGTAGGAAGCAATGGTCAGCTTGTCCTCGCTTGGATAGATAGGAGAGACCTGTCTCTGCAAGCCACCGTCCACCAAATCAGGCAGCTGAGTCGGCTCCAACTTGTAAATCTTCCCACGATAGGTCACGACTCCGACCAGATCACCATTGAAATAATCCTTGGCCTTGGCAATGAATTTATTGCCAACATAGACTGGAATGGTTGCGGTATTTTGAGCGTTTGGACGAAGATTGAGACCTCCGATATTGTTTAATGGCAAGGCTTGGTAGCCTTCAGGTAAGAGATAAATGTCTCCACGGTACTGCGGGCCTAAAACGCGGGGCCTCTTCACCGTCGTCAACATTCCTTCCAAACTTTCCCAGTAGTCCAAAGCTTCACTTTGAGGCTGATAATTATTAATATCGTTATCGACCGTATCCTGAGGCATATTAGCCACGATGTCTACTGGAGCAGGCAAATCAGCTTTCCCTTCCTTGGTCACCTTGGAAGCGACAAGCATGGTAACTGTCAAACTATCACTGGGCTTGTTGAAAGTTTGCCCCTGACGAACGCTGAGCTCTTCCATATAGCCTTCTTTAACGCGACCTTCAAGACTAAGTTTGTCTCCGACATCGACTTTTTCTTTAGAAACAACATAAAGAGCATCAGAAGTCCTACTGTTTCCATCAGTAGTCACGTCTTGAACATAAAAACCATAACGGTCTGTTTTCGTCACAACTACATTGGAAACTTGAACTTCCTTGTCCTCATAGGGAGAGGCTTGTGATTCTCCCTGAATGGTTCCCACATTGGGCACAATTTCAGGTCCACTAGCCACAGCCTGTGCTGCAGCAGGGGCTTGGTCTGCCTTTTCCACTGTCTCTGTAGAAGCTGGCCTTGACTCTCCCGATTCTGCAGATGGACTCTCAGCTTGACTGGCAACCGACGCATCGCTGACGGCCGGATTCTCTGTAAGAGCTGCCGCATCTGAAGTCGACGAACTTACTGCTTCTTCTGCTCCGACCGGTCGGACAGAAAAAAGCAGGGACAGAAAAGCAGCTAGCAAGACCACTGTGGGAAAGAGCCGCTTGTAAGAAACTTGTTTTTTCATGAACTTCTCCTTTTCTGTATAAATGTATATTATCCTATTTAATTTTTATTATAAAGAAAAGAATCAAATTTTGCAAAGGCTTTCTCAAAATTCTGTATTAGTTTCTCTCTCTTCAAAAAAAATACTTGTCTAGTCTGGCCCAACACATAAAAAAGAATCTGGAATTTTTTCCAGATTCTTTCGAGACTTTAGTTTTCACCTACTAAGATTGCCAAGGTTTCATATGGCTGAAAGGTCATCACATGGTCAATCTGAGCCTTGCCATAGTTGGATAGGAGAACCTGACCATTTTGATAATCCGGCAGGATGTCCAGCGTAATCGGATCAGCATAGAAGTTGTTAAGGACTAAAAGCTTTTGTCCTTGCCACTCCCGCTCAAAGGCATAGACCTGAGGACTGTCCTCATAGGCTGGCTGATAGCTGCCCTCTGCGATGATAGGTAGTTCCTTACGCAGGGCAATCAATTTCTGATAAAAGGTAAAAATCGGTCCCTTGATTTCATTTTCCACATTGATAAGAGGATAGGATTTGCCCGCCTTCAGCCATGGAGTTCCTGTTGTAAAACCTGCATTGACTGAATCATCCCACTGCATAGGCGTCCGAGAATTATCACGAGATTTAGCCTTGATAATCCTGAAGGCTGCCTCTGGCGATTGACCTTCAGCAAGCAAACTCTGGTAAGCATTGAGAGACTCAACATCCACATAATCTTCCATGGATTCATAGTCAGGATCCACCATGCCAATCTCCTCACCCATGTAGATATAAGGCGTCCCGCGTGACAGGTGAATACTGGCTGCCAACATGGTTGCCCCTTCATTACGAAAATTCTCTACATCGACAAAGCGGTTGAGAGCTCGCGGCTGATCATGGTTGTTCCAGAAAAGAGCTGACCAGCCATCATGATCGCTCATTTCCTTACCCCAAGTATGGAAGAGGCGTTTTAACTCTTCAAAATCAAAAGCCTTAAGAGTCCATTTCTGTCCAGCTTCATAGTCCACCTTGAGATGATGGAAATTAAAAGCCATGGACAGCTCCTGCCGGTCGGGAGCCGTGTAAAGAATACAATTTTCAATCGTCGTAGCACTCATTTCGCCAACCGTCATAACGGAATCATCCTGACCAAAGGTTGCTTCGTTCATCATACGCAGATAGTCATGCACAATTGGCTTATCGGTATAGGCTGGCTTGCCCTCCTGCTCTGGACAGTCCGTCAGCACCTCATCTTTTCCAATGACATTTATGACATCAAAGCGGAAGCCCTTGACTCCTTTGTCCCGCCAAAAATTCACCACTTTAAAGAGCTCTTCACGAACATTGGGATTGCGCCAGTTAAGATCAGCTTGAGTCACATCATAGAGATGCAGATAATATTTGCCCGTATCGCCAAATGGCGCCCAGGCACTGCCGCCAAACTTGGACAGCCAGTCCGTTGGCTCATCTCGCAGGATAAAGAAGTCCTGATAGTAGGAATCCCCAGCCAGCGCCTTTTGGAACCAATCATGCTCAATCGAGCAATGATTGAGAACCATATCCAGCATAAAGTCAATACCATGCTGCTGGCCGACCTTGACCATCTCTTCAAAATCCGCCATATCTCCAAAGATAGGATCAACCGCAGTATAGTCAGAAATATCATAACCATTGTCCCGTTGCGGACTCGGATAGAAAGGATTGAGCCAGATCATATCCACTCCCAGCTCTTTCAGGTAAGGAAGTTTTTCAATAATCCCGCGAAAATCTCCCAAACCGTTGCCAGTTGTGTCTTTAAAAGATTTTGGATAAATTTGGTAGACAACCTTTGTTTTATCAAGTGTCATATTTTCTCCTTTTTTGAGAAAAGGGACAGATTTTAAAGCACCGTCCCTTTCTATAAGTCATTTCATTTTTCTTTAAAGTGGATTAGCTGCCATCAACTGACTTCCTCGCTCAACTGCCTGAGGAAGTTGTTCAAGCACCTCCACCTCGTACTTGTCTGAGTTCGTAATGATGACTGGTGTTTCTGTTACATAGCCTGCTTTCTTGATCATGTCTATATCAAAGGAAATGAGCTTGTCACCTGCCTTGACCTTATCTCCTTGAGACACATAGCCCTCAAAGCCTTTGCCTTCCAGATTAACAGTATCCATTCCGATATGCATCAGGATTTCAACACCTTCATCTGACAGGATACCGATGGCATGCTTGGTTGGGAAGAAGACTGTTACTCTACCATTGACTGGTGAAACCAACTCACCTTGGCTAGGAACAATGACAACTCCACGCCCCATCAAACCTTGTGCAAAGACAGGATCTGTTGCCTGACTCAATTCTTTGACTTCTCCTGCCAGCGGACTAGTAATCGTTACAGGAGTTGATGAATCAGCTGTTTTCACCTCTGGAGATGACTCGGTTTTGGATGGCCCGGCAAATTCAGCCTCTTCCTGGGCTGCAAACTCTGCCTGCAATTCTGGATCTTCCTCTGTCTTCGTCAAGAAGCTTGTCTTGTGGAAAAAGAAAGTCAGGAACATTGGTACAAGGATTGCTACAAGCATAACTAGAAGGAAAGGAAGCCAATAGTTTGCTTGAATAGAAAGGATAGCTGGTAAGCCTCCGACACCAATACCAGTTGCTGTAACATTAAAGCTAAGGGACAAGACTCCGGCAATAGACGAACCAATCATCCCCGCCACAAATGGATAAACGTACTTGACATTGACCCCGAAGAGAGCTGGCTCAGTAACTCCAAGGTAAGCAGAAATGGTTGCTGGAAGCGAAATTTGTGCCTCTCTTTCATCACGACGATGCATGAGATAGTAGGCAAATACAGCTGAACCTTGAGCAATATTAGACAGAGCAATCATGGGCCAAAGAGCTGTTCCACCATAATCATTGGCTAACTGTGTATCAATGGCATTGGTCATATGGTGAAGACCTGTAATCACAAACGGAGCATAAAGAGCACCAAATACTGCACCAAACAACCATTTGAATGAACCTGTCAAACCAAGAAATACGAACTTAGACATGCCTTGTCCAACCCACCAGCCAAAAGGTCCTAAAACCGTGTGAGCCAAAATCAGAGCTGGAAGCAGAGAAAGCAAAGGAACAAAAATCATAGAAATCACTTCTGGAATCCGTTTACGCCAGAAAATTTCTAAGTAAGAGAGAGATAGGCCAGACAAGAGAGCCGGAATGACCTGACCTTGGTAACCATATTTGTGAAACTTAAGTATTCCAAAATACCAAGTGAAGTCTTTAGCAATCACAGCTTTAGAGGTATTGGCTACATCATAAGCATTCAACAAATGTGGAGAAACCAAACAAATTCCCAAGACAATCCCAAGAATCTGACTGGTTCCCATCTTACGGGAGATAGACCAAGTAATTCCCACCGGCAAAAAGTGGAAGACTGCTTGTGCCGGCAGCCAAAGAAAGTCGTTGACATTGCTCCAGAATTTAGATACATCAACAATTGTATTATAAACGGGCTGCCCATTTTTTACTTGTGCAACTCCGTCAACAATCTTTCTACCCAAAGCTTCAATTTGAACGCCTTCAAGGACATTGCGGAAGCCAAGGATTAACCCTCCGACAATCAAAGCTGGAATGATAGGGGTGAAAATTTCTGCCAGAGTGGCCATAACCCGCTGAAGGGGATTTTGCTTGCTCTTAGCAGCAGACTTGGCTGCTTCTTTTGATACTCCCTCAATACCTGATACAGCAGTGAAGTCATTGTAAAAGATTGGCACATCATTTCCAATGATGACTTGGAATTGCCCAGCATTTGTAAAAGTTCCCTTGACCACTGGGATTGTCTCAATGGCCTTGACATTGGCCTTTTTATCGTCGCCAAGTACAAAGCGCATCCGCGTTGCACAATGGCTAACTGCTGTGACATTCTCTTTGCCGCCGATTGCATCTAGCAGATCTTTAGCTTCCTTCTCAAATTTTCCCATTTGACTAATGGCTGAATGAGAATCCAGCACTCTCCTTATATTTTTTACGAGTCGGTTTTTCAACACATCTCTACAAATTATTGTAATCGATTTCAAAGATGTATGCAAGTTGTTTGTTGAAAAAAGCCCTCGTTTTTGATAAAATTTTCTGGGTTGTATGTAAAAAAGAAAACAAGTGGAGTTTATGATGAAGAAATATAAACAATTATTCAAACAAATTGAGAAAGATATTTTAGAGGAACGTTATGCAGTCGGAGACTTCTTGCCCAGCGAACACCAGCTGACAGAAGACTACCAGGTCAGCCGCGACACTGTTCGCAAGGCTCTGGCGCTGCTGCAAGAAGAAGGATTGATTGAAAAAGTCCGCGGACAGGGTTCCAAAGTCATCAAGCATGAACAGTTTGACTTTCCTGTGTCTAAGCTGACCAGCTATCAAGAAGTAGTCAAGCAGAATAATATGCAGTCCAAAACCAATGTTGTCAGCTTGGAAAAGATTACCGTAGATCAGAAACTGTCCGACATCACTGGTTTCCCTCCCTACCGACTGGTTTGGCGAATCGTCCGTCAGCGCGTTGTAGACCAAGTCGCCTCTGTCTTAGATATTGACTATTTAGACAAGGGAATCGTCCCTGACTTGACAAGGGAAATCGCTGAGCAGTCCATTTATGCCTATTTGGAAAATGACTTAAAACTTAACATTGCCTATGCCAAAAAGGAATTTACCATTGACCACGCCAATGACCAAGACAAGATTCTCATGGACCTAGGCAAGGACCAGCAAGTCGTCTCTGTCAAGTCTCAGGTCTATCTGGCAGACGGCCGCCAGTTTCAATATACTGAGAGCCGGCACAAGCTAGACAAATTTCGCTTTGTGGATTTTGCTAAGCGTCAGAAAGAATAACCTTGATTTCCATCCAGACCACAAAACCACCTCTGCCTTCCAGCTGGCAGAGGTGATTTCTTTTATGAGTAGTCTAAGGCTGCTTTGTTTTGGAGCGACAAAGAGCCTCAAAATTTCTTTTTACTTGTTTTAGGAGATTTATATGAAAAAATTAGTTAAGGGCTTCTGCTGCTTTTTAAACGTTACTGATTCTTATTACTTCCTTTCTTACTTTTGCGCCTGAGAGAATGTCAATACTTGCTTATCATATAGGCTAACTTTAGATTTCATTGGACTGTCCTCATTTCTATTTTGATGGTATTAGTATAATCCCAGAAACTTAAGACAGACTTATAAAAAACTTGAAGGAAACTTAAAAGGCTGACATTAAATATCACTTTTTCATACTGCATTGATATATGATATTTTTACAGTCTATACTTGAGAATTCTCAGCTTTCCTTCTTTTATAATATTCATCCTCCAATCGGTCTAAGTCTTTCCGATATTTAGCGGTTATTTCTTCCCTCTCTTCACTAAGTGCATCAAAAAATTTTCTGAAAGACAAATCAAATTGTTCCATATTGTCATTCATCTTACTAACTGCTCGATATATCTCATCAGTTGAATGATTTCTAGAATAGTAAAGCAATTGTTCACTTAATAAATCCGTCTTTCTCCGAGCGTCTAATCTCATAGAATCCAGTGCTTCTTCAACTTGCTCTATTTTCTTTAATTCTTGCTTATATTTCTCTTCTAGTCTGAATATCTGTTCCATAGCAGACCTCATTTAATAGGGGTTTGCAGATTTGGTTGTGGAATATTTGTTAGATAATTTGTCGCAGCTGTCGCAGCATTACCAGAAAATCCACCCTTTAGACTGTTATTGAGAGTAGCAGTAGCAAAATCAGACATCTGTAGCTTTTGCTCAGCCAACCAAGCAGCTAAAAGACTAGACTGCGCTGTAACCTTAGATTTCTCCGATTGAATCAGAGCATCGATCATCTCCCGTTCTTGAGCCTTCATTAGTTCAACAAGATTATTATTCGCTGTTAATTCTATTCTTCTGAGATTTACCATAGTTCCTCCTACTTGCTACTAAACTGTATACTTCCTTGACGATCCACTTCTTCGAGTCTATCAGCTGCTTGGCGTATATTAGAACCAAAAATATCCAATTTCTGTTTGTAAGAAGCCGCCTCACTTAGCGTTGCTTCTTCAACCCCACTATCCCAACAAGTCTCCAATGTAAATTGGGACAAGAGCGATTCCAACTCATCATCCGATAAATAGATTCTGCTACCATAAGCTATCAATCGGAGTGATGTCACCATGTTTTCAATATTTTGCTTATATTCGCTCAATTTTTGCTTGATTAGCTCTTCAAACTCTGCTCCTTGCTGTTCAGCTAAATCCGCAACTGCCGTCACAAGATCTTTTCGTAGATAAATCAGCTGGCTCCCACTAGCGCTTGAAAAACCAGACTGAGCCAAAGAAATTGTCTCAATCGCACGATTAATAGTCAATAAGCGCTTATATCTAGCCTCAGGTATAAATTCACCATATATCTTTTTATACTCTTTAACATAGTATTCTTCATCATGCTTATCCCAGAATGGTGACTGTTCCGCTTTAATTTTAGCGGCTTTGCGTACCTGCTTCTCCGTCATACCAACAAAAAACTCTCCCTTTTTGGCATACCAGTCCAAATCTAGCATATTGCCAATCTTGGGCGGAAACTTTTCATAGTATTCGCGAATGAAGTAAGCTTCATCGTGTTTGTCCCAGATAGGTGTTCGCTCAGCTTTGATTTTAGCAGCTGCACGCACCTGCTCTGGGGTCATCCCTGATACAAACTCTCCTTCCTTAGCATACTTTTCTGTATCCAGTTTATTGCCAATAATATAGAATTTTGCTGGGTTATGATCTTCTGCAGGCGAATGCAGTCCTTGCGTTCCTTCACGGGAAATAATATTAGCATATGGAATCCGCCCACCATTGCTATCCATTATGGTCGTATCTTTCGTATTAGCATCATAGGTGGTGACATGTCGATTGATATATGCTAAATCACTGGCAGTAAAATTCCCCTTATCAAGAGCAGCTTGAGCTCCCCAGTCTGTAAAATTGACAACCATAGGGACGTTATGTTCCGCTGCTATCTTGACAACTGGAGTCGCTGACTGACTAAAACCACTCATGGCATAAATTCTGACCGGCTGGGTTAGCTTCTTGTCACCTACTTCTGTAATCTTCTGGACACGCTGATAAAAAGCTTCAATATCCTCATATTGAGCTGTCATCCCATCTCCGTAGGCACCTCCTCCAAAGGCATTGTAAGTTGAAGCCCAATGGTCTGAACTGAGAATATTGACATGAACTGGCTGGGTTCCAGCTACTGTGACAATAGTCTGTGAAACAATGGGCTCTCCATTAGCATCCAAGGGGGCTACTGCAATAGCCTGAGTGACTCCCTCCATTCGGTCAATGATTTGAAATGTTTGACCTGTATCCGTATTTACTATTTTTTTTTGAGATGAATCTGTTGAAAAATCTTTAGTATTTTTCTGTAAGTACTGAATGTCTTGGTGTGTTACTGCCATTCGAAAGCCTCTCTTCCCTGCACTCGTCTAATTTCCAAATTATAGATAATCTCAGCTTGGGGACTGCCTTGGCTATTTTTTTCTACACCTTTTAGATGTCCCTCACGAGAAAAAGCAGTCATCACTTCATCCGTAAATTCCTCTTTTTGTAATTTTAACTGCTCTGGAAGGTGTTGATATACTTCTGAGCTAACAGACTCGCGTTCATTATTTCGCAGATAGACAATCTCTGACCCGTCATTGACGTTAAAGCTTAAGTCAAGACCGGCAAGAGTTCCATAATCTGGCACTGCCATATCTAGCACTCCATCATTTCGTAGATAGACTTTATTTCCATAACTATCATAAACAACTGGGACTATACGAGCGTTTACAAAACTTTCTCCTCCCCCCCCACTGATAAAAATCGGAGAAAATTCGATTTTACTGACACCGCTGTAATGCTCTTTTAGGTAGGTGGCGATTTGTTCCTCATAAAGTTGAAAACCATGCCGGTAGAGATTATCCACTTTCATTCGATCCATATAAAATTTACCTCCTATTACTAGTACAAAAAAACAAAGCAAAGATAAAAGAATAGATTTTGTTCGTTTAGACATACAAACCTCCTTTTCTTTATATATTAATTTTACCATAAAAAGAGAAGAACAAATAACAAGAACTCAATTAATCATATGGAAAATTCTTCGTATGTATCTTTTCCTAAATAAATTAGTGTTTTATTGCCATTTATCCAACTCTCTTTCATCAATTCGTCTAATTTCCAAATTATAAACGATCTCAGCCTTGGGACTTCCTTGACTATTTTTTTCTACTCCTTTTAGCGTTCCTTTTTGTGAATAGGCAGTAATTATAGCATCAGTACTCTTATACGTCTTCAATTTTAAGTGTTCCGGGAGATGTTGATATTGTCCTACTTCAATAGATTCATTTTTTTCATTATACAAATATATAATTTCTGAACCATCATTGACATTAAAATCCAATTCAATTCCAGAAGTCAAAACATAATTAGGAACTAAAGTATCAATAGTTCCATCATTTCGAAGATATACTTTATTACCATGTGTATCATAAACTACTGGAATGATACGAGCATGGGCAAAACCTTCCCCCCTTCCTCCACTTTTAAAAATCGGTGAAAATTCGATTTTACTGATGCCGCTGTAATGCTCTTTTAGGTAGGTCGCGATTTGTTCTTCATAAAGCTGAAAACCATGCCGGTAGAGGTTGTCCACTTTCATTCTGTCTATATAAAATTTACCTCCTATTACAAGTACAAAAACGCAAAACAGAGATAAAAGAATAGATTTTACTCGTATAGTCATACAAACCTCCTTTTCTTTCTAGTCCAACTTACCAAATTGGTGGGTTACTTCCATTCATAAAACTCCCTCCCCTGTACACGTCTAATTTCTAAATTATAGACAATCTCAGCTTTGGGACTACCTAAGCTATTTTTTTCTACACCTTTTAGATACCCTTCACGAGAAAAAGCATCCATCTTTTCATCAGTAATTTCATCCTTATTCAATTTTAATCCATCTGGCAAATGTTGGTAACCTTCCACACTAACAGATTCATTCTTCTTATTATGTAAATAAATTATTTCTGAACCATCATTGACATTAAAATCCAAATCAATTCCAGCTGTCATTTCATAATCTGCCACACCCATCTTTAAAACGCCATCATTGCGCAAATATACTTTATTACCATAATTATCATAAACTACTGGAACTATACGAGCATTTACAAAACCTTCTCCTCCTCCACCACTTTTAAAAATAGGAGAAAATTCGATTTTACTGATACCGCTGTAATGTTCTTTTAGTTAGGTCGCGATTTGTTCTTCATAGAGCTGAAAACCATGCCGGTAGAGATTATCTACTTTCATTCGATCCATATAAAATTTACCTCCTATTACAAGCACAGAAAGGCAAATCAGTGATAAAAGAATAGATTTCACGCGTTTCATCATACAAAATACCATGTCTTTCTATATGTAGTTTACCATAAAACTAGAACCTTTTCCGCAATTTTACTATTGAATCATCTCTAACTCAATGAAACAAACTGCCTTATTACGGCAACCAAAAACAGACCTTCTTTATAAGAAAGCCTGTTTGTTTTACAAGGAGTCAACTATTTATTAGCTTCCTCATCGATTTCCACTTGTTCTGAAATTTCAACCTTAACCTTCGTAACACGGCCATTTTTTACCTTGTCATTGGTTAAAATGAGTTGCTTATTCTGACTTTCGACTTCGTAGCTAATGCGTTCTTTCGGATCTGGAATAGTCCCTACACAAGTCAAGTAATAACCAGCTATCGTATCCACATCGTCGCTTTCAATTTCAACTTCAAAATATTCATTAAAGTCATTGAGGGTCATGGTTCCTAATACGATGTAGGTATTCTCGCCGATTTCATGGACTTCGATTTCAGCCTTGTCAGTTTCATCGTCGATCTCACCGACAATCTCCTCCAAGAGGTCTTCAAGTGTGACCAGACCAGCCATACCACCATACTCATCCAAGAGAATCGCCATTTGATTTTGCGTATTGCGCAGCTCCTTGAGCAAATCATCGACAAACATGGTTTCCGGGACAAAGAGCGGCTCCTGCAGGATCTTGCGCAGAACGATATTATCAAAACCATTGATGAACCCTTCATTGAGCAGCCGCTTGGTATGAATCAGTCCAATGACATTGTCCTTGTCTCCATCATAGACAGGAATCCGCGAGAAGCTCTGTTTGAGAATGCTCTCGATGATTTCCTTGGTGTCATCCTGAATGTCCACCATAAAGGCATCCGTCCGCGGCACCATCAGTTCACGCGCCATCAGCTCATCCAGAGAGAAAATCCCCTGCAGCATCTCAATTTCATCTGCATCCAAGGTCTCCTCACTATTGGTCAGCATATATTCAATCTCATCCCGAGTCATCTTTTCGTCTGCATCATCAAACTTCATCGGGGTTATCCGACTCAGCAGATTAGTCGACGCTGACAGCAACCAAACGAAGGGACTGACAATCTTGCCAAGAAAAATAATAACCGGTGCAGCCCGCACAGCTAGATTGTCTTTCAGGTTCATGGCAATGCGCTTCGGATAAAGCTCACCCAAAACAATAGAAATATATGTCAATAGAACCAAAGCCAAGAAAGTTCCGATAGCACGTGCAGTCTCGGAATTTCCCATCCAAGAAGAGAAAAGTTTCCCCAGATTATCCGCAAAGCTTGCCCCAGACAGGATATTGATAACTGTAATCCCAACCTGAATGGTTGATAAGAAATTATTAGGGCTTTCTAAGACAGCTAAGAGCCGGATATATTTGAGGTCGCCCTCTTCAGCCTTTTGCTCCACACGCGCCCGATTGAGCGATACCATTGCCATCTCAGCTGCTGAGAAAAAGGCATTTAACAAAGTCAATATAAACAGTAGTAAGGCTTGCCATAACATATTCTGACTGCCAGGGTCTTCCATTGATTCTTTCTCCTCGAAATGTATAAGTAAATCTGATTATATCATATTTTTAAATTTAGTGCACAGGAAATGAAAATAAGACGGAAGGCCTTCCTTCCGTCTTATTTCTGGTCTTGAGATTCTGGAATCAATCAATTACCAAACTCATCCTTATTTATTAATAATCCCAAACTCTTCGTTCTTCTTTTGCTGCTGGGCTTCCTTGTGATTGTCATAGAGGTTAGCCAAGAACTTGGCGATTTCTTTGAGGATAGAATAGGTCGGGATTGCCACAATCATCCCCAGCACGCCATAGATATTGCTGGATAAGAGCAAGAGCACCATGATGGTAATAGGATGGACCTTCATCACACCACCAACGATACGGGGATAGAGGATATTGCCATCAACCTGCTGGATAATCAGCATGTAAATCAAGGCCGCAACCATCTTCTGAGGATCGGTAAAGGCATACGTAATGACCATGGGAATCAAGCCGATACTTGGTCCTACATAAGGAATCAGATTAGCCAGACTGGAGAAAATAGCAAAGACCAAAGCGTACTTGAGCCCAATCACGCTATAGCCAATGTAGGCCAGAGCACCGATAATCAGGGCATCGATTGAGATTCCGCTGATATAGCGGGCAACAGTAGCATTAAGATTGGTCAGCAAGCTGGAGATATTGAGCTTATCGCGCTTGAGGACTGTCCGCTCCAGCATGGGCAAAAGCTTATGGCCATCCATGAGGAAGTAAACCAAGAAAATCGGCGTCATAATCAAAATCATTAGCGTATTGACGACTGCTGATAAAACGCTGCCCAGACTGTTGGTTACACTGTTAAGGATATTTTGCAGAATGTCCACATAAGACAGGTTGAGCTGCTGGATGGTGGACTGGATATTCAGATTTCGAAAGAGCGGATTTTTTGATAATTGATTGACAAAACTTTGAATTTCCCAATAAAGGCCTTGTGTGGAATTAATCAAGCTGCTCAGCTGATTAATCAAAATCGGCAAGAGGTAAATAACACCCAAAGCAATCAAGCCAAACAAAAGGCTGAGCGTAATCAGAATCCCAATCATTCGGTTGATTTTGAGCTTATCCTGGAGAAATTTTACCAGTGGATTCGTAATATAGTAAAGAAATCCTCCCACAAGAAAGGGAATCAAGATGGTATTCACAACGCTAACAATCGGGGTTATCATATCCCCCATCTGGCGCCAGATAAAGAAAATAATCGTTAGCAAAAGGACCTCACTGGTCCAAAACATCAGCTTACTTTTATGAAACATTTGACTCCTCCTATCAGTTATTTTACCATAAATTTTGTTATAATAAAGGAGATTTAACGAAAGAAAGAGTAAAAATGGAAAAGATTATCAAACTGGACAATGTAAGCTTGGCTAAACAAGGCCGAACTATCTTAAAAGATCTCAACTGGCAGGTGAAAAAGGGGGAGCATTGGGCTATTCTCGGCCTAAACGGCTCAGGAAAGTCGACTCTCCTTCGCTTGCTCATGGCTGAGCATTGGAAGACCCAGGGCAAGGTGACGGTTCTGGGTACGGAATTTGGTGCCGGCGATATTCCTCAGCTGAGAACTAGGATTGGAGTAGTCGGATCCTTCATTGCTGAACGCCTGCCAAGCCGCCTCACAT
The DNA here is from genome assembly GCF_041431685.1 of Streptococcus sp. 20925_1_22. Lineage (NCBI taxonomy): Bacteria > Bacillati > Bacillota > Bacilli > Lactobacillales > Streptococcaceae > Streptococcus > Streptococcus sp. 20925_1_22. Next base: position 17,291 of record NZ_JAPVYE010000001.1, on the reverse strand, counting down.
CTGAAGAAATCGTCCTGACAGGCAGGTATAAAAGCAGTATTCTCTACGCTCCTTACGGGCAAACTGAGCTGGATCAAGCTAGGGAAATGCTGGCTTCCATTGGCGGGCAAGAATTGATTGGCAGAAGCTACGCCAGTCTGTCTCAAGGAGAAAAACAGCTCTTGCTAATTGCACGCAGTCTCATGGAAAAGCCAGAACTGCTTATCTTAGACGAAGCGACCAGCGGTCTGGATCTCTTTGCCCGCGAGCGCCTGCTGGATCAGATTGGTAAGATTACACAGATGGATCAGGCTCCAACCATCCTCTATGTCACCCACCATGTAGAAGAAATTACTGAAGCTATGGATCATGTCCTGCTCCTGAAAGAAGGTGAAATCATAGCCCAAGGTCCCAAAGAAGACATTTTTCAAAAAGAGGTCATGGATCGATTTTATCCCCAGCCAGTCGAGCTGATTGAGCTGGGAGAAGACCGTTATTTCATCAAGGTGGAGGACAGGTCCTCATGAAGCAATTTTCTAATACCATCTTCAATCTGGGCTACTTCCTGATTCTGACCATGACTGCGATTGCCTTGCTTTTCCTGTCTGGGCAGATTCTGCTGTCCCACACTTACATCCCTTTGAGGATTGCAGAAGGAGTCCAATTCGTCAGTAATCCTTGGTATTTCTACCCTATCCTCCTGCTCTTTCTCCTCAGCCTCTTTTTAATCCGACCCCTGTTGGAAAAGGTTCAGACCAAGCATCTTTTTTGGATTTTGTCCCTCATCTTTATAGCAGCAGCGATTTTTCTGATAACGGCCTACGATGGCCGCATCCGAGCTGACGCCAAGCATGTTTTCAATGCAGCGTTGGCCTTTAACCGAGGAGATTACAGCTCGCTGACAACCGTCGGAAGCTACATGTATCGTAATCCCCATCAGCTAGGACTGATGACTCTGGAGCGACTTTATGCTTTTATTTCTCCGACGACTCAATTTGCCTTTAGCATGAATGTCGGCTGGACTTTACTCAGTCATTTCTTGATTTACAAGATTACTGCCCTGCTCAATGCCAGAGAAATGATTCAGAAATACACGATTCTGCTGACCTTTCTCTTTCTACCACAACTCTTTTTCATCCTCTTTGTCTACGGTACCATTCCTGGCCTCTTCTTCTGTCTGCTCAGTCTCTATGCTTTTATCAAGCTGGATCAGAAAGGAAACCTGTTCTATGCCTTACTGGGAGCTGCCAGCATCAGTCTGGCCTGCCTCCTGCGCAACAACTACATCATCTTTGCTATCATGCTGATTGGAGTCTGCTTCCTGTCCATCTTTTACAAATGGTCTTGGAAGAAACCCTTAGCCATCATCCTGATTGTGGCCGGCATTGTCCTTTCAAACAAGGGTCTGACTGCCTACTATGAGCAGCTGATTGGGGGCAAGATCGGTGTCGGCACCCCAAAAATCGCCTACATCACTATGGGCCTGCGGGATGATCCTAATCGGCAGACCTTGGGAGGCTGGTACGATGCCTACAATACCAAGATTCTCAAGCGCAACAAATACGATGAAAATTTGGCTACAGAAATGGCCACTCGGGATTTGAAGGATATTTTGATTCACTTCAGTAAGCATCCTGCTTATGCGCTCAAATTCTTCTACGAAAAGGTCAAGTCGACTTGGACTGAGCCGACTTTTCAATCTATTTGGACTGGGCCTCAGATTGAGCGCCAGCAATATATGAAGCCAGCTGTCCTGCGCAGCATTTATGAGGAAAGAAAAGGTTATCAGATTGTTAATTTCCTGCTCTTAACGCTGCTAGCCAGCATCTATCTGCTCTCCTGTTTCTTTATCCTGCATAAATTTTTCGTCGCCGAGGAAAAACTGACGCCTTTTGACCTCTATCCCTTCATCTTTCTCTTGGGGGGCGGCCTCTTCCACTTCTTCTGGGAAACCAAGAGCCAGTATGTCTATATCTATGTCCTCCTTCTCATCCCTTCCGCCGCTCAATCCTTAGTCGACCTGAGCGATTGGTGGAAGAACAAAGGAAAAGGGAAATCAACAGACCAGCTTGAGAAAGACCTATAAAACTTGAACACTTGATAAGAATTTCTTATAATTTTATAGGAACATTAAGTGACACAAAGTTGATTTTGTAACTGAAACTTTTTATATTTTACGAAGGGAGAATAGTGATTTATGTTTTCAATATTAGGTGCAGTATTATTTGGAGTTATAGCAATTATGACAGTTCTTGTTGCTTGCGGTCTGCCTTTGGGCGAATTTACAATGGGTGGACAACATAAAATCTTACCTAAGAAATTTAGACTTGCGGCAGTCGTTTCTTTGGCTATTCAAGTTTTTGCCATGATCATTATTTTGCAAGCCGGAGGTTTGCTTCCCTTGTGGCTGTCTTTTAAGGTTACTAAATATATTTGTTTCTTCTTTGCCGCTTACCTGTCTTTGAATACGATTATGAATATGATTTCAAAAAGTAAGAAAGAAAAATATGTAATGACTCCGATTTCACTTATAGCCGGAATATGTTTTTGGATAACAGCATTTCAGATGTAGCATGTGAAATGAGAATCATCTACAGTGCGTCAAATTGGAATTTGTAGAGGTGAGAAAAATGTAATGGCAACACATTCAACTTAAATCGAAATAGTATAAAATTACGAGGAGATTATAAGATGAACAATTATATAAAATTAAATGAAGATAGATGGAATAATGTAAAAAATGACTATACTGAGCCATTGACACATGAAGAATTAGAAGAAGTTAGAAATAATCCAATTTCTGTTGCATTAACTGTTGGGAAAAAAGTTCCGAAAGAATGGTTTGAAAAAGCCAACGGAAAAAAGATATTAGGTTTAGCTTGTGGTGGTGGACAGCAGGGACCAGTTTTTGCTATAAAGGGTTATGATGTAACCATAATGGATTTTTCTAAATCACAATTACAAAGAGATGAGTTGGTTGCTAAAAGAGAAGGCTTAAAAATCAATACAGTTCAAGGCGATATGACAAAAGCATTTCCATTTGAAAATGAAACTTTTGATATTATTTTTAATCCGGTTTCAAATGCATATATAGAAGATTTAGAAAACATGTATAAAGAAGCCTCTCGAGTATTGAAAAAGGGTGGACTGTTAATGGTCGGATTTATGAACCCATGGATATACATGTATGATGCTGACATTGTATGGGACAAACCTGATGAGGAATTACTTTTAAAGTTTTCAATACCTTTTAATTCAAAAGAGCTTGAAGAGGAAGGCAAGATATCCATAAATCCAGAATATGGATATGAATTTAGCCATACCTTAGAAACTCAGATTAGAGGACAACTCAAAAATGGTCTCGCTATGATAGATTTTTATGAATCGTGTGACAAAAGACATAGATTATCACGCTATGGAAATGACTATATAGCTACACTCTGCATTAAACTATAATATTATAGAATATGCTTAAGGAGAATAGCCCATTTTATTTTCCTTAAGGCTTAAAATCTAAAAATCCCAGTTTGTCTAATTGAATCAAAGAATGTTTAAAACAGTAAATCAAAAAGTTTTACTGTTTTTTGCTCATTTTTCCAAAATAAAAGAGTCAGTAATTTTTGAATCAAGAAAATCGCAATAACTGGAATAAAGCAACCCTAACAGGCATTTTGAAGAGGCAAGAGTATTGATGCGATGTAGTCAAAGTCAAAACCGAAATTCTATATTAAATGGAAAGAGCTAAAAGTGTTAGAAATTGTTTAGAGACACTAGTAAAAGAAAATAGAGGACTAACACAGGTTAAGAAGCAAGAGCTAGGGCTCTAACATTAAGTAAATATATGATATAATAGTAAAAATGTTTAGGGAAGCGAATTAGAATATACAGAGCAAAGGGGATGACAAATGTTGAAGCAGAAAACAAAGACGAGTGCAGTTATATTAGCACTGTTAGCAGCTGGATTTTATGCAATTAACACGCCATTTTCAAAAGTTCTTTTGAATAATGTTACACCAACTTTTATTGCCGCTTTTCTTTATCTTGGTGCTGGTCTTGGCGTTGGAATAATGTATTTATTTCACATAAAAAAAGAGAAAAAATCAGAGAGACTTACAAAGCAGGATTTACCTTATACAATCGGAATGATTGGATTAGATATAGCCGCCCCTATATTTTTAATGATAGGTATAAAAATGGGAACAGCATCTAATGCGTCACTCCTTGGTAATTTTGAAATTGTGGCGACTGCGTTAATGGCATTACTGTTTTTCAAGGAGAAGGTATCAAGAAAGCTGTGGATTGCCATTGGATTTATTACGCTATCTAGTATTGTTTTGTCATTTGAGGGAAGTGATAGTTTCCAGTTTTCTATAGGTTCTTTTTTTGTGATACTGGCAACCTGTTGCTGGGGACTTGAGAATAACTGTACAAGAAAGATGTCAGATAAAAGCACATATGAGATTGTTTTGCTAAAAGGCATTTTTTCTGGCGGAGGTTCATTTACTATTGCATTGCTACTTGGCGAAAAGATTCCAGAAATGAAATACATTGCCGAAGTTATGCTATTAGGATTTGTAGCATACGGATTAAGTATTTTTCTTTATATAAGAGCGCAAAGAGACTTAGGTGCAGCTAAGACAAGTTCTTTTTATGCTATAGCACCATTTGTGGGATCATTTTTAGCCTTTGCAGTAAATGGAGAAAAATTGGCTCTAGAATATTTTATAGGGCTGGCTCTGATGTTGCTAGGAACTGTATTCGTAGTATATGACACTATGATACAGCAGCATCTTCATGAGCATACGCATACGATTGTTCATACACATAACGGCGTGACACATACTCATGTAATCACTCATGAACATGAGCATAAGCACTTCGGAAATGAGGAGAGGCATAATCACAAACACGAAGATTATATAAATAGCCAGGAACATAAATTGGCTCATGCGAATGGATTATAAATCCCAGTTTGTCTAATTGAATCAAAGAATGTTTAAAACAGTAAATCGCAATGGTTTACTGCTTTTTTGCTCATTTTGAGAAATCATAACCACCCGTGAAAACGAGTGGCTTGTACACCGGCTATAAGCCGTTTCTCTCTAGCGACGTCTAAAGACGTTCGCTGAACTTCTTTTAGGTTAATGCTATGATTACTTGACTAATTCCCGTAAAAATAGGCTTTTATCTTATTCTAAAACTGCCATCTGAGAACGCTTTGACACTTAACTTGTCAAAGACAAGGTCATTTTTTCCCAATCGCGTATATATTTAGAAACTATCTTTTCATTTAGGCCAACGATATTCACATAGTCCCCTCTCCCCCAAAACTTTCGATTGTCATAATATAACCCCTCTTGTTTTTCAATCTGAACAGGAGGGGTTGTTTTGAATCGAAATGAATAAGACTTAGCCTTGTGTTATTAGCATTCTTATCACTTCATTTTAATCGTAATCAGCATACCTCCACCAAGCTATTGTTGTGATAAGACCTAGAATACTTACCCCAAATAAACTGACAATGCTCCCAAAATTCAATAATGCTTTTCCTGCAATACCACTTGCGAGTGCAGGAATCGCCCATGGAATATACTTCCCAAAGTTAAGAGCAGAACCAAGCTGAGAAAAAATAATAGTAAAAATGATAAATGCCAATGGAGACAAATATCCCCGGCCTAAACAAGCAAAAAAGGCCACTGGAGTAGAGAGTACGATCGTAAGAGTGGTGCAATAACCAAAAGTAAGTATACCTTTGAGAATCACCGTTAAGCTTCCACCCTCAAGTCCAATCAGATTGCCAGCTAATAATCCTAATAAAAGAGCAAAAATTGATAGAATATAGCTCCATAGAGCGACAACGATAAACTTGGATAATACGATTGTATCCCTTCTTATCGGGAGTACTAATAGGTCTATCATCGTTTTATCAGAATATTCTCTGCCAAAAATCCAAGATGCTGTAAATCCAAAAATGAGCAATCCCCCAACAGAAATGACTTGTGATACGGTCATTAAGTACGACGACCAGTCTGTTATCCTCATCATTTCCATTTTTGCAGAAATCAAACCAAGATTTTTGAAATTCTCTGGATATTTCATCATAGTTGCAAACAATCCAACAATAAAAGGAACTAAACAGATAGAACAAGCAGTTACGATGGAAAGTTTTGATTTTATCAGCTTTCTCCATTCAATTAAAATACAGGAACTAAGCTTTTTCATTCGAAACACCTCCATTATAGTCATTCAGTATTCTTAAGAAATAATGCTCTAAATCTTCTTTTTCAACAATCAGTGTTTTAGGTGGATAACCTGCATGAACCAGCAATGTAGCAACATCTTCCGGGCATTCCACAGATTTTGTATCAATTAGTTCTAAGAAATCGATATTATTTTCTGTGTCTGATTGAATGTTTGCATGATAGCCATGGTTAGATAATACTTCTTTCATGGCCTTATTATTAGAGCCTCTTACTAGTAACTTCTTTTCTAAGTACTGCTCTAATTCATTGCTTTCAACTTCTCTTATAAGTCTGCCCTCATGTACAATAACTATCCTAGTAGCAATTTTAGATATTTCTTCCAGATTATGACTGGAAATAAGAACAGTTGTGCCTAGATTATTCGCCAATTCCTTTAATAGTTCTCTAACTTCAATAACTCCAAAAGGATCTAATCCATTTGTCGGCTCATCTAGAATTAGGATTTTAGGTTTATGAATAATCGCTTTTGCAATTCCTAAACGCGCAACATTTCCTAAAGAAAGATGCTTCTCCTGTTTATGTTCATATTGCTTTAGTTTTAATTTCTCAATTACCCAGTCAATATTATCTTTATTAACCCCTCTTAATTTACTAACGATTTCTAAATTTTCTCTCACAGTTAAGTCTGGATAAGAATGAGGCGTCTCAATAATATAACCTATTTCGTTTCGAAGTTCTAAATTATTCAGATCTAACTTTTTTCCTTGGATATAACATTCTCCTGATGTAGATTTTATCAATCCTAGCATCATTCTCATCGTCGTTGTTTTCCCTGCACCATTCAGTCCTAAAAAACCTACTATTTCACCACTTTTTATTGATAGATTCAAGTTGTTGACAACATTTTTTGTTCCATATCTTTTAGAAAGATTTGCGGTTCTAATTGCTTCTTTCACCATTACCTATCCTCCTTAGTAATTTGTTCCACAACTCCTTGTATGACTAACTTCAATGTAGTATCAAATTGTTCTTCACCGATTTCCTCGATGTGTAATATAGTCATAGCAATCGTTCTAAATAAAGCAGAGACGATTTCTACAGATACATTTTCTCTAATGTTGATTCGGGATACAATTTTTTTAACCATCCTATCGTCTATCAGATGATGATTTATTATCACCTCTTTCGGCAATTTTCTTACGAGTAATTCCATTTCATGATTTTTAAATATGGTATACATAAATGAATAGCGAAAATCTTGATAAAAATCATAAAGTAACTGTACCAGACGATTTGTATCTATCTTGACTTCCATATCTAATTGTTCTGTCAGGCGATTCATAACATCTATTTGATATTCTTCTAAGACCGTAAAAAATAACATTTCTTTTGAGGAATAAAAATTATAAAAAGAACCTTTGGAGATATCTGCCATTGCTGCCATTTGGTCAACTGTGGTTTTCTTAACCCCATATCTTTGAAGGCATTCCTTTGCAACTTTATGTAATTTCTTTCTAATTACTTCCTTTTCTTCAGTAGTAAAAGCAGTAGCCATAACTTCCTCCTAAAAACTCTGTGACGTTTTTTGATTTTACAGTCATAGCTTATCATATAAACTAAAAAATGTCAAAAGTCTTATATCTTCTTTGTAAGAAAATATAAGACTTTAAATTTACACACATCATAATTCTCTTCTTTTAGACCTATTTATTTGAGTGTCACAATTTAAAAAATAAGGATACAGTACTGAAAGCTCCTATTGTCTGGCTTTTCTCTCTGTATCCTTATTGTATCTCAAGTTCCTTCTCTCAATTTCTCAATCATGACCAGGAAAGGCGGATTGTTAATCTGATTGATGGTCTTGTAGAGAGCAACAGTGAAGTCCTGCTGGGGCAGTTGACTAACGAAGTCTAGCACCGCATCTTTTTCAACTTCGCCACCTTCATGCCCATAGTAAATCATGATAGCTGCACGGCCGCCTTTTTCTAAGCCTCGGCAGACCTTTTCCAAAGCTTCCAGCGTCGTATCAGGTCGAGTAATGACAGACTTGTCCGCCGAAGGCAGGTAGCCAAGATTAAAAATAGCTGCCTTGAAATGGTCCGTGTATTGGTCCAGGGTCTCATGGCCAGCCAAGATTAGCTGGGCATTGTCCAAGCCAGCTTCTGCCAAGCGCTGGCGGGTCTTTTCCACAGCCTGCTCCTGAATGTCAAAAGCATAGACTTGCTTGGCCAACTTAGCCAGAAAGAGAGTGTCATGTCCGTTGCCCATGGTAGCGTCCACAACAGTATCTTCCTTGGTCACCACTTCTGCCAAAAAGGAATGGGCCATCTGTAAAGGTCTTAACATACGAATTTCTGCTCCTTTGCTTTACAGCCTTGTTTGCTGCCACGACGACGCATTTCTGCTTCAATGGCATTGAGAACTTCCCATTTATTAAGGCTCCACATAGGGCCAATCAGCATGTCTCGCGGAGCATCGCCCGTGATACGGTGGATGACGATATGCTCGGGGATAATCTCCAGCTGGTCGCAGATGATGGAGACATACTCCTCCTGACTGAGCAGCTGCAGCCGCCCCTCATGATAATCCCGCTGCATACGGGTATTAGTCATCAAGTGAAGCAAGTGGAGCTTAATCCCCTGAATGTCATTATCCGTCACACAGCGGCGGACATTCTCCAACATCATGTCATGGGTCTCACCCGGCAGGCCATTGATCAAGTGAGAGACAATCTCCGCCTTGGGAGCCAGTCTACGGACTCGCTGGACCGTCTCTACATAAAGATCATAAGAATGGGCACGATTAATCAAATCTGAAGTCTCCTCATAGGTAGTCTGAAGCCCCAGCTCTACAGTCACATGCATGCGCTCAGACAGGTCAGCCAAGTAGGCAATGGTCTCATCAGGCAAACAGTCCGGCCGAGTACCGATGTTAAGTCCCACAACACCAGGCTCATTTATAGCTTGCTCATAGCGCTCACGGATAACTTCTAGCTTCTCATGCGTATTGGTGAAGTTCTGGAAATAGACCAGATACTTGCGAACATCTGGCCACTTACGGTGCATGAAGTCAATTTCCTTATAGAATTGCTCCCGAATGGGCGCATCCGGCGCCACAATGGCATCGCCTGAACCCGAAACGGTACAGAAAGTGCAGCCTCCATGCGCTACCGTCCCATCCCGATTGGGACAGTCAAAGCCCGCATCGATGGGCACCTTAAAAGTCTTTTCTCCAAAAAGTTTTCGATAATAATCATTCAAAGCATTGTAAGATTTCATACCTTTCATTCTACCACAAAAAAGACCTGAGAAACAAAAATTCCCTCTTTCACAGGGAAAGAAGGAAATCACCGTTCCCACAAATAGACTTTCAAATCCACACAACCATTAGCCTTCAAGTCCACTCCTTCAGCCCAGAGCAAGTGCCTCTGGTCTTCCCAGCCAGGTGCGAGACGCCCTGCAGCATTGACCACCCGATGGCAAGGATGCTTGCCGACATAAAGTTCCGATTGACTGAGAACCTTTCCCACCAAGCGAGCGTTTTTAGGCCGACCAATCAAACGGGCAATCTGGCCATAGGTTGCCACGCGCCCAGAGGGAATGGTATCTACTAATGCCAAAATAGCATCAATGAGTTCTTGATTCAAATTGGACATTCTGACCTCCTAATCTTGTTTGTTCCTATCTTAAAGAAAGGGATTTTCTTTGTCAAGACAAAAAGGCCAGCAAAGCCAACCTTTCGTATCTATATTTATTTCTGCTTTCCCTTGAAACGCCACTGAAAACGCAGCTTGTCATAAAAGGGAAATTCGATATTGAGAATGGCAAAGCCCATCAAGGCCCCTCCGATAACATCTGTCGGATAGTGCACGCCCAGATAGACTCTGGAGGCCATAACAGTGAAGATATAGACCAGAAGCAGGCCTTGTACCAAGCGCTTGATTTTTTGGTTTTGAATCCGTTGCTGAGCGATAATAATCAAGGTCCCAAGAACAATGGCTGTCGCCATGGAATGTCCGCTCGGGAAAGAGTAACCGCCCTCTTCGACCAAATGCGAAAGACTCGGTCGGCTTCTGTGGTAAACGAGTTTAATCATCTTAATCAAAATCCCATGTAAGACCAGATTTCCCGCTAGCAAGGCAGCTTCCAGCTTCCATTTTTTATAAAGGAAAAACAGGACAAGAGCTGAAACCCAGATGATAATCCCCATCGGATCAATCACACTGGTCACTAGTTTGAAAAATGTCGTCAAAGCTGCAGGCAAGTCTCCCCGCAGCCAGGTCTGAATCGGGGTGTCAAAGCTGGTCAGTTGCTCAGGATAAAACTTGACCATGTAGCCTAGTATGACGAAAAGTAAAAGGGCAAAAGAGCCCTTTGTTAGATAAGATTGTTTATTTTTCATAGCGTTTTAGGACGGGCTGCAAGAGCGTGTAAATTAGCCAAAAGACGATAGCCCAAATCACTCCTTCTAATAGGTTAAAAGGGACAATCATAGTCAGCAGATACTTGGATAGGCCATATGTTTTATAAATATCAAAACCAGCAAATCTCGCAAAGAGAGGAACTGCATAAATGACATTTAAAACGATCATAGTGACAGTTAGACCAAGTGTTGCTACCAGAGAAGCCTTCACATAGTCAGACAAGTTTTTCCTTTTTTTCCATAAGAGTGCAAAAGCAGAAACAAATACAGCTACTGCCAATATATTCATGGGGAGACCGATAAGAGTGTCTATACCATGATTATTCAAAGCTAGCTTTAAGACAGAGCGAATCAAGAGCACTGCCAGAGAGCTTTTGAAATCCAAGACCACCAAAGCCAGTAAAATCGGAATAATTGAAAAATCCAACTTTAGAAACTCGGTTATCAAGGGAATCTCATAAAGCATGAGTAGAAATGATAGAGCAGATAAAACTGCTACAATCGCCAACTTACGAGTATTTGTCATCACAGGTTCCTCCAATTTATAAAAATTAGAGAAGCCGGAAAGGCCACTGAAAAAAGCTTGTCAGCTAATGATTATTTAGTATAAGGCTCCGCCCTTAAATAAAGATTAAACGGCAAGATTGCTTCACTGCCTCTCGTCTTCTCCCATCCAGACTATACTGTCGGTTGTGGAATCTCACCACATCAGCTTGCGCTCGCGGACTTGATTTGGCATTGAGGAAAAAACATTTTCCAAGCCAAAAGTTACCGCCGGTCGGGAATCTCACCCAGCCCTGAAGACATCATTATCATAACAAAAAAAGCCTGCCAGAGCAAGCAATTTGATTGATGTAATTAATAATGTTTCAACAATAGTATTCTATCTCTTAGGAAAATTTACTGCTTAGATGCATTCATTCCGCTACTTCAGCTTGTCCGCTTCATACTCATGTACCAAATCTAAGCCAGCAAAATTTTGCTGACGCAGGGCTTCATAGACAATCATACAGACTGTGTTTGAAACGTTGAGGCTGCGGACATGCTGGTCGTTCATGGGAATACGCAAAGCCTTTTCTGGATGACGACGCATAAATTCCTCTGGCAGTCCCTTGTCCTCACGACCAAACATAAAATAGTGCGAACCTTCTGCTGAAAAGTTTTCCTCAGAATAGACCTTCTCTGCAAACTTAGAAATCAGATAAAGTCGGCCATCCATCTGCTCCATAAAATCGTCTAAACTGTCATAGTAGGTGATGTCTAGCTTATCCCAATAGTCCAGCCCCGCCCGTTTCATCTTGCGGTCATCAATGGGAAAACCCATGGGCTTGATGATGTGAAGCGGTGAATTAGACGCAGCGCAAGTACGGGCGATATTGCCGGTATTCTGCGGAATCTGAGGCTCAAAAAGAACGATATGATTTTTCATAATAAGAATATTTTCCTAGTATTTTTCTTTAGATAAAAAAATAGCCACACTGCCCGGAGTCAAGCTCAGCAAACAGCGTGGTTAAGGCTTCATTAACTTACATCACAACAGGTTTGAGGTAAACCAATGAAGGTACTCATTTAGTATAACACTTTCAGCCTACAAGTCAATAAAAAATGCTCAAAAAGTTGTACTTTTTTTAAAAATATCACAGGAAGATACCATTTTAGGAATATAATAATTCAGTTAAAAAAGAAAAAGGAAGTAAAAGCAAATTTACATCCCTTTAAAAATATATTAGCTAGTTGTTCGAACTATGACTCTATTCATACTGAAAATATAACTATTTTTCTTTCAGACTACCATTTAAACCATCCCGAATAGGGTCTAGAAAATAGTCCAATACGCTCCTGCTACTAGTTTTAATTTCAATAGTGCCAGATAATCCTGAAATCAAGCTCACTCCTTTATGCAGTTTCTCTTTATCAACTGAGATTCTGACTATGTATACCATTCCTTTCCCTTTTACTTGAAAAGCTGTCGGACTTATATAAGTCACTTTGCCAGGGATCGTCCCATAATCAGAATAAGGATAAGCTTGTAGTTTTACAACTGCTTCCATATCTTTTTGAATATCTGCACGATCCTTATCAGATACTTGTGCTTCAAATATCAACTCTGATTTACTAGGTAGAATTGTTACTATTGGATTTTCTGAACTAACATTCTGTCCAATATAACTAACAGATAGACTAGCAATTTGACCTGTTGAAGGAGCTTTAATTGCTAGATGTTCTAAAATATAATGTTGCTGAGCTAGATCCGTCTCGGTTTTTCGTTTATTTTCCGTCAAAGTTGCCATTTTTTGAGCAAGACTAGTATCATACTGTGCAGTTACTAAGTTAGCATCAGCTTGTGATAATTGCTGACGATAAAGATTGTTTTCAGATATCAAGCTCTGAACAGCATTCTGAGCCGAAGAATCATAATCTGATAATTGAATAGAGACATTCTTATCAGCCTGATATTTTTGAATTACTGCGATGGAAGAGTTGATTTCGGTGAGGCTGTTTTCTAATTGTCCGACATTTTGTTTGGTTACTGCATCATCTAGTTCTAATATGGTTGTTCCCTTTTCAACTTGGTCACCCTCCTTGACGTTCATAGACTTAACTATGCCATTAGTTAAACTAGAAACTGACTGCACCCGTTCCTCAGGCACTATTTCTCCCGTTCCAACAACAACCACATCAATTCTTGATAAAGAAGCCCAAAGCAAGACTATGAGCAATAGAAGACTAATTAAAATTATAATCCATTTCCCCGCAATATGCGCAGGTCGCTCAACAATCTCTAACAACGATGGCATAAAGTCATATTTTAGTGTCCTATCTTTTTGCTGCCTATATTTTCGTAAATAGTTGGTTAAGGGAGCATTTTTATTCATATCCATCTTATCCCACCCTTTCCTGTTGACGATAGAGATGTGCGTATAGCCCATCTTCTTCAAGAAGTCGTTCATGGCTATCATAAGACACCACATTTCCTTCATCAACTACTAATATTTTTTCAGCTTCAGCCAATGTAGAAAGCCTATGAGCAATAATAAGCACCGTACGTCCTTGACAAATAGTCTTTAGATTATCTTGGATAATTCGTTCTGACTCATAATCCAGAGCTGAGGTCGCTTCATCAAAAATCAAAATTTTAGGATTACCTAAAATAGCGCGAGCAATGGCAACACGTTGTTTCTGCCCCCCAGACAAACCCAGTCCTTTCTCGCCAATAACGGTATCATATCCTTGAGGAAGAGCTAGAATAAAGTCATGCGCTCCTGCTGTCTTAGCGGCAGCTACAACCTCATCCATAGTTGCTAGAGGCAAATGAATAGATATATTTTCCCGCACAGTACCGTTAAACATAAAGTTTTCCTGCAAAACAATGCCAATCTGCCGTCTCAACTGCTCTGGATTAACCAAAGACAGGTCTAAACCGTCAATAGAGATTTTCCCAGCCTCTGGGATATAAAGTCGCTGAATGAGCTTGGATAAGGTACTTTTACCTGAACCGCTCCGACCAACTACTCCAACAATGCTACCAGCCGGAATAGTAAAGCTCATATCTTTAATAACATCCGAAGCATCTGAACGGTAGCGAAAACGAACGTGATCAAAAACGATCTTCCCTTCTAAAGTTGGCAATTCTGCCAAGCCATTTGGACGTAGTTCAGTTGGAGAGTTAAAAATATCACCAATACGAGTTACTGATAAGGATGCTTGTTGATACTCTTGCCAAAGCTGAACTAAACGAAGTACAGGACCACTGATATGGCTAGATAACATTCTAAAAGCAACTAATTGCCCAATGGTAAATTTACCATCAATTACAGCTAATGCACCAAAAACAAGAATCAAAAGATCAAACGCTTTCTGAATAAATTGTCCAACCGCTCCTGAATTGGAGGCAATCATGGCTGTTCGATAGTTGGCCTTGACATAATCCGCCTGAAGGTCTCCCCACTTCTGCTCAAATTTCGATTCCAAAGCAAAGGACTTGACTGTCTGTACCCCCTGAATAGACTCCACCAAAAAGGAACTGGTCTCTGCACCTGCTTGGAATTGCTCATCCAAACTTTTTTTAAAGAGGGGGGTCACAATGGCTGAAAGAAGTGCGAAACAGGGAATAGATGCCAACACCAGCCATGTCAGAGGAACGCTATAGAAAAATAGAACCGCTACATAGACTAGGATGAAAAACGCATCAATCAGAGATGATAGAGGTGTTCCTGTCAAAAATTGCCGAATATGATGTAGCTCCTGAACTCTTGCAACCGTCTCTCCTGCTCTTCTGGCCTCAAAATAGCGCAGTGGCAGAGCAAATAAATGTTTAAACAAGCGTGCATTTAGTAGTACATCAATACGGTTGGTCGTATGGGTAAATAAATAGTTCTTAGCCAAAGACAGAATCAGCTCAAAAATATATACTAGACCAATCCCAATGGCGATGACGGTCAAAGTGGACAAACTATGATGAGACAGAACCTTGTCAATAATGACCTGAACCATAATGGGAGTTGAAATCCCCAAAATCTGAATAACAAAAATTCCCAGCAATACTTGGATAAAGGCTGTCTTAAAACGCAATACCGTTGGAATAAACCACTTAAAGCTAAAAAGTGAATCTCCTCCTCTTAAGGATCCTTTTTTAGTCAGGAGAATAGCAGAGCCATCCCATTTTTCCTTCAATTTTTCTAGCGATAGTAAATGAGGACTGGACTCTCCTGGATAGAGAAGCAAAACTTCCTCTTCCTGTAATCTTGCAATAATAAAGTAACTCCCCTCCCTGTCTTGAGCTATGAAGGGAACCATACTTCCTGCTTTTTTGACCAAATCTTTCATCGGTAAGACAACATATTTCCCTTTAAGTTGGTAGTGTTTTGCTGCTTCCAACATAAAAGGAATTGACTCATTAAAGGAACTATTGGCAGAGATTTGTTTTAAATCTTCCTCGCTTGCCTGCACTCCTAAAAATTGTGACATAATCAAAAAACATTCCACTGCCGAATAAGTAGACAGGTGTTCATAATTCATTTCTTTTTCTTAATCCTCTCTCATTGTCTATCTTCTAAAAACAAGAAACTAGGGAACAAAATCGCCCCTAATTTCTCTTGCTGTACTATTGTACCGTTAGTTGCTCTGTAAAGAGATTCGTATTTGTATTAACAGCTGAATTAACAGCCGATACAGTATTTTCACTTGGCAGAGCAGATACTTCCTGAACTAGTAGTTGAGATTGAGTCACTGATCGTATTTCCGTTGTGCTTGCTTGGGGTAACGGACTCGTATTCGTGACTGGATTGCTTGAAGCAACATTGTTTACAAGAGTTACTAGTGTCTGCGCTTGAACAGCAGGCGTAACAACTGATTCACTAACTGGTGCACCCTTCACATCCAGAGTCATTAACTGATCGTTAACGGTTGCCGTACGTTTATCCGAGAATTCCAAACGAACGTTTCTATAAGAGCTACTATAAAAATAATTGTTCAAAATCAGCTGGTCATCACCCTGTGTCAGAGATAAATTCCAGTTATCGCTTTTAAAAAGCTTCAGATTCTCTGGACTAATCCCTTCCCCGAAGCGAATGGTGCTTAGGCCTTCAGAATCGCTAATGATATCCTTACCATGACCTAAATCGAAGATATAGGTATCATCACCAGCACCTCCATAGAGCTTATCATTGCCCACACCGCCCTCTAATAGATCATTGCCAGAGCCGCCATTCAACTCATCATTGCCATCTCCACCATAGAGCTTATCTGAACCCGATGATCCATTGAGTGTATCATTACCAGCACCAGCATAAATTGTCATATTGCTAATCGGAGAACTCAAATACTCGCTCTCAGATGTACCATAGAGTGTACGGAACGGACTGCCTTCATCACTCACACCTAGCTCTGTACCGTCTGAAAAGACCAGTTTCAAATTGCGGTAAGATGCTGAGTAGCGGAAGTTACTAAATGTAATGCTATCACCAGTCTTAGTATTGGTCAATACGGTCGACCAGCTACTATTAACAGGATGACTTACCTGCAAGTCTGCCAATGCAATCCCTTCCCCGAAGCGAATGGTGCTTAGACCTTCGTAATCGCTAATGGTATCCTGACCGTGACCTAAATCGAAGATGTAGGTATCATCACCAGCTCCTCCAGAGAGCTTATCATTGCCAGAACCGCCATCTAGTAGATCATTGCCATCTCCACCATTCAACTCATCATTGCCATCTCCACCATAGAGTTTATCTGAACCAGATGACCCATTGAGTGTATCATTACCAGTACCAGCATAAATGGTCATATTACTAATCGGAGAACTCAAATACTCGCTCTCAGATGTACCATAGAGTGTACGGAACGGACTGCCTTCATCACTCACACCTAGCTCTGTACCGTCCGAAAAGACCAGTTTCAGATTGCGGTAAGATGCTGAGTAGCGGAAGTTACTAAATGTGATGCTATCACCAGTCTTAGTATTGGTCAATACGGTCGACCAGCTACTATTAGCAGGATGACTTACCTGCAAGTCTGCCAATGCAATTCCAGCACCAAAGCGAATGGTGCTTAGGCCTTCGGAATCGCTAATGGTATCCTGACCATGACCTAAATCGAAGATATAGGTATCATCACCAGAGCCGCCTTCAAGTTTATCATTACCATTTCCGCCATCCAGAAGGTCATTGCCATCATAACCAGACAGCG